>NZ_JAUZVK010000015.1:0-146066 GCF_031844505.1 Gordonia sp. AC31
TTGATCGTGGCCGTCTCGATGGTCACCGGGAGCTTCGGCTCACCGTCCCCGGGCTGGCTGCCGATCGGGCCGGGGTTGATGCCGCCGGCGTAGACCTTGTCGAGCACCGCGAGTCCGGGTTCGTCGACCTTGCCGACGATCGAGTAGTCCGGGCCCAACTGGCTGTCGTTGATCACGATGAAGAGCTGGCTGGACCCGGTGTTCGGGTTCTGTCCGCCCTGGCTGCTGTTGGCGATCGCGATGGTGCCGCGCGGGTAGATGACGGGCTGCGAACCGGTCGTCGGATCCGGCTGCCCGACCGTCTGCAGGTCGGTCGGCGGCTCGTCGGGGCTGGTCCAACCGGGCCCGCTCATGCCGGTGCCGGTGGGGTCGCCGCACTGCAGGATCTTCAGCGTCTCGCTGGTGGTCATGCGGTGGCAGGTGGAGTCGTCGTAGAACTTGTTCTCGATCAACGAGGTCACCGCAGCCGTGTTGCACGGCGCGCCATCGCGTTCGAGCGTGATCGGCAGGGTGCCCTGGGAGGTGACGAACGTGGCCTTCTCGGTGCCCGACTTGAGGACGCGCTCGTCGGGCTTGGGCGAGGTGCGCTCGTTCTCCGCGGCCGCCTTCAGCTCGTCGAGTTCGGCTTGGTACTGCGCTCGCTGATCGGCCGGGACGTTGTCGGGCACCTGATCGGGCAGCTGGTCGAAGCGGCTCGGGGAGTCCTCGTAGGCGCAGGTCGTCCAGCGTGCGGCCTCGCGGTCGTCCATGATCTTCTTCACCACGACGGCGGTCACGCCCGCGACCACGGCGACCACGACGGCGGTCGAGACGGAGGCGATGACGATCTTCCGCTTGCGCCGGGCGAGGCGCTCGGTCTCGAGGCGTTCTTCGAGCTTCCGCTTCGCCGCCTCGCGGCGCTCCTCATTGGTGGACACGCGGGTGGATCCTCCTGAAACCTCGGCATGGCTGTGCCGACATCGTCGTGGATGTCACTTACTCGGGGGCAAGTGTGCCAGTTGTACCTGAGAACGGGGTGCGGCGGGTCGCGAGCCATGCCGCCTACGCAACAATGGACACCGACGTGTGTGCGTCGTCCTGTCCGCGCCGACCCGAGGAGCAGCATGCTCATCACCGGATTCCCCGCCGGGATGTTCCAGACGAACTGCTACATCGTCGCCGCCGAGGCGGGATCGGAGGCGGTGATCATCGATCCGGGCCAGGATGCGGCGCCGCGGGTCCGGGAACTGCTCGCCGAACACGACCTCACCCCGGTGGCGGTGCTGCTCACGCACGGTCATCTCGACCACACCTGGAACGCGACGGAACTCTGCGACGAGTACTCGATCCCGGCCTACATCCATCCCGCGGATCGTCCGATGCTCGCCGATCCCGGTCTCGGTATCGGACGGGCGTTGGGCGCGATGATCGGCGACCAGGTGTTCACCGAGCCGGAGAAGGTGGTCGAGTTCGCCGACGGCGAGTCGGTGGAACTCGCCGGGGTCTCCTTCTCGGTCGATCTCGCGCCCGGACACACACAGGGCTCCGTGCTGCTCGGGGTCGACGTCGACGTGCCGGACGAGACCCGGGATCAGGCCGGGCCCGACACGCCGTCGGTGGTCGGGGTCTGCTTCTCCGGTGACGTATTGTTTGCCGGTTCGATCGGCCGGACGGATCTCCCCGGGGGCAACCATCAGCAGTTGCTCGACTCGATAGCGGCGAAACTCCTGCCGCTGCCCGCGGAGACGCTGGTCCTGCCCGGCCACGGACCCCAGACCACCATCGGCCAGGAGAGTGCGAGCAATCCCTTCCTGGCCGGCCTCGAGCACCAGAGCACGCGACCGAAGGGACGACACGGACTGTGAGCGGAGCATTTCAGGCCCCCCGGGGCATCCCGGACTACTTCCCGCCGAACTCGGCGGACTTCCGGAGGGTCCGGGACACGCTCACCGACGCAGCGCGTCGTGCCGGCTACGGCCACATCGAACTGCCGGTGTTCGAGGACACCGCGCTGTTCGCACGCGGGGTCGGGGAGTCGACCGATGTCGTGAGCAAGGAGATGTACACGTTCGCCGACCGCGGCGACCGCTCGGTGACGCTGCGTCCCGAGGGCACCGCGGGCGTGGTGCGCGCGGTGATCCAGCACGGTCTCGACCGCGGCCAGCTACCGGTGAAGGTCTGCTACGCCGGGCCGTTCTTCCGCTACGAGAAGCCGCAGACCGGCCGGTACCGCCAGCTGCAGCAGGTCGGCGTCGAGGCGATCGGTGTCGACGACCCGGCGCTCGACGCCGAGGTCATCGCGATCGCCGACGAGGGCTATCGCCGACTCGGGCTGACTGGGTTCCGGCTGGAGATCACCTCGCTGGGTGACGACGAGAGCCGGCCGCGCTATCGAGAGGCCTTGCAGGAGTTCCTGTTCGGGCTCGACCTCGACGAGGCCACCCGGATGCGCGCCGAGATCAACCCGCTGCGTGTCCTCGACGACAAGCGGCCGGAGATCAAGGCGGCGACCGCAGGCGCACCGCTGCTCATCGACTATCTGTCCGACGACGCGAAGGCGCACTTCGACCTCGTCCTGGCGCACCTGGACCGGCTGGGTGTCGTCTACGAGATCAACCCGCGTCTGGTGCGCGGCCTGGACTACTACACGAAGACCACGTTCGAATTCGTCCACGACGGTCTCGGTGCGCAGTCGGGCATCGGCGGCGGCGGGCGCTACGACGGTCTGATGCGGCAGCTGGGCGCCAAGCAGGATCTGTCGGGCATCGGGTTCGGGATCGGCGTCGACCGGACGATGCTGGCGCTGGAGGCCGAGGGCGTCGCGGGCACCGAGGCGGCCCGCTGCCAGGTCTTCGGAGTGCCGCTGGGCTCGGCGGCCAAAGCCGAACTCGTCGGTGTCGCAGGCGCTCTGCGCGCCGCCGGGATCAATGTCGACCTGGCCTACGGCGATCGTGGCCTCAAGGGTGCGATGAAGGCAGCCGACCGTTCGGGGGCGCGGCTGGCGCTGGTGCTCGGGGAGAACGAACTCGCCGAGCGCCGGCTGGAGATCAAGGACCTGAGCAACGGCGAACAGCACCGGGTCGCCCTGGACGACGTGGTCGCCGAGGTCCGTCGCCTCCTGGGCTGAGCCCGCCGCACATTCCGCCGCTGAGAACCGCCCCGCACAGCTCGACCGACGACGATGTGCGGCCGGCGGACCTGTGATGGGCGGTTTTCGGCGCCCGCCCTCGGGGAGATCTCACCCGGAGGGCGGGCCGGCGACCTCGGCCACGAGGACGTCCAGCGAGACACCGCCGAGAGCCAGTGCGCGCGAATGGAAGTCCTTGAGCGTCCAGTCCGGGTGCCGGCGGAGGGCGGCGGTGCGCGTCTGCTCCCACACGCGCTGGCCGAGCGCATACGAGGGCGCCTGGCCGGGCCAGCCCAGATAGCGGTCGAGTTCGAAACGCAACACGGCGTGGTCCATCGCGACCGACGAGGTCAGGAACGTCCAGGCCTTGTCGGCGTCCCAGATCCCGCCGCCGAGGGACTCCGGCGCGGGCAGGCGGCAGTGGACGCCGATGTCGACCACGACCCGCGCGGCCCGCAGCCGCTGCGAGTCGAGCATCCCCATGCGGTCGCCCGGGTCCTCGAGCCAGCCGAGCTCGTCCATCAGGCGTTCGGCGTAGAGCGCCCAGCCCTCGCCGTGTCCGGAGGTGAACGACGCGAGCTTGCGCCAGGCGTTGAGGTCGGGGTCGACGATCGCCGATCCGAGCTGGAGATGATGCCCGGGCACGCCCTCGTGGTAGACCGTCGTCTTCTCCTGCCAGGTGTGGAAGACGGTCTGGTCGTCGGGCACCGCCCACCACATCCGGCCCGGGCGGGACAGATCCTCGCTGGGCTGGGTGTAGTAGATGATCCCGGTCGACGACAGGGCGAGCCGGCACTCCAGCCGGGACAGCCGGGCCGGGAGGTCGAAGTGCGTGCCCGCCAGACCGGCGACCGCCGCGTCGGACGTCGCCTGCATCCAGTCGACGAATTCCGCGCGATCGTGGATCTGGTACTGCGGCTGACGATCCAGCCAGGCGAGCGTCGCCGCGACCCCCTGTCCGGGGAGCAGACCCTCCGCGATCTCCTGCTGCTCGGCGACGATCTGCCGCAACCGGGTCATCGCCCAGGCATAGGCGTCGTCGGGATCGGCGTCGGCGCCCAGGTAGGCCGGCAGGTGCAGCAGGTAGCGGTCGCGGCCGACCGCGTCGTCGTCGACGGCCTGAGCGAGAACGCCGGTGCGCAGGTAGTGGGCGAAGGTCCCGAACGAGGTCCGGGCCGCGTCGAGCGCGGTGGCGAGGGTGCCGGCGAGCGCCGGGTCGGCCGCGATCGGTGCGGTGTTGCCGGCGATGGCATCGGCCGCGGTGTCGGCCTGCCGGGCGACCGCCGCCACCTGTCGACGGGCCGGCGGCGGACCGTGACGAAGCCGGTGGGCGAGGCCGTCGACGACGTCGGTGAGCGACGCCGGGATCGCGGTGAGGCGGGACAAGAAGGTCTCCCGCTGCTCGCGGGTGTCGGTGGGCATGAGGTCGAAGACGTCGCGCAGCGCCTGCAACGGTGACGCGATGACATTGCAGTCGCCGATGTGCTCGCCCGCGTCGGCGAGTGCGAGCTCGCGACGCAGCGAGGCGCTCATGGTCGCGACGGTGACGCGGTCGATGGCATCGACGACGTCGGCGCCGCCCAGTGCGGAGAGGGTGCCGGCGGCGACCTCGGCGCGTTCGGCGCACCCCTGCGCGGAGAAGTCGGTCAGCCGGTCGTCGTGCCCACCGCGCCCGATCTCGGTGGCGAACAGCGGATCGAGCGCGCACAACCGGTCCAGGTGCGCCTCGGCGATCGCGTCGACGGCGGTGGGCCTGCGGGGTCCGGTCCCGCCCGGGTCGGTGGCGTTCACAGGTCGTCGGTGGCGAAGGTGTCGCAGCGATCCGGATCGCCCGACTGGTAGCCGACGGTGAACCACCGCGTGCGTTGGGCGGCCGAACCATGAGTCCAGCCCTCGGGATTGGAGCCCGCGCCCTGGATGGTGTCGTCGCCGATGGCCTTCGCGGTCTGGATGACCGTCGCTATCTGCTCCTCGGTGATGGGCGCGAGGAGGGCGTCTGGGCCGTCGTCGGCGTGATGGGCCCACACCCCGGCGAGGCAGTCGGCCTGCAATTCGACCCGCACCGAACCCGATCGCGGTCCCTGCGAACCCATCCGCTGACCCTTGGCGAGGGCGCCGGTGAGGTTCTGCACGTGGTGTCCGTACTCGTGGGCCACGACGTACTCCTGCGCGAGGGGCCCGTCGCTGCCGCCCATGCGACGCAGCTGGGCGAAGAACGTCGGATCGAAGTACGCCGTCGAATCGGCGGGACAGTAGAACGGGCCGGTCGCCGAACTCGCCGCGCCGCACCCGGTGTTCACCGCGTCGGAGAAGATGACCGTCTGCGGTGGCTCGTACTCGGGCCACAGATCCGACCACACCGTGTCGACGCTGACGGTGGTCGCCTTGATCCGGCAGATCGTGTTCTCGTTGGCCATCTCATAGGTGCACTCGTCCAGTTGCTGCTGGATCTGCGCGGCGTCCGACGAGGTGCCGGGAGCGGGGCCGCCGGCGCCGAGCAGATCGCCGGGGTTCACCCCGAAGAACAGCGCGACGATCGTGATGAGGAGTCCCGCGCCGCCGCCCAGCGCGATCCGGCCCCCACCGCCTCCACCGCCGCCGGAGACGCTGCCGGTGTCGATCGATCCGCTGCCTTGGAAGGTCACGCGGCCATTCTGGCACGATCGGCACCCGCCCCTCGCTGCCTCGGCGAAGGTATGCGATTGACGGCCGGGGGCGCGGATACGGCACCATGGACACCTGGTCTGCGTTTCCGCCGACCGATTTCGACTCCTGGAAGGATCCTCAGTGCTCCGCACGCATTCCGCAGGTTCGCTGCGCCGCGCCGACGCGTCGCAGACCGTCACCGTCGCCGGGTGGGTCGCACGCCGACGCGACCACGGTGGCGTGGTCTTCATCGACCTGCGCGACGCCACCGGATTGGTCCAGGTGGTCTTCCGCGACGAGTCGGTCGCGCCGGCCGCCCACCGTCTGCGCGCCGAGTACTGCGTCACCGTGACCGGCGTCGTCGAGGTGCGTCCCGAGGGCAGCGAGAACCCCAACCTGAGCTCCGGCGAGATCGAGATCAACGCCGTCGAGCTCGAGGTCCTCAACGAGTCCGCGCCGCTGCCGTTCCAGCTCGACGAGTCGCCGGGCGAGGAGGCGCGCCTGCGTCACCGCTACCTCGACCTGCGGCGTGCGGGGCCCAGCGCGGCGCTCCGCCTGCGGTCCAAGGCGAACGCGGCGGCGCGCGGCGTGCTCGCCGCCCACGACTTCACCGAGATCGAGACGCCCACGCTGACCCGGTCGACGCCGGAAGGGGCACGTGACTTCCTGGTTCCGGCGCGCCTGCAGCCCGGCACCTTCTACGCCTTGCCGCAGAGCCCGCAGCTGTTCAAGCAGCTGCTGATGGTCGCGGGCATGGAGCGGTACTACCAGATCGCGCGCTGCTACCGCGACGAGGACTTCCGCGCCGACCGGCAGCCGGAGTTCACCCAGCTCGACATCGAGATGAGCTTCGTCGACCAGGACGACGTCATCGCCGTCGCCGAGGAGATCCTCGTCGCGCTGTGGAAGCTCATCGGCGTCGACATCACCACCCCGATCCCGCGGATGACCTACGCCGATGCGATGCGCCGATTCGGTTCGGACAAGCCGGATCTGCGCTTCGGTCTCGAACTCGTCGAGTGTGCCGAGTACTTCAAGGACACCCCGTTCCGCGTGTTCCAGGCACCGTACGTCGGAGCGGTCGTCATGCCCGGCGGTGCGTCGCAGCCACGCCGCCAGCTCGACGCATGGCAGGAATGGGCGAAGCAGCGCGGGGCACGCGGTCTGGCGTACGTCCTCATCGCCGAAGACGGGACCCTCAGCGGGCCGGTCGCCAAGAACCTCTCCGAGGAGGAGCGCTCCGGTCTGGCCGCCCATGTCGGCGCGGAGCCGGGTGACTGCGTGTTCTTCGGTGCGGGAGAGGTGAAGTCGACCCGCGCCCTGCTCGGTGCCGCGCGCGGTGAGATCGCTTCGAAGCTCGGGCTCATCAAGGACGGGGACTGGGCGTTCACCTGGGTGGTGGACGCGCCGATGTTCGAGCCGGTTGCCGACGCGACGGCGTCCGGCGATGTCGCACTGGGACATTCGGCCTGGACCGCGGTGCACCATGCGTTCACCTCGCCCAAGCCGGAGTCGATCGACGCCTTGGAGTCCGATCCGGGTTCGGCCCTGGCCTACGCCTACGACATCGTGTGCAACGGCAACGAGATCGGCGGCGGATCGATCCGTATCCATCGGCGGGACGTGCAGGAGCGCGTCTTCGAGATCATGGGCATCGGCCACGACGAGGCGCAGGAGAAGTTCGGCTTCCTGCTCGACGCCTTCGCCTACGGCGCTCCGCCGCACGGCGGCATCGCCTTCGGATGGGACCGCATCACCGCACTGCTCGCCGGCGAGTCGTCCATCCGCGAGGTGATCGCGTTCCCGAAGTCGGGTGGCGGCGTCGACCCGCTGACCGACGCCCCCGCGGCGATCACCCCGCAGCAGCGCAAGGAATCGGGGATCGACGCCAAGCCCGCACCGCGGGGCGGCGCCGACCAGAAGGACGCCGAGCAGAAGGGCGCCGACCAGAAGGACGCCGGGAGCACTGCCTGAGCCGAAAAGCGGTGGGCCGACGTGAGTTCGGCCACCGTGTTCCCGGCGCGGTGCTCGTCACCCGGCGCCTGGAGGTCATCTGTGATGAGATCTCCACCATGGCGCACAGCGGTGGGATCGAGTCGGCTGCCGGAATAGTGGTGACGGGCCCGGGCGGGGAGTTCCGCCGGTGACGATCAAGGTTGCCCTCGAGCATCGGACGGTGTACTCGTTCGACCGGCCGACCAAGATCTACCCCCACGTCGTCCGCCTGCGTCCGGCGCCGCACTCGCGCACACCGATCGAGGCGTACTCGCTCACCGTCGACCCCGGTGAGCACTTCCTGAACTGGCAGCAGGACGCGTTCAGCAACTATCTGGCGCGCCTGGTGTTCCCGAAACCCTCGACCACCCTCGGGATCACCGTCAGTCTGGTCGCGGACCTCACCGCGATCAATCCGTTCGACTTCTTCATCGAGGAGTGGGCCGAGTTCTACGGGTTCGACTATCCGGCCGAGCTGCGGCGCGACCTCGAGATCTTCCTCCGGCCGGCCGGGGTCACCGACGGTGAATTCGCCGGTGCGCCGGTGCATCCGGAGATCGCGAGGTTCGCGGCGAAGCATCGGCCGGCCGGCCGCACGCGGGTCATCGACTTCCTGGTGCGCCTCAACGCCGCGGTGCGCGACGCCGTCGGCTACACCGTCCGCCTCGAGGCCGGCGTGCAGTCGCCGGAGTACACGCTCTCCAGTGCCATCGGTTCCTGCCGGGACTCGGCCTGGTTGCTGGTCGCCCTCCTGCGCGAACTCGGGTTCGCGGCACGCTTCGTGTCCGGATACCTCGTCCAGCTGACCTCGGACGTGAAGTCGCTCGACGGTCCGTCGGGTCCCGACGCCGATTTCACCGACCTGCACGCGTGGACCGAGGTGTACCTCCCCGGGGCCGGTTGGGTTGGACTGGATCCGACGTCGGGTCTGTTCGCCGGCGAGGGGCACATCCCCTTGGCGGCCACCCCGCATCCGGTCGGCGCCGCACCGATCACCGGTTCGACCGGCCCGTGCCACGCCACTCTGGATTTCACCAACACGGTCACGCGGTTCCACGAGGACCCACGCGTCACGCTGCCCTACACCGCGGAGCAGTGGGGCCGGGTCACCGATCTCGGCGCGCTGGTCGACGAACGGATGGAACGCAACGACGTACGCCTGACGATGGGCGGCGAGCCGACATTCGTGTCCATCGACAACCAGACGGACCCGGAGTGGCGCACCGCCGCGGACGGTCCGCACAAACGGTTGCTGGCCGGGCGGCTGGCCGACCGCCTCATGACGGCGTACGCGCCGGGCGGCCTGATGCGGCGCAGCCAGGGCAAGTGGTATCCCGGTGAACCGCTGCCGCGGTGGCAGCTCGAACTGATGTGGCGCGCCGACGGTCTGCCGATCTGGCGGAATCCGAATTTGCTCGCCGACCCGTGGGCGACGCCCGACGATTGTGCCGCGGCGATCGACCGCGAGACCCACGGCCCGAACCCCGACGACCTCGGCGACCCCGGCCCGGCACGGGAACTGCTCACCGCCTTCGCGACGCGACTGGGACTTCCGATCGCCCAGGTCGTGCCGGCCTACGAGGACCCGCTGGTCCGGATGCGGGAACTCGCCGCGATGCCGCCCGGTGACCCCGGAACCGACCCCACCCTGCCCGCCGCACGGTCGTTCGCGCAGGCCGAGATCTCCGTCGACGCCGATTCGGCGGACGGCGACGACGACGAGAGCCTCGCGCCGACAACGGATTCCGTCCGACGCAGACGAGCACTGATCGAGCGGCTCGACGCCGCCGTCACCCAGCCGAGTGCGCACGTGTTGCCGCTGAGCCGCTCGGAGGACCGAACCGCGTGGCAGAGCGCGGTGTGGACGACCCGGCGGGGACGGATCGTGCTGACCCCCGGCACCTCGCCGGCCGGCTTGCGGCTGCCGCTCAACTCGCTGTCGTGGGGTCCGGCCCCGACGCTGTTCGAAGCCGATCCGTCCGCACGCCACGACGACCTGCCGACCGACCCGTCGGCGGCGCTGGGGCACACCGTCCGCGAGGTGGGCCCCGCGCAGTTCCTGCCCCGGACCGCCCTCGTCGCCGAGGTCCGCGGCGGCGTGCTCCACGTGTTCATGCCGCCGACCTCGACCCTGGAGGAGTATCTCGCGATCGTCGAACTCGTCGAGGACGCCGCCGCCACGGTGTCGACGCCGGTCGTCGTCGAGGGGTACGGACCGCCCGCCGACCCGCGACTCGTCTCGTTGTCGGTGACCCCGGACCCGGGGGTTGTCGAGGTCAACATCCAGCCGACCGGGAGTTTCGCCGAGCAGTCCGAGCTGCTCGAATCGCTCTACGACCACGCCCGACAGGTGCGGCTGGGCACCGAGAGCTTCGACCTCGACGGGAGCCACGGTGGCACGGGCGGCGGCAACCACATCACCCTCGGCGGCGTCACGCCCGCCGATTCGCCGATGCTGCGCCGCCCCGACCTGCTGGTGTCGATGCTGACCTACTGGCAACGGCATCCCGCGCTGTCGTACCTGTTCTCCGGCCGGTTCATCGGCACCACCTCGCAGGCGCCGCGTGTCGACGAGGGTCGGGAGTCCTCGCTCTACGAGCTGGAGATCGCCTTCGCCGAGATCGACCGGCTCGCGGTCAAGAATTCTGGCGACGGTGCCCGGGCCGGCGGACGCTTCGACGGCGCGCCCCCGAACCCCTGGGTCACCGACCGGGCGCTGCGGCATCTGCTCACCGACATCACCGGCAACACGCACCGGGCCGAGTTCTGCATCGACAAGCTCTACAGTCCCGACTCGGTGCGCGGCCGGCTGGGCCTGCTGGAGCTGCGGGCTTTCGAGATGCCGCCCCACCACCGGATGGCTATGGTGCAGTCGCTGCTGGTGCGGAGCCTTGTGTCGTGGTTCTGGGAGAAGCCCTACCGGGCCCGGTTGATCCGCCACGGCGGCGACCTCCACGGCAAACACCTGTTGCCGCACTACGTCATCGCCGACATCGCGCTGGTCGCCGAGGAACTCCGCGAGGCCGGCTATCCGTTCGAGACCGCCTGGCTGGACCCGTTCACCGAATTCCGCTTCCCGCGTCTGGGGACCGTGCAGATCCGGGACCAGGAGATCGAGCTGCGCGGTGCCATCGAGCCGTGGAACACGTTGGGGGAGGAGGCAACCGGAACGGGAACGGCCCGGTACGTCGACTCCTCTGTCGAGCGCGTGCAGGTGCGCGTCCTGGGTGGTGAGGACGATCGTTACCTGTTGACCTGCAACGGTTTCCCGATTCCACTGCGCGCCACCGGTCGCACCGGTGAACGCGTCGCCGGCATCCGGTTCCGGGCCTGGCAGCCGCCGAGCTCGCTGCACCCGACGATCACCATCGACACCCCGCTCACCTTCGACCTGATCGACACGGTCAACGGCCGGTCGGTGGGCGGTGCCACCTACCACGTCGTGCATCCCGGAGGACGTGCCTACGATCGGCCGCCGGTGAACGCGGTCGAGGCCGAGTCCCGGCGCAACGGGCGGTTCGAGGCGGCCGGTCACACGACCGGCACCGTCGACGTCGGGCTGTTGCGCGAACGACAGTCCCGGCAGGCCACCGACTTCGGGGTGCCCGGGATCCTCGACCTCCGGCGGGCACGTACAGTTCTTCGGTGACCTCTTCGCCGGGCAACGCTTCCGCGGTGTTCGACCGCTACCGCGCCGAGGGCCACACTCTCTTCGATCCCGCCCGTCTGGCCGCATCCGCGGACCGGCCGGCCAACTCCTACGACGAGCTCCTGGAAGCCGACGGCGCGATCCGTCCGGCGTGGGCCGACCTGGCCCGCATCTACCAGTTGCGCGGTCCGGACCGCCTCCGCGACTCCGCGGCCCGGCTGGCCGCAGCGGTCAGCGACGACGGCGTGGTCTACAACGAGTTCGACGGTCAGCACACCGTGACCCGCGACTGGGATGTCGACGCGGTGCCGCTGGTGATCGACGGCGTCGAATGGGCCGAACTCGAGAAGGCCATCACGCAGCGGTCGATGCTGCTCGACCTGCTCCTGCGTGACCTCTACCGCGACCAGAAGACGATCGCGGCCGGACTCGTCGCGCCCGAGATGGTCTTCGGCCATCCCGGTTACATCCGCAAGGCCGCCCGACTCGAGGTCGCCGGGCCGCACGCGCTGTTCCTGCACGCGGTCGACATCTCGCGTACTGCTGACGGCCGGTTCGTCGCCTACCGGGACCGCACCCAGGCGCCGTCGGGGATCGGATACGCGATCGTCGGGCGGCGGCTGATGTCGAAGACCTTCCCGCAGCTGTTCCAGGCGTGCGCACCGCGGCCGATGACCACCTTCGCCGGCACGATGCGGCTGGCACTCACCGAGTACGCGCCGCCCGGGGTCGACGACCCGACGGTGGCGGTCCTCAGCCCCGGCAGCATGTCCGAGACCGCCTTCGACCAGGCCTATCTCGCGTCGGTACTCGGCTTCCCCCTCGTCGAGGGCGCCGACCTCACCGTTCGGGACGGCGCGGTCTACATGCGCTCGCTGGGTCGCTACAAGCGGGTGGACGTGCTGCTGCGACGGGTCGACGCCGCCTACTCCGATCCGCTGGACCTGCGGACGGACTCCCAGCTCGGCGTCGCCGGGCTGGTCGAGGCGATCTCGCGCGGCACGGTGACGGTCCTCAACACCCTCGGCTCGGGGGTGCTGGAGAACCCGGCGCTGCACACCGTGCTGGAACGTCTCGCGCCCGTCCTGCTCGACGAGGACCTGCGGCTGGGCTCGGTCACCACGTACTGGGCCGGAGATCCGTTGCAACGCAGCCTGATTCGTGATCGACTTGCCACCCTGGTCCTGACGAACACGAGTACGGGGGAGGAGTTCAACGGCCCGTTGCTCGCAGCGACCGATCGCGCCGACCTCGCCGCCCGGATCGAGGCCCAGACCTGGCAGTGGGTGGCCCGCGAGCTCGAGGCGTTCTCGGTGGCCCCGACGGTCACCCCCGGCAGCGGTTCCGGTGGACCGATCGCGGCGCTACGGGCGGCGCCGGTGTCGGTGCGCGCGTTCAGCGTGGCGCAGGGTCCCGGGTACGCGGTCATGCCGGGCGGCCTGGGGGCCGTTCTCGCCGACGGGGTCGCCGGCGCCGCCCACCACGTGGTGGCCGCCAAGGACGTGTGGGTCACCAGTACCGAGGTGGGCGGGCACGTGTCGCGGCGGTCGGAGACCCGCGGTGAGCCGGCCGGGGAGGTCGTCGCGGGCACGTCGGCGGGTCGCCCGGTGACCCGGGAGTACTCCGACGTCGCGGCCGCGGCCAGTCCGCGCGTCCTGGCGGACCTGTTCTGGCTGGGCCGCTACGGGGAGCGGACCGAGCTCGTGACCCGCCTGGCCAAGGTGTCCCGCGAGCGTTATCAGGACTTCCAGTATCGGCCGTGGATGTCGGGTACGCCGGCGGTACCGCTGCTGTTGCACGCGGTCGCCACGGTGACGGGCACCGCGCGCTATCTGGACACCGCCGACCTGCTGTTGCCGGGTTCGGACCGGCCGCGGTCACCCGATCAGGTCAACGAGGCGATCGAGAAGATCGCCGACCTGACCGTGTCGCGATCGGTGCCCGGGACCATCGCCTACTCGATCGACCGGCTGATCAGCACGGTCCGGGCGGTCCGGGACCAGATGTCCACGAGCACCTGGATGGTGCTCGCGCCGGTCGAACGGATCATGGCGAGCACGACCCGGCTGGTCCTCCGGTCGCGCGCGGACGCCGGGGCGGGCGACGCCGCGCTGGACCTAGGACCCGATCTGGCCCGCGCGCACGACGAGATCCTGCACGGCGTCCTGGCGCTGACCGGGCTGCAGGCCGAGTCGATGGTGCACGATCCGGCCTGGATGTTCATGGACGTCGGCCGACGCATCGAACGGGCCGTCACCCTCGCCGACCTCACGCTCGCGATGTTCGCCGACGCGCAGGACACCGACGTCGAGCAGGCGCTGCTGGAGTCGTACCTGGTGGCCAACGAATCGTCGGTGATCTACCGTCGCCGCAACCGCGGGCTGTATCAGGCGGCCAGTGTCGCCGAGCTGCTGCTGTTCGACCCGACCAATCCCCGGTCGATGATCTTCTGTCTCGACAAGATGAACGCCGACCTGTCGTCCGTACCGGAGACCCTGCGGTCGGCGGGCGCCGAACGGGCCGTGCAGGACATGATCGCCGAACTGCGCCGCGGCGACCCCGCCGACCTCGTGCGGGTCGACGCCGACCGGAGGCGTCCGGAACTCGTCGAACTGATGACGACCCTGCGCAACGGGGCGCGTGAACTCTCCGATCTGCTCACCCGGACCCGCTTCGCCACCCCGCGCCAGGCGCGACCGATCTGGGCCGGTGGGGAATCGTGAGCACGCGCGTCTACCGTGTGCTGCACCGGACCAGCTACACCTACGACGACGACGTGTCGTCCTCGTACGGGCGCTGCCATCTGACCCCGCGCGACCTGCCCGGCCAGCGCGTGCACTCGACGTCGATCGAGATCGACCCCGAACCCGACGACCGGTCGACGGGGCTCGACGTCTACGGCAACCACGACAGCTATTTCCATGTCCGGACCGCGCACCGCGAGCTGACCGTGACCGCGCGGTCGGTGGTCGAGGTGGATCCCGTGGACCCGGGCGTCCTCCTCAGTCCGGCGGCCCGGGGTCCGTGGGAACAGGCGCGACCGTGCGTGGTCGACGGGCGGGACAGCGCCCTGGCCGCCGAGTTCGTCCTCGATCTCGACCCGCCGGAGATCACCCCCGCGGTGCGCGACTACGCCGCCGGCATCTTCACCCCCGGTCGGCCGCTGGCGGAGGCGGTCATCGATCTGACGTCGCGGATCTTCACCGACTTCACCTACCGGTCCGGGTCGACGGCCATCTCCACGCGGGTCGACACCGTCCTGCAGCGTCGCGAGGGCGTCTGCCAGGACTTCGCCCGGATCGCGATCGCCTGTCTGCGGTCACAGGGTCTCGCCGCGCGGTACGAGTCGGGGTATCTCGCGACCGAGCCGCCGCCCGGCAAGGAAAAGGTCTTCGGTGCCGACGCCAGTCACGCCTGGGCGGCCGTCTGGATGCCCGACGGCCGCTGGCTGTCGTTCGATCCGACCAACGACAAGCTGGTCGACGAACGCCACGTCACGCTGGCGTGGGGGCGGGATTACGACGACGTGCCGCCTCTCCGAGGGGTCATCTACACCGATTCCACGAAGAGCCGGATCGACGTGTCGGTCGACGTCCGGCCGACAGATGACCTCGCCGCGGGTTGAACCAGGCACATCGGACTCGCTTGCTCGGTAAGTCGCTGTGCCACAGTGTTTTCGGCGCACGTTTTCGGGCTATACCGGTAACGACGTGGTACAGATGGACGAACGCGCTGTTGCGACAACGTTGCAACGGGTAGGTTGGTTGGCGACATGACGGTCATTACGGAAAGCCGCATCACCAGCGTGGTGCGGGCGGCAGAGGCGCTGCTGTCACACCGCGCCGGATCAGCAGTGGTTCTCGACGATCCCGAGGACCTCGGCGGCAGCGGACGCACCACGGTCGTGCGGGTCCGCGTCGCCCAGAACCCCCTCAGCCTGGACCGCTCACTGGTGATCAAGGCCCTTCCCGAACACGAGGACCCACAGGCCTTCCACCGGGAGATCGCGTCGTACAAGTACGCGACCGCCCTCCCGAACGAATCGCGCCCGGGGCCGCAACTGATCGCCTCCGACACCGATCTCCGCATCATGGTGCTCTCCGACCTCGGCCACGGCCGGACGATGCTCGAGTACCTGGCCGGCGTCGACCCGGTCGAGACCTCACGTGCTGTCAGTGCCTGGGGCCAGGCACTCGGCCGGATGCACGCGGCGACGGTCGGCGGCGAGGGCGACTTCCTCGCGCTGCTGCGGCGCGGACCGTCGGGGATGCAGGGACGCGACATCCTGCGCGACGAGGCGTTGCGGTCGATCGACTCGGTGGTGGGGCACGCGGCCGCGCTCGACGTCGAGGTCCCCGAGCAGGTGGTGGAGTCGCTGCGTACCGCGGCGACGCTGTTCGACGAGGGCGATCACCGCGCATTCAGTCCGTCGGATGTCGGGCCCGAGAACATCCTGCTCAACGACGACGGCGTGCAGTTCATGGACTACGAGTGGGGCGGCTTCCGCGACGCCACCCTCGACATCGCCTACGCCCTCGTGACCATCACCGCGCAGCTTCCGCCCCGGACCACTGCTCGGGCCACCGACCTCGAGGTCTCGATGGTCGACGCATGGCGCTCGGAGGTGCACTCGATCTGGCCGGCGCTCGCCCATGAGCGGGAGATGCAGCGCAAGGTGCTGCTCGCCCGTCAGCTGTGGGTGTGGCTGTCGACGGTGTGGATGCTGCCGAGCGACCCGCTGGCTCCCACCCGCCCGGACGCGGACGTCGAGGCGCCCGACTTCGAGCCGGCCGACGTCACTGCCGCCGGCTTCACGCATGACTGGGCGCTGCACACGAACGACCCCCGCGTGATCGTCAGCCGCTGGACCGACCTCGCCGCCGCCGCGGGACGCGCGGGCGACGAGGAGATCGCGGTGTTCGCGACCGCGATGGGCGTCGCGCTGCAGCGCATCTGGCTGGCCTGACACGCTCGTGGACGGACTGTTCGACCCACCCGACGATCCTCGGGCCGGCTCCGACGGGCATGGCAACGCCGGTGGTCTCACCGCACCACCGGCCCCGACCGCACCCCTGGCGGTCCGCATGCGGCCGCAGACCCTCGACGAGATCGTCGGACAGCAGCACCTGCTCGGCACCGGTTCGCCGCTGCGCAGGCTGATCAGTGGCTCGGGCGCGGCGTCGGTGCTGCTCTACGGGCCGCCCGGAACCGGCAAGACCACCATGGCCTCGCTCATCGCGCGCGCCACCGGCGGCCGCTTCGAGGCCCTGTCCGCGCTGTCGGCGGGGGTCAAGGAGGTGCGCGCGGTCATCGACGTGGCCCGGCGCCGGCTCATCGGTGACGGCAAGAACGGCGGTCAGCAGACGGTCCTGTTCATCGACGAGGTCCATCGGTTCTCGAAGACCCAGCAGGACGCGTTGCTCGACGCCGTGGAGAACCGGATCGTGCTGCTCGTCGCGGCCACGACCGAGAACCCGTCGTTCTCGGTGGTCGCGCCGCTGCTGTCCCGGTCGCTGGTCCTGCAGCTGCGGTCGCTGACCGATGCCGACATCCGGGAGGTGCTGACTCGTGCGGTCGCCGACCCGCGTGGGCTCGACGGCAAGGTCGAGGTGACCGACGCCGCCTACGACCACCTCGTCGCGGTGTCCGGTGGGGACGCGCGCCGGGCGCTGACCGCGCTGGAGGCCAGCGCCGACGCCACCGACCGGATCGACCTCGCCGATGTGGAGACCGCGATCGACCGCGCCGCCGTCCGGTACGACCGGGACGGCGACCAGCACTACGACGTGACGAGTGCGTTCATCAAGTCCATCCGGGGTTCCGACGTCGACGCCGCCGTCCACTATCTCGCCCGCATGATCGCGGCCGGGGAGGACCCGCGGTTCATCGCGCGGCGCCTCATGATCCACGCCAGCGAGGACATCGGCATGGCCGACCCGACGGCCCTGCAGACCGCGGTCGCGGCCGCTCAGGTCGTGAACCTCGTCGGGATGCCGGAGGCCAAACTCGCGCTCACACAGGCCACCATCCACCTCGCGACGGCACCGAAGTCGGCGGGCGTGGTGTCGGCGATCGGCGCGGCCCTCGCCGATGTCGGGTCGGGCAAGGCCGGCGCGGTTCCGGCCCATCTGCGTGACAGTCACTATCCGGGGGCCAAGAAGCTCGGTAGCGGTGTCGCATACCGATATCCGCACGATGATCCCGACGGGGTTGTGCCGCAACAGTATCCGCCCGACGACCTGGTCGGCCGGGACTACTACGAGCCCACCGACCATGGGCTGGAACGCGAAATCGGGCCGCGGGTCGCGAAGTTGCGATCGATCGTGCGTGGCGCGGTGTCGCGGCGCCGGTCGCGCTGACCGTCCGTGGGGCGTTTCCCCAGTGCAGAGTCCCTGCGCCCCCGGCGACTCGCCGACGGTAGGCTGGGATGTCGCGACAAACAACGGCCGCTACCACCGAACGGCTGGGACCACCAACGGCTAGGACGAAACCCACAGTGCAGACGCATGACATCCGGAAGCGCTTTCTGGACCACTTCATCAAAGCCGGGCACACCGAGGTGCCGAGCGCTTCGCTGCTCCTCGACGACCCCAATCTGTTGTTCGTCAATGCCGGCATGGTCCCGTTCAAGCCGTTCTTCCTGGGTGAGCAGACGCCCCCGTACTCGCGGGCGACCAGCGTGCAGAAGTGCGTCCGCACCCTCGACATCGACGAGGTCGGCATCACCACCCGCCACAACACCTTCTTCCAGATGGCGGGCAACTTCTCCTTCGGCGACTACTTCAAGCGCGAGGCCATCACCTTCGCCTGGACGCTGCTGACCAACAGCGTCGACGACGGCGGTTTCGGTATCGACCCGCAGAAGCTGTGGCCGACGGTCTATCTCGACGACGACGAGGCCGAGGCCATCTGGCGCGACGAGATCGGCGTGCCGGCCGAGCGCATCCAGCGACGGGGCATGAAGGACAACTACTGGTCGATGGGCGTCCCGGGTCCCTGCGGGCCGTGCTCGGAGATCTTCTACGACCGCGGACCCGAGTACGGCGTCGAGGGTGGGCCGGAGGCCGACGAGGACCGCTACATCGAGATCTGGAATCTCGTCTTCATGCAAAACGTCCGCGGTCCCGGGGGCGGCAAGGACAACTACGAGATCCTGGGCCCGCTGCCCAAGCAGAACATCGACACCGGTATGGGCGTCGAGCGCGTGGCCTGCATCCTGCAGGGCGTCGACAACGTGTACGAGACCGACCTGTGCAAGCCGATCATCGACCTCGCCGCGGAATTGTCCGGACGTGCATACGCCGCCGGTTCGCATGCCGACGACGTCCGGTTCCGGGTCGTCGCCGACCACGCGCGGACCTCGGCGATGCTGATCGGCGACGGCGTGCTGCCCGGCAATGACGGCCGCGGGTACGTCCTGCGCCGCCTGCTGCGTCGGGTCGTCCGGTCGATGCGGTTGCTCGGCGCCGGTGACAATCAGCCGACCATGGGCACGATCATCGGCAAGGTCATCGACCTGATGTCACCGTCATACCCCGAGCTGGAGACGCAGCGCCGGCACATCGTCGACGTGGCCGTGGGCGAGGAGACCTCCTTCTCCAAGACCCTGGCCGCGGGGTCGAAGCTGTTCGCCGACGCGGCGACCGCCACCAAGAGTGCGTCGCGTACGACCATCACCGGTTCCGACGCCTTCACGCTGCACGACACCTACGGCTTCCCGATCGACCTCACCCTGGAGATGGCCGCCGAGGCCGGTCTCTCGGTGGATCAGGAGGGCTTCACCGCCCTGATGGCCGAGCAGAAGCAACGCGCCAAGGCCGACGCGACCGCCCGCAAGACCGGGCACGCCGACCTGAGCGTCTACCGGGACTTCCTCGATCGCGGGCCGACCGAGTTCACCGGCTTCGACGAGCTGGTGTCGGAGGCGCGGGTGCTCGGCCTCGTCGCCGACGGCGCACGGCTGCCGGCGGCGTCGGCCGGCCAGGAACTGACGGTCGTCCTCGACCGCACCCCGCTCTACGCCGAAAGCGGTGGCCAGATGGCCGACGTCGGCACCATCACGACCGGGTCGGGAGTGCGCATGTCGGTGACCGACGTGCAGAAGGTCGGCAAGTCGGTGTGGCTGCACAAGGTCCGCATCGACGAGGGGGAGATCGAGGAAGGCGACGAGGTCCTCGCAGCGGTCGACACCGCGTGGCGTCACGGCGCCACGCAGGGCCATTCCGGCACCCACATGGTCCACGCCGCGCTGCGCGAGGTCCTCGGCCCCGGCGCGACGCAGGCCGGTTCGCTGAACCGGCCCGGTTACCTGCGCTTCGACTTCAACGCCAGCGGCCCGGTGACCGAGGCCCAGCGACGCGAGATCGAGGAGATCAGCAACGCCGCGGTCGAGGCGAACTATCAGGTCAACACGTTCGAGACGGGTCTGTCCGAGGCCAAGGCAATGGGCGCGATGGCGCTCTTCGGCGAGAACTACGGTGACGTCGTCCGCGTGGTGGAGATCGGCGGGCCGTTCTCCATGGAGCTGTGCGGCGGCACGCACGTGGCGTCGTCATCGCAGATCGGACCCATCACGCTGATCGGGGAGTCCTCGGTCGGGTCGGGTGTCCGGCGCGTCGAGGCCTACGTCGGCATGGACTCGTTCCGGTTCCTGTCGAAGGAGCGTGCGTTGCTGGCCGGCCTGGCGTCGTCGCTCAAGGTCCCGTCGGAAGAGGTGCCCGGCCGGGTCGAGCAGCTCGTCACCAAGCTGCGTGACGCGGAGAAGGAACTCGAGCGGGTACGTGCCGAGGCGGCCCGGGCCGCGGTGTCCGGTCTCCTCGACACGGCGACGACCGTCGGTGCCACCCTCGTCGTCGAGGGACGGGTGCCGGGCCTCGACGCCAACGGGTTGCGCTCGGTGGTGACCGACCTCCGCGGCCGAGTCGCCGACCGCCAGGCGGTGATCGCGCTGTTCTCGCCGAGCGGTGACGGACCGGATGCCAAGGTGCCGTTCGTGATCGCCACCACGGCGGCCGCCCGCGACGCCGGGATCAAGGCCGGTGACCTCGTCAAGGAGGTCGCGCCGTTGGTGGGCGGTCGTGGCGGTGGCAAGCCGGATCTGGCCCAGGGCGCGGGCACCGATCCCGCGGGGATCGACGCGGCACTGACGCGAATCCGCGAGTTCGTCGCCTGATGCCGGATCCGCACACCCGGGCCGACGGTCACCAGCGGACCCGCGGGCGACTCCTCGGGATTGACGTCGGAAGCGTCCGGATCGGCGTCGCCGTGTGCGATCCCGACGGCATCCTCGCCACACCGGTCGAAACGGTGCGTCGAACCCCTTCGCGCACAGACGATCTCGACCGCATCGCGGCGCTGGTCACGGAGTACGAGGCCGTCGGCGTGGTGGTGGGGCTACCGAAGACGCTCAAGAACACCGCGGGGGCGGCGGCCGAGACCGCACAGGAATTCGGGGACCGTCTCGCGACCCGGATCGACCCGGTGGCCGTGCATTGGCACGACGAACGTTTCACGACGGTGACCGCACAGCAGGCACTGCACGCCAGCGGCCGGACGGTGAAGTCCTCGCGCGCGGTGATCGACCAGGCCGCGGCGGTCGCTATTCTGCAGGGGTGGTTGGATGCGCGACGGTGAGTCAGGGGAGCCTCCGGTGACCGATGATCGGCGTCGCACCCGGCACCGAGACGGCCAGGGACGCCGTGCCGAGGGCATGGATCCCGAGCGTCTGCGGTACTTCACGCAGTCGGCCGACGGGTCGCCCCACACGCGGCACCGCCGCCGGCGCGCCGGTGGCGAGAATGCCGAACCGGCTCCCCGGCGCCCGGCCCCGCCGAATGTCCCGCCCGCCGAACAGGCGCGGCCGGTATCCGGCACGCCCGGCCCCCGCGCGACGCCGGTCCGCATCCCGCCGGGGCAGCCGCCCACCCCGCCGCCGGTGGCACCACCGCGGCCCGGTCCGCCGCAGCCCGGTCCGCCGCAGCCCGGTCCATCAACGGCTGCCGGGGGTCCTGTCGAAGACGACGTCGACACCGACTTCACCATGGCCCGTCCGGCCGCTCCGGCGCCTCCGGCCCGGGGTCCTCGCCCCGACGAATCTCGTTCTTTCCCGGACGATCACGCCGCGGAGGAGTTCACCGCTGCCGACTACGAGCCGGCGGGTCACGGGGCAGAACGCCATGACGCCGAGCTGTACGACACCGGGCGCTACGACACCGGTGGCCACGACGCCGGGCGTTTCGAGACCGGGCGTTTCGAGACGCCGGGCACCGCACGCCCGATCCGTGACGACGATCGCGTCGCCCGACGAGACCGGCGCTTCGACGAGCACGACGAGCACGACGACTGGTGGCCCGGCGCCGACGACACCGAACCCGACCAGCAACAGCGCCGTACGCCGCGCCGCAAGCGCAGCCGGGGCAAGCGTCGTGCGGTCCTCGCCGTCGCGATCGTCTTCATGCTCGCGCTGATCACCGGGGTCGGCTACTACGGTGTGCGCGCCACCGGCCTGCTCGAGTCGCGCAAGGACTACACCAACGCCGCCGGTTCCGGCGATGTCGTCGTCGACATCCCGGACAACTCCACGCTCGCCGACTTCGGCCGCATCCTCGTCGACGCCGACGTGGTGGGCAGCGTGCGGGCGTTCGTCGACGCCGCCGGTGGACAGCCGATGTCCGGCGGCCTCTACAAGATGCGCACCCAGATCCCGGCCACCACGGCCGTGGAGATGCTGACCGCCGACGGCGCCGTGCACCGCGTCGGGCGGGTGGTGATCCCGCCAGGGCTGCAGCTCGATTCGAAGACCGGTATCGACGGCAAGGTCACCCCGGGCATCTTCCAGCTCATCGAGAACGCCACGTCGTTCTCGTTCAACGGGCAGCAGGAGGGGGTGACGGTTGCCGACCTCGAGAAGGCCGCCGCCGAAACCACCCCGGCCGAGCTCGGTGTGCCCGCGTGGGCCGAACAGAACGTCGCCGAGATGACGGGCGATCACCGCCGGATCGAGGGGCTCATCGCGCCGACCACCTGGGAGCGCATCGAACCCGATCACACCGCCACGCAGATCCTGCGGGAGATGATCTCCAGCAGCGCGACGATGTTCGAACAATGGGGACTGCTCGACCGCAACAACTCCGGACTCGAGCCGTACGACACCCTGATCGCGGCGTCGATCGTCGAGCGCGAGGTCCGGCATGTCGAGGATGCGCCGAAGGTGGCGCGGGTCATCCGTAACCGCCTCGACCGCGACCAGCTGCTGCAGATGGATTCGACGCAGAACTACACGGCCGACATCACGAACATCGATGTCCACGGCGAGGCGTACAAGAACGACAACGAGTGGAACACCTACCGGTACAAGGGGTTGCCGCCCACGCCCATCGCGGCGGTCGGCGTGCCCGCCCTGGAGGCGATGCTCGACCCGGCGCCCGGCGGATGGCTGTACTTCGTCACCGTCGACACCGCCGGGACCACGTTGTTCGCGAACACCTTCGAAGATCACATCCGCAACCGCCAGGTCGCCTGCCGCAACAAGCTGGTGGCCACCGGCTGCAGCCAGTGAGCAGCGGACCCGCCATGAACACCGTGCCCGCCGACGTCCGCTCACCGCACGGTGACCACCGTCGGGCCGCGGTTCTGGGGTCGCCGATCACGCACTCGCGCTCGCCGCGTGTCCATCTGGCCGCCTACCGGGCACTCGGGCTGGTCGACTGGCGGTACGACCGGATCGAGTGCACCGCCGACCGTCTGCCCGAGATCGTCTCGGGAGCCGACGCCGACTTCATCGGGTTCTCGGTCACCATGCCCAACAAACGCGCTGCCCTCGAGTTCGCCACCGAACGCACCGAACGCGCCGAACTGGTCGGGTCGGCGAACACCCTGGTGCGCGTGGCGACCGGTTGGCGCGCGGACTGCACCGACATCGACGGCGTGTCGGGAGCGCTCACCGACCTCGCGGTCGACGCGGACCTCGCCGCCGGGACCTCGCCGGTCGCCGTGGTCGTCGGAGCGGGTGGCACGGCACTTCCGACCATCATGGCGCTCGCCGAGACGGGCATCACCGACGTCACGGTGGTCGCCCGCGACGCCGGCCGGGCCGCGCCCGTCCTCGAACTGTGTGAGCGGTTGGGGATGAACGGAGATGTCGTGCCCTTCGAACCCGCCGAGGCGCTGGCCCGAAGGTGTCGCGAGTCCGCGGTCGTCGTGTCGACGGTGCCGGCCGACGCGGCCGCGGTCCTGACGCCCGCCGTGGCGCGGGCACGCAAGGTCGTGGACGTGATCTACGACCCCTGGCCGACTCCGCTCGCGTCCGCGGTCGACGCGGCCGGTGGAACCGTGGTCGGCGGTCTGGTCATGCTCGTCAACCAGGCATTCCGACAGGTCGAGCAGTTCACCGGGCTGCCCGCACCCCGCGACGTGATGGTCGCGGCACTCACCGCCCACTGATTCCGGGGGAGCTCCGACTCCGTCCACAGGACGTGCCGGTTGTGGACGGGCGAGCGGTGCCGGTCGATCACCCCGACATGCTCGACCGATGGCCGAGTGCGTGATCCTGATCTGGCTGTCGGTCATCGCGGTGACCGACGCCGACACCCGCCGGATCCCGAACGTGCTCGTCTGGCCCGGTATCTGCGGTGCGGTGGGCGCGTGCGCAGTCCACCCCGGCGCGGCGGTGGCCGCGCTGGTCGCCGCGGCCCCGTACGCGCTCGCCTTCGGGATGCGATGGTGCGGCGGTGGGGACGTCAAGCTCGCCATCGCGTGCGGTGCGCTCACCGTACGGTGGGACGCCGCCCTGCTCGTGGTGGCGCTCGCCTCGGTCATCGCGGTGGGCACGGTGGTCGGCGATCGCGTGGGTCGCCGCGCCCCCGCCGGCCGCGGGTCGCATCCGCACGGACCCGCGCTCGTCGCCGCCACCATCGTGGTCGCCGGTCTGTTGTGACGCGTGCTACGCGTGGTTCGGCGGCGCCGCCGTCGGACCGGGCTCGGCAGCATGGAACAATCGATCACTGTGTTGCGCTGGATAACTGCCGGAGAATCCCACGGTCCCGCCCTGGTCGCCATCGTCGAGGGCATGGTGGCCGGTGTCGAGGTCACCTCGTCCGACATCGCCGGGCAACTGGCACGCCGCCGGCTCGGCTACGGCCGCGGTGCGCGGATGAAGTTCGAGGCCGACCAGGTCACCGTGCTCGGCGGGGTTCGCCACGGCCAGACCATGGGCGGCCCGGTCGCGATCGAGATCGGCAACACCGAGTGGCCCAAGTGGGAGACGGTGATGGCCGCCGACCCGGTGGACGCGGCCGAACTCGAGGGAAGCGCCCGCAACGCACCGCTGACGCGTCCCCGCCCCGGGCACGCGGACTACTCCGGCATGCTCAAGTACGGCTTCGACGACGCCCGTCCGGTGCTGGAGCGCGCGAGCGCCCGCGAGACCGCCGCGCGTGTCGCCGCGGGCACGGTCGCCCGCAACTTCCTCCGCCAGGTACTGGGCGTCGACGTCATCTCCCATGTCATTTCCATCGGCGCGAGCGATCCCTACGTCGGTCCGCCGCCGCGCATCGCCAACCTCGAGGCCATCGACGCCAGTCCGGTCCGGGCGTTCGACGCCGATGCCGAGAAGTCCATGATCGCCGAAATCGAGGCGGCGAAGAAGGACGGCGACACCCTCGGCGGCGTGGTCGAGATCGTCGCCACGGGGGTGCCCGTGGGCCTCGGCTCGCACGTGAGCGGCGACACCCGCTTGGACGCCAAGCTGGCGGCCGCCCTGATGGGCATCCAGGCGATCAAGGGTGTGGAGGTCGGCGACGGTTTCACCACCGCCCGCCGGCGTGGCAGTGAGGCCCACGACGAGATGGTGCCCGGTGCCGACGGCGTCCTGCGATCGACCAACCGCGCGGGCGGACTCGAGGGCGGCATGACCAACGGCGAGGACCTGCGCGTCCGGATCGCGATGAAGCCGATCTCGACGGTGCCGCGTGCGCTGTCCACGATCGACATGTCGACCGGGGAGACGGCCAGCGCCATCCATCAGCGTTCCGACGTCTGTGCCGTGCCCGCGGCGGGCGTCGTCGCCGAGGCGATGGTCGCGCTCGTCGTGGCCCAGGCCGCTCTCGAGAAGTTCGGCGGCGACTCGGTGACCGAGACCGGCGCGAATCTCGCCGCCTACCGGGCTGCCGTCGACGCGCGTCCGCCCCGGGCATGACCCAGCCCCCGGCACCCCCGACCCCGACGCGTCCGACGACCGGTCGCCGCCCGGCGGCCGTACTGATCGGTTTCATGGGAGCCGGGAAGTCCACCGTCGGTCGCATGCTCGCCGACCGGCTCGGCGTCGACTTCATCGACACCGACATCGAACTCGTCCGGCGCACCGGCCGCAGTATCCCGGAGATCTTCGAGTCCGACGGTCTCGAGGGGTTCCGGACTATCGAGGCCAACGTCGTCACCGATGTCCTGGACAACCACGGCGGGGTGGTGTCGCTCGGCGGCGGCGCGGTGACGACCGCCGGGATCCGCGAGGCACTGGCCGACCAGCGCGTCGTGTACCTGCGGGTGTCGCCCGAGCGCGGGTACGAGCGCGTGTCGGGTACCGATCGTCCTCTCTTGGCGACGGCCGACCCCGCCGCTCGGTACGCCGAACTGCTCGCCGAGCGGACGCCCGTCTACGAGGCGGTGTGCACCTTCGACGTCGACGCCGACCCCGACCCCGACGCGGTGGCCGACGCCGTGGTCGTCCAACTCGCCCGTGAACTGATGTGAGGAAGCCGAGTATCACCGTGAACGAACAGGCAGCGAACGAACCCATCGCCATCCGGGTCAACGCCGGCGCACCGTACGACGTGACCATCGGCCGGGGACTCCTCGGTGAGGTGGCCGCGGCCGCGCAGGGCGCCGACCGCATCGCGATCCTGTATCAGCCGCCGCTGGCCAAGACCGCCGAACAGATCCGAGAGTATCTGGCGGATAAGGGGTTCGACGCCCATCGCGTCGAGATCCCCGACGCCGAGGCCGGCAAGGACCTGTCGGTCGCGTCGTTCTGCTGGGAGGTGTTCGGCCGGATCGGCCTGAAACGCAACGACAAGGTCATCAGCCTCGGCGGGGGAGCCGCCACCGACCTCGCCGGGTTCGTCGCGGCGACCTGGATGCGCGGCATCGGGGTCATCCACATCCCGACGACCCTGCTGGCGATGGTCGACGCCGCTGTGGGCGGCAAGACCGGCATCAACACCGAGGCGGGCAAGAACCTCGTCGGCTCGTTCCACGAACCCGACGCCGTCCTGATCGACACCGGCACGCTCGAGACCGTCCCGCGCAACGAGATCGTCGCCGGACTCGCCGAGGTCATCAAGACCGGGTTCATCGCCGATCCGACGATCCTCGACATCATCGAGGCCGACCCCGCAGCCGCACTCGACCCGACGTCGCCGGTACTGCCCGATCTCATCCGGCGCTCGGTGCAGGTCAAGGCCGACGTGGTGTCGGCCGACCTCAAGGAGTCGTCGCTGCGCGAGATCCTCAACTACGGCCACACTCTCGGCCACGCGATCGAGCGCCGCGAGCGTTACCGCTGGCGTCACGGCGCGGCGGTGTCGGTGGGCCTGGTGTTCGCTGCCGAACTCTCGCGCCTGGCGGGCCGCCTCGACGACGCCACGGCGGACCGGCACAAGGCGATCCTTGATCTCGTGGGGTTGCCGACGACCTATGACCCGGATGCGTTCGCCGATCTCCTGCAGGGGATGGCGGGGGACAAGAAGAACCGTTCCGGCGTACTGCGTTTCGTCGTGCTCGACGGACTCGCCAAGCCGGGCCGGCTCGAGGGGCCCGACCCCGGCTTGATCGCCGCGGCCTATTCAGCGGTGGCCGGCGGCCCGGCGTCGAAGCGCACCTCGATACTGCTCTAGTCCAGCGCTGCACAAACCCACCCCTTTTCCGCAAACCCAGCCCGTCCGAGCGTGGTGGGTTTGTGGAAAAGGGGTGGATTTGCGGGTAGAGGGCCGGTCAAGACAACGTCAGCGGATCTCCCGAGTCGGGGCATCTGTGTCGGCGTGACGATTTTCGTGCACCGACCAGTCGTCGTCGGCTGCGCCCTTGTTCTGGTCGCGCCGGACGAGGAACCGGCCGATCGCCGCGCCGACGAAGGCCGGGACGAAGACGAGGAGTGCGGTAAACGACGCCCCGGCGATGAGCTCGATGAACAGGCTGGCCTGCCCGATGCCGGCCAGGACGACCGTGCCGAGGATCCAGGAGATCAACCCGGCGAGAACGCCGGCGAGGACACCGGCCTGCAGCCAGCGCACGGTCAGATCCTCGTAGTCATCGGGATCCGGGTTGGCGCGGGCGTCGCGGATGCCGTCGTAACCACCCCACACCAGGGCGATGAGCACGACGACCGCGATCGCGATGGTGCGCCAGATCGTCGAGTTCAGCGGCGCCTGCACCACGGCGAATCCCAGCAAGACGCGGGCGAGGACGTGAACTGCGGTCATCGTCAGACCGCGCACCAACCACGAAGACATGCGCGTCATCTTACTCACGGGTCTGGTGACCGCGGACACACCTGGTCGAAGTGGTCGGGTTCGCGCCGTTCGAGACCCCGCCGTAGCGTGGCGGGGGTGCCGATCAACCATGACACCGCAGGCCGCCGCGCCCGGTTGCGTGCCGAGCTGCGTACCGCGGACGACCCGGTCTCGTTCCTCGTCGTCTCCGACCTCGTCAACGTCCGCTACCTGACCGGGTTCACCGGCTCCAACGCCGCCGTGCTGATCGACGTCGACGATCCGGCCGGTGATCGGATCGCCACCGACGGCCGGTATCTCACCCAGGTCGCCGAACAGGTGCCCGACGTCGAGCCGATCATCGAACGCTCGGCGGCGCGCGCCCTCGTCGACCACGCCCGGGCCGCCGGGGCGGGTCGCGTCGGCTTCGAGGCCGACACCGAGACCGTGGCCGGGCACCGAGCGCTGTCCGCGGCTGTCGGGGACTCCGGGATCGAACTCGTCAGCACGACCGGTGTCGTGCAGAACCTGCGCGCGGTCAAGGAACCGGGAGAGATCGAGCTGCTCCGGGCGGCGTGCGCGATCGGGGATGCGGCCCTGGCGCAGATCATCGCCGACGGCGTCCTGCGGGCCGGGACGACCGAGCGGCAGGTCGCCCGGGCGCTCGAGTGGGAGATGTATCGCCTCGGGGCCGACGGGATCGCGTTCGAGACGATCGTGGCCGCCGGCGCGCACTCGGCGATCCCGCATCACCGGCCCACCCACACGGCTCTGGCGGACGGCGATCTGGTCAAGATCGACTTCGGCTCGGTGGTCGGCGGGTATCACTCCGACATGACCAGGACCTTCGTCCTGAGGCGCGCGGCGTCGTGGCAGCGGGACCTCTACGAACTCGTCGCCACCGCACAGGCCGCGGGCTGCCGGGCCCTCACGCCCGGCGCCGACCTGCGGGCGGTCGACGCCGCGGCCCGCGACGTGATCGCCGACGCCGGCCACGGCGAGAACTACGTGCACGGTCTCGGTCACGGAGTGGGACTCGAGATCCACGAAGCGCCGGGAATCGG
Source organism: Gordonia sp. AC31 (assembly GCF_031844505.1). Lineage (NCBI taxonomy): Bacteria > Bacillati > Actinomycetota > Actinomycetes > Mycobacteriales > Gordoniaceae > Gordonia > Gordonia sp. AC31. The sequence goes on from NZ_JAUZVK010000015.1 coordinate 28,945, forward strand.
CAAACTCGCGGCGGGTACACTGCCATGCGGTGCTGCGGTCACCGTGGAGCCCGGTGTCTACCTACCCGGATGGGGTGGGGTCCGGATCGAGGACACATTGGTGGTCACCGACGGCGACCCCGACCTGCTGACCGCCACCGACAAGACATTCACCGTCATCTGACTGCAAGGGAACGAAAACCACATGGCATCCACCGCCGACTTCAAGAACGGCCTCGTGCTGCGCATGGACGACCAGCTCTGGCAGATCATGGAGTTCCAGCACGTCAAGCCGGGCAAGGGCCCCGCGTTCGTGCGCACCAAGATCAAGAACGTGCTGAGCGGCAAGACGGTCGACAAGACCTTCAACGCGGGCGTCAAGGTCGAGACCGCGACCGTCGACCGTCGCGACATGACCTTCCTCTACAACGACGGCACCGACTACGTGTTCATGGACGCGCAGGATTACGAGCAGTTCTCCCTGCCGCCGGCCACCGTCGGTGACGGCGCCCGTTTCCTGCTGGAGAACATGACCGTGCAGGTCTCGCTGAACGAGGGCAACCCGTTGTTCGTCGAACTGCCGGTCACGGTGGAGCTGATCGTCGCCCAGACCGATCCCGGACTCCAGGGCGACCGTTCCACCGGCGGCACCAAGCCCGCCACGCTCGAGACCGGCGCCGAGATCCAGGTTCCGCTGTTCATCAACACCGGTGACAAGCTCAAGGTCGATTCGCGCGACGGCAGCTATCTCGGCCGCGTCAACTCCTGACCTGTGAAACAACCCGGAACCCGACACAAGGCGCGGCGGCGCGCGGTGGACCTGCTCTTCGAGGCCGAGGCCAAGAAGGTCAGTCCCGCGCAGCTCGTCGCCGAACGTCGTGAATACGTCCGCTCGGACGAGAGCGTCGGCTCGATCCACGACTACACCGCGACCGTGATCCAGGGACTCGCCGAGGACCAGGGTCAGGTCGACGCGGTCATCTCGTCGTATCTGCGCGACTGGACCCTCGAACGCCTCCCGGCCGTCGACCGCGCCATCATGCGACTGGCGACGTGGGAGCTGTTCAATTCCCTCGACGTCGACACGATCGTGGTCGTCGACGAGGCGGTCGAACTCGCCAAAGAACTCTCGACCGACGACTCACCGGCCTTCGTGAACGGCGTGCTGGCCAAGATCGCCGAGCTCGCGCCGCAGGTCCGCGCAGCCGCCTCCGCCGAACCCGGCGGGGCCGCACCCGGACGGCCGGAGCCGAACTGATCCGCACCGGGTGTGGCGTACGTCGCGGGAATTCGTCGGCGTCGCCGCCCGGTGTAGAGTGTCGCGAGACAGACATCCTTTAACGATCCGTCCTGCGAGGCGGAGAAGGAGGTCGGCCTTGGCCAGCCCCGCTCCCAGGGTGCTGCTCGATGCCGCTGACGTGTCGCGCACGATCGCCCGTGTCGCACACCAGGTGATCGAGAAGACTGCTCTGGACTCGCCCGACGCACCTCGCGTCGTCCTCATCGGAATCCCTACTCGCGGAACCTCTCTCGCCACCCGGCTGGGTGCCAAGATCAGCGAGTTCGCGGGTGTGGACGTGCCGGTGGGTTATCTCGACATCACGCTCTACCGCGATGATCTGCGCGGTAAGCCCCACCGCCCGCTCGAGCGGACGATGGTGCCGGCCGGTGGCGTCGACAGCGCCGTCGTGATCCTCGTCGACGATGTCCTCTACTCCGGACGGACGGTCCGTGCCGCGCTCGACGCACTGCGCGATCTCGGTCGTCCCGCGGCCGTGCAGCTCGCGGTCCTCGTCGACCGTGGCCATCGCGAACTACCTTTGCGCGCAGACTATGTCGGCAAGAACATCCCGACGGCCCGCGACGAACAGGTCTCGGTCCACCTCGTCGAACACGACGGCATCGACGAGGTCGTCCTCGCCTCGGCGTCGAGTTCGATTGCCGCGGAGAGTGATTCATGATGCGGCATCTGCTGTCGACGCAAGACCTCAGCCGTGACGATGCCACCGCCCTCCTCGACGACGCCGAACGTTTCGAGCAGGCCCTGACCGGGCGTGAGGTTCGTAAACTGCCGACGCTGCGCGGTCGCACGGTGATGACCGTGTTCTACGAGAACTCCACCCGCACCCGGGTCTCCTTCGAAGTCGCGGGCAAGTGGATGAGTGCCGACGTCATCAACGTCAGTGCTTCGAGTTCCTCTGCGGGCAAAGGGGAGTCGTTGCGCGACACGGCCAAGACCCTGCACGCGGCGGGCGCCGACGCGCTGATCGTCCGGCATCCGGCCTCGGGTGCGCCGGCCCAGATCGCCGACTGGACGACCACGCCCGACGGCGACGGTCCCGCGGTGATCAACGCCGGCGACGGAACGCACGAGCATCCCACGCAGGCGCTCCTCGACGCGTTGACCCTGCGACAGCGGCTCGGTTCGCTCGAGGGCAGGCGGATCGCGATCGTCGGCGACATCATCCACTCCCGCGTCGCTCGGTCGAACGCCCACCTGCTCTCGACGCTCGGCGCCGAGGTCGTCCTGGTGGCGCCCCCGACGCTGCTGCCGGTCGGGGTGGACCAGTGGCCGGTGAGCGTCTCGGGAAGTCTGGACGCCGAACTGCCGGCCGTCGACGCCGTCATGATGCTCCGCGTCCAGGCCGAACGCATGAACGGCGGGTTCTTCCCGAGTGCCCGCGAGTACTCGGTCCGCTTCGGGCTCAACGATCGTCGAATGGCGTTGCTGCCCGACGACGCCGTGGTCCTGCATCCCGGACCGATGTTGCGCGGCATGGAGATCGGCTACTCGGTGGCCGATTCGCCGAAGGCAACCGTGCTGGAACAGGTCCGCAACGGCGTGCACGTGCGGATGGCGGTCCTGTTCCGACTGCTCGTCGGGTCCGATTCCGCGGGAGCGCACCTGTGACCGCCCACCACACCGTGTCAGGAGATGAGCAGTGACCGCCGCCACCGGGTCCGTACCAGCGACCGGATCGGTCCTCCTCAGGGCCGTCCGTCCGTACGGCGAGGGAGAGCCGATCGACGTCCTGGTCGTCGACGGCGTCATCAGTGAGATGGGTGCCGCGGTCACCGCACCCGACGGCACCGAGACGATCGACGGCAAGGGCGGCGTGCTGCTGCCGGGGTTCGTCGACCTCCACACCCACCTGCGGGAGCCGGGCCGCGAGGACACCGAGACCATCCGGTCGGGTTCGGCAGCCGCCGCGCTCGGCGGTTACACCGCGGTCTTCGCGATGGCCAACACCAGCCCGGTGGCCGACAACTCGACCGTCACCGACAACGTGTGGCGGTCCGGACGTGAGGTCGGACTCGTCGACGTGTACCCGGTCGGCGCCGTGACCGTGGGTCTGGCCGGCAAGCAACTCGCCGAGATGGGCATGATGGCCGCCGGTGCCGCCGGCGTACGGATGTTCAGCGACGACGGCAAGTGCGTCGACGATCCGCTCCTGATGCGCCGCGCGCTCGAGTACGCGACCGGGCTCGGCGTCCTCATCGCACAGCACGCCGAGGAGCCGCGGCTGACCGTCGGTGCCGTCGCCAACGAGGGGCCGACGGCCTCGCGCCTCGGTCTGGCGGGCTGGCCGCGTGCCGCCGAGGAGTCGATCGTCATCCGCGACGCCCTGCTCGCGCGCGACGCCGGGGCGCGCATCCACATCTGTCACGCCTCGACCGAGGGCACCGTCGAATTGCTGCGCTGGGCGAAGGACCAGGGGATCGCGATCACCGCCGAAGTGACCCCGCATCACCTGCTGCTCGACGACTCCCGCCTCGAGACGTACGACCCGGTCAACAAGGTGAATCCGCCGCTGCGCGAGGTCCGCGACAAAGAGGCGTTGCGACGGGCGCTGGCCGAGGGGATCGTCGACTGTGTGGCCACCGACCACGCCCCGCACGCCGCGCAGGAGAAGTGCTGCGAGTTCGCCCAGGCCAAGCCCGGCATGCTCGGCCTACAGACGGCACTGCCGATCATCGTCGAGACCCTCGTCGAGCCCGGCCTGCTCGACTGGCGCGGCGTCGCGCGTGTGATGAGCGAGCGTCCCGCGCAGATCGTCGAACTCACCGATCAGGGGCGTCCGATCGAGGTCGGCGAGCCGGCGAACCTGGCCGTCGTCGACCCGGACACGTCCTGGGTGGTGCACGGTCCCGAGCTGGCGAGCCTGTCGGCCAACACCCCGTTCGAGTCGATGACCATGCCCGCCACCGTCACCGCGACGGTGCTACGCGGCGTGGTGACGGCCCGCGACGGGCAGGTGACCCGATGACCGCGAGACCCAGGCGTGGACTGGTACCGGCGGTCCTCGCGGTGCTGGTGGTCGCCTCGGTGATCGCCTCACTGCTCGGATACGGCAAAATCGTATTCAACGCGTGGTTCATCGGCGTGGTCGCACTGCTCGCCCTCGGGGTGGCGTCGGTGTTCTACCTGCTGGCAACCGGGAATCGGAAGAAGACCGCGGCGCAGGCCGATGTGATCGGCATGCTTCCGACGATCCCCACCGAGCCGGGCGCGGTACTCAGAGGTCCAGATACCGGCCTCTACCTCGGCAGCACCATCGCGCCGAGCTGGCAGAACCGGGTGACCGTCGGCGACATCGGCGACCGGGCGTCCTCGGTGCTGACCGAGTTCGAGACGGGTGTCCTCATCGCGCGCCAGGGAGCCAGTGACCTCTGGATTCCCCGGGAATCGATCACCGCGGTCCGAACCGAACGCGGCATCGCGGGCAAGGTGATGACCGCCGACGGCGTCCTCGCCATCCGCTGGGTCCTGCCCAGCGGCACCGAGATCGACTCCGGGGTGCGCGCCGACGACAAAACGATCTACCCCGGCTGGGTGAGCGCCTTCGCCGGGACGCATGACAGTGGACACGGGCCACAGGGACAAGGGGCACAGGAATGAACACAGCGGTCTTGGTGCTGGAGAACGGCCAGGTGTTCACCGGCCGGAGCTTCGGCGCAGTCGGCGAGACCCTTGGCGAGGCGGTGTTCTGCACCGCGATGACCGGCTATCAGGAAACCCTGACCGATCCGAGCTACCACCGGCAGATCGTGGTCGCCACGGCGCCGCAGATCGGCAACACCGGCTGGAACACCGAGGACGGCGAGAGCACGGGCAGCGCCGGGAGCACCGGGGTCGACGGTGACTCGGGCAAGATCTGGGTCGCGGGGTATGCGGTTCGCAACCCCACCCGACGAGTGTCCAACTGGCGTGCGACGACCTCCCTCGACGAGGAACTGGACCGTCAGGGCATCGTCGGGATCGGCGGTATCGACACCCGCACCGTGGTGCGCATCCTCCGCGACCACGGGTCGATGAAGGCCGGTATCTTCTCCGGCCCGGCGCTCGCCGACACCGACGAACTGGTCGCCCGCGTGCGCAACCAGCCGGACATGAAGGGTGCCCGGCTGGCCGATGAGGTCACCACCGACAGCGGTTACGTGGTCGAACCCCTCGACCAGCACCGGTTCACGGTGGCCGCCATCGACCTGGGGATCAAGACCAACACGCCGCGGATGTTCGCCGAACGCGGCGTCCGCACCCACGTGCTGCCCGCGACCGTCGCGCTCGACGCCATCGCCGACCTCAAGCCCGACGGGGTGTTCCTCTCGAACGGTCCCGGCGACCCGGCCACGGCCGACGACATCGTCGAACTCACGCGCGGGGTGCTCGGCCAGGACATCCCGATGTTCGGCATCTGCTTCGGCAACCAGATCCTGGGCCGCGCGCTCGGCCGGTCGACCTACAAGATGAAGTTCGGACACCGGGGCATCAACATCCCGGTCGTCGACCACGCCACCGGCAAGGTCTCGATCACCTCGCAGAACCACGGCTTCGCGCTCGAAGGCGAAGCGGGCGAAGAGTTCGACTCCGACTTCGGCCGCGCCCGGGTCAGCCATGTCTGCGCCAACGACGGCACCGTGGAGGGCGTCGAGCTGCTCTCCGGCCGCGCCTACTCGGTGCAGTACCACCCCGAGGCGGCCGCCGGTCCCCACGACGCCGCCTACCTGTTCGACAAGTTCGTCACCCTGCTCGAAGGGGACAAGTCCCAAGGAGCGAGTGCCTGATGCCGCGCCGCGAAGACATCAACCACGTCCTGGTCATCGGGTCCGGGCCGATCGTCATCGGTCAGGCCTGCGAGTTCGACTACTCCGGCACGCAGGCCTGCCGGGTCCTCAAGGCCGAGGGCCTGCGGGTCAGCCTGGTGAACTCCAACCCGGCCACGATCATGACCGATCCGGAGTTCGCCGACGCCACCTACATCGAGCCGATCACGGCCGAGTACGTGGAGAAGGTCATCGAGGCCGAGCGCGACGCCGGGCATCCCATCGATGCCGTGCTGGCGACCCTCGGCGGCCAGACCGCGCTGAACACCGCGGTCGCGCTGCACGATCGCGGCTCGCTGGAGAAGTACGGCATCGAGCTGATCGGCGCCGACTTCGATGCCATCCAGCGCGGCGAAGACCGGCAGATGTTCAAGGACATCGTCGAGAAGGTCGGCGGGGAGAGCGCGCGGTCCCGCGTCTGCCACACCATGGACGAGGTGCGGGACACCGTCGCCGAACTCGGGTTCCCGGTCGTCGTCCGGCCGTCGTTCACCATGGGCGGTCTCGGCTCGGGCATGGCCTACGACGACGAGGACCTCGACCGGATCGCCGGCGGCGGTCTCGCCGCCTCCCCGACGGCGAACGTCCTCATCGAGGAGTCGATCCTCGGGTGGAAGGAGTACGAGCTCGAGCTCATGCGCGACAACCGCGACAACGTGGTGGTCGTCTGCTCGATCGAGAACCTCGACCCGGTCGGTGTCCACACCGGCGACTCGGTGACCGTCGCCCCGGCGATGACGCTCACCGACCGCGAGTACCAGATCATGCGCGACCTCTCCATCGACATCCTGCGCGAGGTCGGCGTCGACACCGGTGGCTGCAACATCCAGTTCGCCCAGGACCCGCGCGACGGCCGCCTCGTCGTCATCGAGATGAACCCGCGGGTGTCGCGGTCGTCGGCGCTCGCGTCGAAGGCCACCGGCTTCCCGATCGCCAAGATCGCCGCGAAGCTCGCCATCGGGTACAGCCTCGACGAGATCGTCAACGACATCACCAAGGAGACGCCGGCCTGCTTCGAGCCGACGCTCGACTACGTCGTGGTGAAGGCTCCGCGGTTCGCGTTCGAGAAGTTCCCGGGCGCTGACGACACCCTCACCACCACGATGAAGTCGGTGGGCGAGGCCATGAGCCTCGGTCGCAGCTTCGCCGAAGCACTCGGCAAGGTCATGCGGTCGCTGGAGACGAAGGCCGGCGGCTTCTGGGCCGAGCCCAACCGTCCCGACCCGGCGACCGTCGACCTGCCCGCACTGCTCGAGGACATCAAGACCCCGCGCGACGGCCGGTTGTACAAGCTGATGCTCGCCTTCGAGGCCGGCGCGACGATCGAGGACCTCTACGAGGCCACCGCGATCGATCCCTGGTTCCTCGCCGAGATCGCCGGCATCGCCGCGCTCGGAGCGGAGATCCGCGACGCCGACACACTGGACGAGCCGTTGCTGCGCGAGGCCAAGTCCACCGGCTTCTCCGACCGTCAGATCGCCGCTCTGCGTTCAGATTTCGCCGACGAGGCAGCCGTTCGCGCCCACCGGATCGGGCTCGGCGTACGGCCGGTCTACAAGACCGTCGACACCTGCGCGGCCGAGTTCGAGGCGAAGACGCCGTACCACTACTCGAGCTACGAACTCGACCCCGGGGCGACCAGTGAGATCGCGCCCCAGACGGAGCGCCCGAAGGTCCTGATCCTCGGTTCGGGCCCCAACCGCATCGGTCAGGGCATCGAGTTCGACTACTCGTGTGTGCACGCCGCGCTGACCCTGTCGGACGCCGGGTACGAGACCGTCATGGTCAACTGCAACCCGGAGACGGTGTCCACCGACTACGACACCGCCGACCGCCTGTACTTCGAGCCGCTGACCTTCGAGGACGTGCTCGAGGTCTACCACGCCGAATCGCAGTCGGGCACCGTCGAGGGTGTGATCGTCCAGCTCGGTGGCCAGACGCCGCTCGGTCTCGCGCACCGTCTGGAGGAGGCCGGGGTGCCGATCGTCGGCACCAGCCCGGCGGCCATCGACCTCGCGGAGGATCGCGGCGAGTTCGGCAAGGTGCTGACCGAGGCGGGGCTCCCGGCCCCCGCGTTCGGTACCGCGACGAGCTTCGACGAGGCCCGCGACACCGCCGCCCGGATCGGGTACCCGGTGCTCGTCCGGCCGTCGTATGTCCTCGGTGGACGCGGCATGGAGATCGTCTACGACGAGAAGTCCCTGGAGGACTACATCTCTCGCGCGACCGAGCTGACCCCGGATCATCCGGTACTGGTCGACCGGTTCCTCGAAGACGCGGTCGAGATCGACGTCGACGCCCTCTGCGACGGCGACGAGGTCTACATCGGCGGCGTGATGGAGCACATCGAAGAGGCCGGAATCCACTCCGGTGACTCGGCGTGCGCGTTGCCGCCGGTCACTCTCGGCCGAGCCGACCTCGAGATGGTGCGGACCTCGACCGAGGCGCTCGCCAAGGGCATCGGCGTCAAGGGTCTGCTCAACGTCCAGTACGCACTCAAAGACGACATCCTCTACGTGCTCGAGGCCAACCCGCGTGCGAGCCGGACGGTCCCGTTCGTCTCCAAGGCCACCGCGGTGCCACTCGCCAAGGCGTGTGCGCGCGTCATGCTCGGTGCGTCGATCGCCGATCTGCGGGAGCAGGGCATCCTGCCCGCCACCGGCGACGGCGGCGAGGCTCCGGCGACGGCGCCGATCTCGGTGAAGGAAGCTGTGCTGCCGTTCAACCGGTTCCGTCGCCATGACGGCAGCGGGGTCGACAACCTGTTGAGCCCGGAAATGAAGTCGACCGGTGAGGTCATGGGCATCGACGCCGACTTCGGTCGCGCATTCGCCAAGTCGCAGACCGCCGCCTACGGCTCGCTCCCGACCAGCGGCAAGATCTTCGTGTCGGTGGCCAACAAGGACAAGCGGGCGCTGATCTTCCCGGTGAAGCACCTCGCCGACCTGGGGTTCGACATCCTGGCCACCGAGGGAACCGCGGATGTGTTGCGCCGTAACGGGATCAGGTGCGAGACAGTGCGCAAGCACTTCGAGGCCGCCGAGGGGCAGCGCACGATCGTTGACATCATCCGAGCCGGCGAGGTGACGATGGTGATCAACACCCCGTACGGCAACTCGGGGCCCCGTGTCGACGGCTACGAGATCCGGAGCGCCGCGGTGTCGGTGAACATCCCGTGTATCACCACGGTGCAGGGTGCCTCGGCCGCCGTGCAGGGCATCGAGGCCGCGTTGACCGGCGACATCGGGGTGCGGTCACTACAGAACCGGCACGCCGACCTGGCCGGCCGCTCGTGACGGACGCGTCCGGGTTCGGCGGCCGCTACACGCGGGCGGTCGCCGAGCGCGGGCGTCTGTGCGCCGGGATCGATCCCCACGCCGCATTGCTCGAGGAGTGGGGCCTGTCGGTGGACATCGACGGGCTGTCGGCGTTCGCCGACATCTGCGTCGAGGCACTGGGTCCGGTGGCAGCCGTCATCAAGCCTCAGGTCGCCTTCTTCGAGCCGTTCGGGTCCGCGGGGTTCGCGGTACTGGAACGCGTCATCGCGGGCTGCCGCGAGGCGGGCGCCCTCGTCATCGCCGACGCCAAGCGCGGTGACATCGGTTCGACGATGGCCGCCTACGCGCAGGCCTGGTTGTCCGAGTCGTCGCCGCTGTGCGCCGACTCGGTCACCGCGTCTCCCTACCTGGGGTACGAATCCCTGCGCCCCGCAGTGGATCTCGCGCGGCCCGGGGAGCGCGGTGTCTTCGTGCTGGCGCGGACGTCGAACCCGGAGGGTGGCGAGCTCCAGCGGGCACAGGTGGGGGAGCGGACGGTCGCGCAATCGATCGTCGACGCCGCGGCCGCCGAGAACACGGACGGGACCGCGACCGTCGGTCTGGTCGTCGGGGCGACACGTGAGCACGGGCTCGATCTCGCCGGCCTCCGCGGCCCGATCCTGGCCCCCGGGTTGGGTGCCCAGGGTGCGACGGCCGCCGACCTGCCGATCGTGTTCGACGGGGCCGACCCGGCCTGGGTGCTGCCCGCCAGTTCCCGCGGCGTGCTCCGAGCCGGGCCCGATGCCACCGCCCTGCGCGACGCTTTCGTCCGCACCCGGGACGAGGTCGAGGCCGCGCTGGGCTGAGGTGTCCTGAAGCGTCTCGGCGCCCAGTCTTTCGCTGGTCGAACTCGGATCCGGTAGCCGGACTCACGGTGTCTCGGCCGGAACTGGTCTGAGCACAGGCATTTCCAGGGTCGTGTCAGAGACGAGCGGGTCGTCGCGCCGAACCAACGGGTGCCCGTCGGTGTCGATTACAGGGCACGAGCCTGCTCCGGCAGCCTGCCTTGGGTGTGGTCCGTCGAAGAACACGTAGTGACCGTCGAAACCGGAATCCGGATCACTGCTGCCGAAGCCGTCAAAACAAACCCCGGTCGTACCTGCCAGCTCGTTCAGGTCGGCACTGCTGGTACCACCGGCAACAACGACAACGCGGTCCCAAGGTCCCCCCGACCACCCCGCCTGCCGCGCGATCTCGTCGAGACTCGTCGTGGCGCCTGGGGTTGCGGCCAATTTCTCGGCCACTGCCAGGAAGTCGGCAGTCGGGCCGAGTGGTTGTTCGTCACTCCACAGATGGAACTGGCGGGTGCACTCCTGGCCCGGTTCGTCGTCAGGCCTCGGCAACGGCAAGCAGCCGGCTACCGACATCGCCAAGAATCCGATGACAGTCCACGCAGCGACCTGACGAACGCGGCGGCAGGAGCGCGGGCCCGGCGCGTTCATCGGCCGGGGGCCTGGAGTGGGATGTCGGTCTTCATCGCGATTCCGGTGCCGTGCTTCGCGATTTCGTCGCTCCACTCGATTTCTCCGTCTTTGTCGAGGACAAGGGTGCGGCCCTCGGTGACGGCCTGGTCCACCAGGGCTGCGAGTTCGTCAGGAGTGGCGCCCTCATGCTCGGTGGCGACCCTCCGTCCGACCTCGTTGTTGAAGAGATCCATCGCCTCTCGATGGGCAGGGTTGCCGCCCAAACCCTCGTGAGCCGTGGCGAATCTCTCGGTCCATTCCTCGCCGAATCGCTCTGTCATGAGCGCGTTCCAGTACGCATGGCGGAACGCGTCGCCGTGACCATCCGCCAGCGAGTTCTTCTCACCCTTGGCGTTCGGATGCCGTGCGGTGGCAACGGCATCCGCCTTCGACTGGATCTGGAAGAAGTCGTAGACCGCTCGCCAGCCGGTCACCGGTACCGCCCCCATCTCGGCGAGCATGGTGACTTCCTCGGGCGTCATGAGGGTGGGCTTGAACGTGGGATCGAATTTGCGGATCGTGTCGAGCAGGTCGCCCGAGGGCCATAGGCGTGCTCCGCCCGTGGACGCGTCGACCTGATACTCGCGGAGGATCTCGGCGAGCCGGGGATCGGCGTGGTGACCCGCCGCTCCTGCTTTCACGGAGTCGGGGAGTTTCTCGAGCATCCGTCGCAGCCCTTCGGACCCGACCTTGTCGAGCTCTTCGATGCGCCGCAGAGAACCGCGGATCTCTTTGGTGAGGTAGCTCTCCAGCGACTCCTTCTGCACGATCTTGACCTGGTAGGCCAACTTCCAGGTCTTCAGCCATTCGAGGTTCGACTTCGTCGAGTAGACCTCCCCGTCACCGGCGACGGCGAGTTCGAATTCCGAGCCGAGTGCCTCGGCCTTCTTCGACCTCACGTTCGCGATCTCGCCTTCCATCGAGGCCAGAAGGGAATCGAACTTGCTTGCCAGCGACTCGATCACGGTGGCACTGCGATCGGCCGCGTCCGCGTGCGCGTTCGACGACTCTCGGGCGTCCCGTCCGCCGTCACTGCGCCAGTACTCCAGTGAGCCGTCGAAGGTCGTGGCGGCTGCTCTGGCCGTACCCCTCAAGTCGGCGGACTTCGACGTCAACCGGCCACTGACCGTCTTCGCGCTGCCGAAGTCCCACGCCAGCACCTTCTCGACGGTGTACGCGAATTCATCCGACACCGCTCAGCCTCCCGGCGTCGCCGGTACGGCGGCAGTGGACTCGATCCCGGCTGCTCCATGGCGGTCGGAGTTCTCGTAGGACTCCGCGGCGCGCATGCACAGGTCGGCATAACCCCGGTACCTGTCGGCATGGTGGTCCACCACCTTGTTCAGAGCTTTCGCCGCATCCCTCAGGTTCGCGGCGAGCTTGTTGCCCCCAGCACCACTGGACGCGTCGACCCCGCCGTCGAGCGGCGCGAGTCTGCGTACCGTCCCGTCAGCCGCACGCATCTTCTCGCCCAGTTCGCGCACCCGCGCCGGAACCACCTTCATCAACCGCCCCCGATCAGCTACTTCCCCGAAAGTCAGATCATGCTAGCCGCGTGCACCGACGACGGCGGGCAGCTGTCCCCAGGGACGTCGGTAGGCCGCCCGCGACACGCGCGGTGCCTCGGTCCAATCCCAGAATTTCCGGTCACATCACTGGTGTCACACGCGTCTCAGTCGAGGGACGTCCGGGCGGGAGGTCGTTCGCTTTGCTATCGACCAGGTTGTCGCCTGATGTAGCGCTGACCTGCGAAAATTCCGAGAAATACGTAGTCAGCGTGATGGGGGAGGCACTGAATCGGTGCTGTGCTCCCGTGAACGCACACGAGGCCCTACAACATGAGAAAACGCCCCCAAAACGGGGGGTCGCACTCGCAAATGCCTGCTCACGTGGGTACGGTCGCATTCGCCGCCAACATTTTGATGGCGTCGGCCGGGTGCAGACCCGGCTGACAGGCCGGCGATGGCGATCCAGCCGCGGTCGCACGGCAACAGAGCCTCGGACGCCCCCGGGCGAACGATGCAGTCCCACTCGAGAACGAAAGACGGAGGAACCCCGTGGCCCTTCCCCAGTTGACCGATGAGCAGCGCGCCGCTGCGTTGGAGAAGGCAGCTGCCGCTCGTCGCGTCCGCGCGGAGCTCAAGGAGCGCCTCAAGCGCGGTGGCACCGATCTCCAGCAGGTGCTCAAGGATGCCGAGAACGACGAGATCCTGGGCAAGATGAAGGTCTCGGCCCTGCTCGAGGCCCTGCCCAAGGTCGGCAAGGTCAAGGCGCAGGAGATCATGACCGAGCTCGAGATCGCCCCGACCCGCCGCCTGCGCGGTCTCGGCGACCGTCAGCGCAAGGCTCTGCTCGAGAAGTTCAGCTCCTGAGCGTGAGCAACCGAACCGGATACGGCAGCGGAACGAACCCGTGGACGTGGCGGTGAACCACCGCCCGGACCACGAGGGAACCGGACGCACGAGGGGTCGACTGATCGTTTTGGTCGGCCCCTCGGCCGTCGGCAAGTCCACCGTGGTCGCGAAGGTCTGCGCCGCGGTGCCCGATGTCTACTTCAGCGTCTCGGCGACGACCCGGGACCCACGGCCCGGCGAGGTCGACGGCCGCGATTACCACTTCGTGTCCGCGGGCGACTTCGACAAGATGATCGCCGCCGACGAACTCCTGGAATGGGCCGAGATCCACGGCGGGCTGCAGCGTTCGGGCACCCCCATCGCCCCCGTGCTCGCCGCGCTGGAAGCCGGTAAACCGGTTCTGGTCGAGGTCGACCTGGTCGGTGCGCGCAACGTGGTGGCCCGGCTCCCCGAGGCGATCACCGTCTTTCTCGCGCCGCCCAGCTGGGACGAACTTGTCTCCCGCCTGACCGGGCGGGCCACCGAGACGCCCGAGGCGATCGAGCGCCGACTGGCCACCGCGCGCACCGAGATGGCCGCGCAGGACGAGTTCGACCACGTCATCGTGAACAGCGAAGTCGACCGCGCCGTCGATGAGTTGGTATCCTTGCTGGTCGGACCTGAACAGCCGGCCGCATCCGCGACCTGACCGGCCCTTTCCGACACCCAGACCTCGACGCAGGAGTTCGTGTGAGCACCCCGACCAATTTCGACATCACCGAGATCGCCGACGCACCGGCCTACGACACGCCGCTGGGGATCACCAATCCGCCGATCGATGATCTCCTCGACCGCGCGTCGTCGAAGTACGCACTCGTCATCTACGCAGCGAAGCGCGCGCGCCAGATCAACGACTACTACAACCAGCTCGGCGACGGCATCCTCGAGTACGTCGGCCCGCTGGTCGAGCCCGGCCTCCAGGAGAAGCCGCTGTCGATCGCGATGCGCGAGATCCACTCCGACCTGCTCGAGCACACCGAGGGCGAATAGTCGTCGTCGGTGATGACCAACCCGACCGGAACACGGCGCCGCGTCCTGATCGGCGTCGGCGGAGGGATCGCGGCCTACAAGGTCTGCTCGGTGATCCGGCATTTCACCGAGTCCGGCCACGACGTCCGCGTCGTGCCGACCCTGGCGGCGCTGGAGTTCGTCGGCAAGGCGACCTTCGAGGCGCTGAGCGGTAACCCCGTCTCCACGACCGTGTTCGACGACGTCGACGAGGTCGCGCATGTTCGGCTCGGGCAGGGTGCCGACCTCGTGGTCATCGCCCCGGCCACCGCCGATCTCATGGCCCGTGCCGCCCAGGGACGCGCCGATGATCTGCTGACCGCGTCGCTGCTGACCGTTCGATGTCCCGTGCTCTTCGTCCCGGCGATGCACACCGAGATGTGGGAGCACCCCGCCACCCAGGCCAATGTGGCGACGCTACGGTCCCATGGCTCGGTCGTCATGACCCCGGCGTCGGGCCGTCTGACGGGTACCGACTCCGGCCGCGGCCGCCTACCCGACCCGCAGGAGATCGCCCTTGTCGGCGAACTGCTCCTCGACCGGCCCGACGCGCTGCCGTACGACCTCACCGGTGTCCGCGTGCTGATCAGCGCCGGCGGTACCCGGGAGCCGCTCGACCCGGTCCGTTATCTCGGCAACCACAGCTCCGGCAAGCAGGGCTTCGCACTGGCCCGAGCCGCAGCCCAACGCGGGGCGAGCGTCACCGTCGTCGCCGGGTCCACTGCCGACCCGGGAGACCCGGCCGGGGTCACCATCGTGCGGATCTCGACCGCCGAGCAACTCGCCGACGAGATGACCAAGCGCGCCGCCGACGCCGACGTCGTGATCATGGCGGCCGCGGTCGCCGACTTCCGACCGGTCGCGGTCGCCGAGTCGAAGATCAAGAAGGGCGACGAGGGGCCGGCGCCGATCCAGCTCACCACCAATCCCGACATCCTGCGCGGACTCGTCACCGCACGCGACGAGGGCCGTATTCCCGCTGACACCGTGATCGTCGGGTTCGCCGCCGAGACCGGCGACGAGACCGGCGGTGTCCTCGACCACGGCCGCGCCAAGCTCGCCCGCAAGGGCTGCGACCTCCTCGTCGTCAACGCCGTCGGCGACGGCAAGGCCTTCGGGACCGAGGACAACACCGGCTGGTTGCTCGCCGCCAACGGCGACGAGACCGCCTTGCCCTTCGGGTCGAAAACACTCATGTCGAGTCGGATACTTGACGAAGTGCGGCAACTGGTGCCTGATGGTCGAGGAGCTCGACCGACCGATTAGGTTGGAAACATCCCCGGCCAGTCGGACTGGCCGACACCGCCAGCGGCGCGGCGACCATCGACGCGCGTAGATCTCGAGAGGATCTGATGACCACCTCGTCACGCCTGTTCACGAGCGAATCCGTCACCGAGGGACACCCCGACAAGATCTGTGACGCGATCAGCGACTCGATTCTCGACGCCATCCTCACCGACGATCCGAAGGCGCGTGTCGCGGTCGAGACCCTCGTGACCACCGGACAGGTGCACGTCGCTGGCGAGGTCACGACCACCGCCTACGCCGACATCCCCAAGATCGTTCGCGACAAGGTCCTGGAGATCGGGTACGACTCGTCGACGAAGGGCTTCGACGGCGCATCGTGCGGCGTGAACGTCGCCATCGGTGCGCAGTCCCCGGACATCGCGGGTGGCGTCTTCAACTCGCACGAGAGCCGCAGCGGCATCTCGGAGGACGAGATCGACAGCCAGGGTGCCGGCGATCAGGGCCTCATGTTCGGCTACGCCACAAACGAGACCCCGGAACTCATGCCGGTTCCCATCGCGCTGGCCCACCGCCTGTCGCGGCGCCTCACCGAGGTGCGCAAGAACGGCACGCTCCCGTACCTGCGCCCCGACGGCAAGACGCAGGTCACCATCGAATACGACGGTGACACCCCGGTCCGCCTCGACACCGTGGTCCTGTCGACGCAGCATGCCGCCGACATCGACCTCGACAATCTCCTCGCGCCGGACATCAAGAAGCAGGTCGTCGACGCGGTGCTCGCCGAGATCGATCTGCCGACCCTCGACACCACCGACTACCGTCTGCTGGTCAACCCGACCGGCAAGTTCGTCCTCGGCGGCCCGATGGGTGACGCCGGCCTGACCGGCCGCAAGATCATCGTCGACACCTACGGCGGCATGGCCCGTCACGGCGGCGGCGCGTTCTCCGGCAAGGACCCGTCGAAGGTCGACCGCAGCGCGGCCTACGCGATGCGCTGGGTGGCCAAGAACGCCGTGGCCGCGGGACTGGCGAACCGCATCGAGGTCCAGGTCGCCTACGCGATCGGCAAGGCCGCACCGGTCGGCCTGTTCGTCGAGACGTTCGGCACCGAGAACGTCGATCCGACTGTCATCGAGCGGGTCATCACCGAGAACTTCGACCTGCGTCCGCTCGCGATCATCCGCGACCTCGACCTGCTGCGCCCGATCTACGCACCGACCGCCGCGTACGGCCACTTCGGTCGCACCGACGTCGACCTGCCGTGGGAGCGGACCGACCGCGCGGAGAAGCTGCGGGCCGCCGCGGGTCTGTAGACCCTCTGCGGAAGTACTCTCACTGACACCCAAAGGAGCACGGGTCCCGGCCGCCGAGCTGCCGGTGGCCCGTGTTCTTCCTGTTCTGGGGCTCGCTCACCTCGACCGTCCCTTCGATTACCTGATCGACGTCGACCAGGACGAGGACGCGCAGCCCGGTGTTCGTGTCCGCGTGCGATTCTCGGGTCGGCTCGTCGACGGCTACCTCCTCGAGCGCATCGAGAAGAGCGATCATCCCGGCAAGCTGGGCTGGCTCGACCGGGTCGTGTCCGCCGAGCCGGTACTGACCCCGCAGCTGGCGACGCTGTGCCGTGCGGTGGCCGATCGGTACGCGGGCACGATGGGCGACGTCGTGCGCCTGGCCATACCGCCGCGGCATGCGCGCACCGAGAAGGAGACGACGCCCGACCCGGCCGCTGTCGTCGAATCGCCCGACCTCGCCGACTGGCATCGGTATGCCCTGGCCGACTCCTACGTGGAGAACCTGGCCGACAGTCATCCGCGGGCCGTCTGGCAGGCCCTACCGGGGGAGGACTGGCCGCGCCGTCTCGCCGAACTCGCCGCGGCGACCCTCGCAGGGGGACGCGGGTGCATCCTCGTCGTTCCCGATCAGCGTGATCTCGATCGGGTGTGGGCCGAGTGTGAGCCGTTGATCGGCGACCGTGGGGTCGCGCTGTCCGCCGGACTCGGACCCACCGCGCGCTACCGCCGATGGCTGGCCGTGCGCCGCGGTGCCGCGCAGCTGGTGATCGGTACCCGAAGCGCGGTGTTCGCGCCGGTCAAGGACCTGGGCCTGGTCGTCGTGTGGGATGACGGCGACGACAGCATGGCCGACCCACGGGCGCCCTACCCGCATCCCCGCGAGGTGGCGGTGCTGCGGTCGCACCACGAGCGGTGCGGCCTGCTGCTCGGCGGGTTCGCCCGGACCGCCGAGGCGCAGGCGCTGGTGGTCTCGGGCTGGGCGCACGACCTCGTCGCCGACCGCACGACGGTCCGCACCCGCAGCCCCCGTGTCCAGGCGATCTCCGACGACGACCGGCAGATCGCACGCGACCCCATGGCCCGGTCGGCGCGCATCCCCGAAGTCGCGTTCGACGCGGCGCGGTCGGCGTTCGCCGCCGATCGTCCGGTGATCTTCAGCGTCCCGCGCCGGGGTTACGTGCCGTCGCTCGCATGCACCCGCTGCCGCGAACACGCGCGGTGCCGGGCCTGTCACGGACCGCTGCAGCTCGATGCCGACCAACGGTTGAGCTGCCGATGGTGCGGACGGCCCGAACGGTCCTTCCGTTGCCCGGAGTGCGGCAACACCTCGGTGCGCGCGACGGTGACCGGTGCGCGCCGGACCGCCGAGGAGCTGGGGCGTGCTTTCGCCGGCGTGCCGGTGCTGACCAGCGGCGGCAACACGATCCTCGACGAGATCGAACCCGGCGCACGGCTCGTCGTCGCGACGCCTGGCGCGGAGCCGGTGGCCCCGGGCGGGTACGGCGCCGCGATCGTCGTCGACACCTGGGCCCAGCTCGACCGGGCCGACCTGCGTGCCGAGGAGCATGCGGTCCGGCGGTGGATGGCGCTCGCCGCGATGGTGACCCCGCACGGTGACGGTGGGCGAGTGGTCATCGTCGCCGACTCGGCGCTCGCACCCGTGCAGGCCCTGATCCGTTGGGACCCGGTGGGTTTCGCGTCGATCCAGTTGCAGGAACGCGTGGAACTCGGATTCCCCCCGGCGGTGACGATGGCGTCGGTCGACGGGCCGACCGGGGTGATCACCGACTTCGTCGAGCACCTCGAGTTACCCTCCGATGCCGATGTTCTCGGCCCGGTGCCGTTGCCGCCCGGCGTCCGCCCCCCGGCCGGCAGTGCCGAGTGGGAGGCCGCCGCGGACGACGAGATGGATCGCATCCTGGTGCGGTTGCCGCGCAAGCACGGACGGCTCCTCGCCGAGGCGCTCGTCGCGGGACAGGTGCGCCGCAACACACATCGACAGACCGGGCCGATCCGGGTGCAGATCGACCCGCCTACGATCGGATGAATGCGCATCGTTTTCGCCGGTACCCCCGAGGTCGCCGTGCCGTCGTTGCAGGCCCTCATCGACTCGCCCTCGCATGAGGTGGTCGGGGTCATCACCCGGCCCGACGCCGTGTCAGGCCGCGGCCGCAAGGTGATGCGGTCACCCGTCGGGCAACTCGCCGACGAGCATGCGCTCGAGGTGATCACCCCGCGCCGGTTGTCGGAGCCGGAGGTCGACGACGTGCTCCGGCGCTGGGCTCCCGACTGCGGTGCCGTCGTGGCCTACGGCGGGCTCGTACCGCCCGGACTGCTGGACCTGCCGCGCCACGGTTGGATCAATCTGCACTTCTCGGTGCTGCCCGCCTGGCGCGGTGCCGCTCCGGTCCAGGCCGCGATCGCCGCCGGCGACGAGGTGACCGGGGCCAGCACGTTCCGGCTCGAGAAGGGTCTTGACACCGGTCCGGTCTTCGGGGTGCTGACCGAGACCATCCGACCCACCGACACCAGCGGTGATCTACTCGGGCGTCTCGCCGATGCCGGGTCGGGACTGTTGCTGTCCACGCTCGACGGCCTCGAGGCCGGCGAACTCGCCCCCGAACCGCAGCCCACCACGGGGGTGAGCCACGCGCCTAAGGTCGAGGTCGAAGACGCGCGGATCCGCTGGGAACTGCCGGCACACATCATCGATCGCCTGATTCGCGCCTACACGCCCGCACCCGGACCGTGGACGAGCCTCGACGACGCGCGGATCAAGGTCGGGCCGGTGTCGGTCGCGTCGACCGACGCTCCCGGTCTGCCCGATGCGGTGCGGGACGGCGGCCTGGCGCCCGGTGCACTCGCCGTCACGAAGAAGGCGGTGTTCGTTGGAACCGGTTCGCAGCCGGTGAAACTCGGCACCGTACAGCCGCCGGGGAAGAAGCCCATGCCCGCCGCCGACTGGGCTCGTGGCGCGCGCCTGACCGACGGGACGGTCCTGGGATGAGCGGCAAGTTCCGGCAGAAGGACCTCGATC
Organism: Gordonia sp. AC31; assembly: GCF_031844505.1. Classification (NCBI taxonomy): domain Bacteria; kingdom Bacillati; phylum Actinomycetota; class Actinomycetes; order Mycobacteriales; family Gordoniaceae; genus Gordonia; species Gordonia sp. AC31. The sequence goes on from NZ_JAUZVK010000015.1 coordinate 48,790, forward strand.
CCGCGCGCGTGGCCGCCCGCGACACGCTCCGCGCGGTGCGCGAACGCGACGCGTATGCCAACCTCGTCCTGCCGAAGATGCTGCGCGACAGGAAGATCGAGGGACGAGACGCTGCCTTCGCCACCGAGCTGGCCTACGGGGCCGCGCGGGCCCAGGGTCTACTCGACGCGGTGATCTCCTCCGCCGCGAAACGGCCGGTCGCCGACATCGACGGCACGGTTCTCGACGTCCTGCGCCTGGGCACCTATCAGTTGTTGCGGACCAGGGTCGGTGCGCACGCGGCGGTGTCCACGTCGGTCGACCTGGTGCGCGCCGAAAACGGGATGGGACCATCCGGTTTCGTGAATGCGGTGCTGCGCAAAGTGTCGCAGAAGGACGAGGACATGTGGGTGGAGGAGCTCGCCCCCTCGCCCGCGGCCGATCTCGTCGGCTACCTCGCCTTCCAGTACGCGCATCCGCGGTGGATCGCGGAGGTGTTCCGAGATGCGCTCGGAGGCTCGGCGGGACAACTGCAGGCGGCGCTGGCCGCCGATGACGAGCGACCGCCGGTCCACCTCGTGGCGCGTCCCGGGCTCATCACCGCCGAAGAACTCGCTCTCACCAGCGAGGGCGAGGTCGGCGACTACTCCCCGTACTGCGTGTACCTCCCGGGCGGCGATCCCGGCGACGTCGCCGCGATCCGTGAGGGGTACGCGGGTGTCCAGGACGAGGGCAGTCAGCTGATCGCCCGTGCGGTGACCGTGGCCGAGGTCGCCGACGACGGTGGGCGGTGGCTCGACATGTGCGCCGGCCCCGGCGGGAAGGCCGCATTGATCGGTTCGCTCGCCGAGATCGACGGTGCCCGACTCGATGCGGTCGAGGTGTCCGAGCATCGCGCCGGCCTGATCCGCAAGGTCGTCTCCGACCTCCCGGTCAGCATCCATGTCGCCGACGCCCGGTCGAGTGGGCTCGACCCCGGTTGCGACCGCATCCTGCTCGACGCTCCGTGCTCGGGCCTGGGCTCGCTTCGCCGACGACCCGAATCCCGCTGGCGCCGGACCAATGCCGACGTCGACGAACTCGTCGTCCTGCAGAAGGAGCTCCTCGCCGAAGCGCTGCGTCTCGTGAAACCCGGTGGCATCGTGGTCTATTCGACATGTTCGCCGCACCCGGCCGAGACGACGGCGGTGGTGGCCGACGTCCTGGCGTCGACGGACGGTGTGCGCCAACTCGACGCCCGCCCGTTGGTGACGGTGGGCAAGCTCGGCCCGGACCTGTTGGGCGACGGACCCCACGTTCAACTCTGGCCGCATGTCCACGGCACCGACGCCATGTTCCTGGCGGCGTTGACGCGGGACTAGTTCCGGGTCAGGACGTTCTGCTTTGCACGAGGGTGGCGAGCGCAGCGGTGACCGAACCCCAGCCGTCGTAGAACCCGAGCTCCTCATGGCGGTCACGATCGGACGGACTCCGATGGCGCACGACGACGCTGTACTCGGTTCCGTCTGCGTGCTCGGCCAGAGAGATCTCGGCGGTCATGGGGACCGGAGCCGGCTCGGCAGGGCGCCACGAACTGTCGACGGCATTCGTGAACACCAGGCGCTCGTGGAGATCGACGACGAGGAAGACGGCATCCATGTGTGGGACGAAAGTGGTTCCGTCGTCGCTCATCCGGGTCACGAGCCCACCGCCCGGTTCGGGTTCGAGGCGGTCGACGCGGGTGACGGTCGGAGCCGGCGTCCACCACTTGGCGAATTTCTCCGGCTGGGTCCACGCCTCCCAGATGCGCTGTCGCGGAGCACCGATCACCCGGTGCAGGGTCAGGTCGAGTTCTGGGTCGATCATGGTGTCTCCTCGGTGTCGGTCACGAAGTCTTCGAGACGGTCGGTGCGTTCGGTCCACACGGTGCGCTGATGTTCGAGCCACGTCGACAGACGGCGCATACGGCGCCTGTCGAGGGTGCACATCCGCGTGCGTCCGACCTTCTTGGTCAAGACGAGCCCGCTGTCCTCGAGCACGCGGAGATGCTTCATGAACGACGGCAGGGTGATGGGGAAGGGGTCGGCGAGTTCGCCGACGCTGGCCGGCCCACGCCCCAGGCGTTCGACGACGGCGCGGCGCGTCGGATCCGACAGAGCGCCGAAGATCTCGTCGAGTGCGACCGAACTGTGTGCCATAAGGCTAAGTGTTGCAGGTCCCATCGCTTAACTCAACGGCTAAGTGAAAATCTGGCGTCGGCCTTGTGGAAAGTACATCGCCAAGTGCTGCTTTTGAGATACTATCGAATGTATGTACGAGGACTCTTCGGGCGCAACTGGCCTCTTGGCTACCGAGCATCTACGGTCCATCGTGGGTGGGCTGTCGGCAATGCCGGTGGGTCTCGAGGAGGCGGAGTCGGTGGATCGGCTCACTCTTCTCGAGGAGATCAAGTCGGCATGCACGGCGGCCCAGGTGCGTGAGACCGCGAATCTCGACGCGTTGCGCGCAGCCGACGAAGCCGCACGGAACGTACCGGAGCGCCGGCGCGGTCGCGGACTCGCCGCCGAGATCGGTCTGGCGCGCAAGGTCTCGCCCCGAAAGGGAAGCCAGTGCCTCGGATTCGCCCGCGCCCTGGCGCACGAGATGCCCCATACGATGGCGGCACTGACTTCCGGTGTGCTCACCGAGTGGCGGGCCACGATCCTGGTACGCGAAACCGCTTATCTGACACGTGAAGCGCGTGAGGAGATCGACCGCCGGATCTGCGCCGATCCCGCAGCGCTGGTGGGGGTGTCCGACCGCGAGATCGAGGCATCGGCCAAGCGCCACGCGTACGAGCTGAATTCCGAAGCGGTGGTGGCACGTAAATCGAAGGCCGAGAAGGACCGCCGCGTCAGCGTGCGACCCGCGCCGGATCTGATGACGCAACTGTCGGTGCTGCTGCCGATGGCGGACGGGATCGCGGTGTACGCCGCGTTGAAGAAGCACGCCGACTCAGTGGTCGGACAGGACGACCGAAATCATGCACAGGTCATGACCGACACCCTGGTCGAACGTGTCACCGGACGCGCTGTCGCAGAGCCGACACCGATCGCGCTCAATGTCGTTCTGTCCGACCGGTCCTTGTTCGGCCTAGACGATTCGGCCGCCGACGTCCACGGATACGGACCGATCCCGGCGACGGTCGCGCGGCTGCTGGTGGCCGATTCGGTGTCGCCCGAGGGGGAGACCGCCTCGACGATGCGGAAGTTGTACGCGAGACCGTCCGATGGCGCGCTGGTGGCGATGGAGTCACGGGCACGAGCTTTCCCAACCGCTCTCGCCCAGTTCATCCGGATGCGTGACCAACGGTGCCGGACTCCCTACTGCGGTGCACCGATCGTCGAGATCGACCACGCCACACCGCATCGGCGCCACGGCCCGACGAGCGCGGTCAACGCTGATGGAACCTGCGTCCTGCACAACCGCGCCAAGGAGGCCCGCGGTTGGTTCTACGACGTGAAGATGGTGGACGGCGTCCGTGTCATCGACGTGATCACCCCGACCGCGCGACGACACCGCAGTGTCGCTCCACCCGCTATCGGGCATCAACCGCCAGGACGCAGCGGCGTCGAAACCAGCCTGATCCAGATACTCGCGGCGTCGTGATTGTGGATGGCGAACGCGCAGTCCGGTGATGCTGTACTAGGTTGTTCGTCGTGGCGGTCCGCCACGTCGTTGTCGGTGCAAACTCGGGGGTTTGTATGGCTGAGCGGTTCGGTGTCGAGGAGCTGGGTGTCATCACCGGCGTGGGCGATGCGCTCGCTCGATGCTCGTCGGAGACACGGGCTCTGTGGACCGGAAAGTCCGCCTTCGACGATGCGTCGGGGGCGATGCCGGCATCGGCCATCGGTGCGGCGTGCGCCGGGAAAGACGACACCGTCCGCTCACTGCTGGGCCGCGCGGCGGCGAGGATGGACCAGGTGTCGCAGACCTGCTACCAGGCCGCCGGCGACGTCGCTTATACCGAGGAGTCCCTGGCCAGCGGCTTCCGTGCCATCAGCGAGTTTTGATGTCGCGTCCGTCGCGTTCCGTCGTCAACGGCTGGGACCTGATGTCTTTGGATGCGGTCGCGACTGCGCTCGACGCGGCCGTGGATGACCTGAGGGATCTCACCCAGAGGATGGCCGAAGCGCCGATGAAAGCGGGTGACTCCAAAGGGTGGGTGGGGGACTCCCAACGCGGTTGCGAGACTCGCACCGACTCCGATCGGACCGAGATCAACAAACTGGGGTCCGACCTCACCCGCGCCGCCACTGTCCTGCGGGATACGTCATCTGCAATCAGTCCGAATCGCACCACCGCGCTGATCCGAGCGCTCGGACTGGAACGGGACGAGTTCAGCGTCGGCGACGATTGGACGGTACGAGACACCCGAGACTATGCGGCCGAGCTCACGGGCGTGGAGGCGGGAAGTGCGACCGAGCGCTCGATTCTCGACGCTCAGGCCGCCCGGGCGGAGGAGGCCAAGACGGCGACCCTCTTGTTGCAATCCCTGGCCGATCAGATGGGCGAGGACGATCGCAACGGGGCGAGAGTTCTCGCGGCAGCCTTTGGCGATGCCGAAGGTAATGCGCCACTCGCGTCGAGCTACTCGCCGGGCCAGGCGAGCATCGATGTCCAGGCCATCATGAGTGGTAGTGCCACGAAGGAGCAGCGGGATCGGTTCTTCCGAGCCACCAGCCTGACCGCGGAACAGCGGGCCGCGTTGGCCCGAGGGGACTTCGCGGAGATTTCGAAGGAGCAGTTCGATTACCTGAAAGCGATCTACACACCGAGTTGGGGTGGTGGACCCGAAGGACAGCCGCTATCTCTTGATGCCCTGAAGTCGTTCGGCGACAGATACATCGGCGCAGAGCGAGAGAACCTGAAACGAGGTCTCGGCGACGGCGTCTATCTGTTGGGGAACCCGAACTTGCGGACCAGACAGACCGATTCGAATTCGATCGCCGAGGTCTTGGGAACAAATTCGCCAGTCGTGGCAGGAGGATTGAACCAACTCCCGGCGCCGATACGGGACCTTCTGAGCGGTCCGGCAGCGTCGAAGGCGAGCATCTCCAACGATCCGTCTGGCGTAGACGGTAGCCGGATGATCGAGGTCACCCGGCTCGGCTCTGTTGACGACTTCAACGACCTCATGGACGTCTTGGAACACCGGTCAGAGGACTCGGGTCTCGCCTCGTACGGGTTGCAATCTGTTCAGCTGGGCAGCGATGTCGACAGGGCTCTCATCGCGCGCGCCGGTGAAATCGCGGCGGGCGACGAGAATGAGCGTCTCGTCTCGAAGCAGGACGGCACCATAGCCGACTCGTCCGTGGAATCCCTGTTGAACCGAATGCTCGGAGTTGCAGGGTCGGACCATATCGCTGTCCACGACGCGGTAATGTCGGCAACCGGCAATCCGTCTGACAACTCGATGCCGAAGACGTTCGACCTCGACGGCAACGACCGATCATTCAAGGACACGGAAGCGCTCAAACACCTCCTGACCTTCGACTGGACAGACGGCGCGGGTAAGCATGCTGACGGGATCAACAAGCTGTTCGACTGGATGCCGGGTGCTGCCTACGCCCCTGAAGGCAGCTCCCCGGAGGCAGTGCTCGAAAGCGAACGAGCCGGCAACATCTCGACGGCGCTCGCGCAGTACTTCGGCGACAACAAAGATGCGCTGATCGACATCGGAGATCGGAAGATGGCCTTGGGTGAACTCAACCCTGAGCTCACTCGCTCGCTGGCCTCGGCGATCGGCTCACATACTGCTGTCCTGGCAGGCGCAGATCCAGAGCTGTTTCATACGCACGGTGTATCGAAAATTGACGAAAGCGACTTGAAGTCGACCTTCGAAGTACTGAATTCGGATGCCGCCGCTGGGAGAATCGTCAACTCCTTGACCGCCTTGCAGGTCGATGTGATGCAACAGGAGTTCGGAAAGAACCCGCACGACTACGGGCTCGGTGAAGTCACCGGACGCCTCGAAGGAGCAATGATCGGCGGATTGGACGCGCACATCGAGGAAACAAAAATCGACGGCAGGCACCTGGCCGCCCACGACGCGGCGGTCGCCGGCGCCATGTTCGACAGCGCCAAAGCGCTTCTCACGGCCGTCCCGGGTCTAGATCCAGCTGTCAAAGTGCTCATCGACACCGCGGCGCCACAGGTGAAGCTGGATCTGTCCGGGTTACCGACCGATCCGGACACGATCAAGACCGACCCAGAGATCCAGCAGCTACGCAACGACATGTTCGACGACGGGATCAATCCCAACGCGAAGTACGTGCAGATCCTCACGGGATACTTCGAGACCCACCCGGAACTCGCCGATGACCCTGGCTTTCGGGATCTGTTCATGGGGAACAAAGACGCTGATTTCGCCGAGATGAAGCGCACCGGTGTGATGGCGAACGTCACTGACGAGAGCGAAGCTGCTTCGTTCATCCAACAAAAGATGAAAGTCGACATCAGTCTTTTCGCTGATCGCCACAACGAAAACTTGGAAGATGCTTACAAGCGTTAGAGGCGGCGTCGGACGATCGCCGGAGTGGCTCCCGGCTGTCACCGTCGCGGCGATGCTTGTTGCGGCACTGCTTGTTGCTGGTTGTGGTGTGACACCGTCGCCTTCCGAGCAACCAACGAGCAGTTCGTCGGCCCGCCATGGAAAAGGTCTACCGCCTGACTTGGATATGTCGTTCCGCTGGATTCCGACGAATGTGCTGAACCTCGCCAGTGCCGACGGGACATTTGTTCGCGCGTACACCGAGTCATTCGAACTTGCCTTTGAAGGGCAGTCGATGGAATGGGGATATCCCGGTTTTGCGGCGGCATCGCCACCAGACACCGATGAGCGAATTCGTCTGGTGGCGAGCAACAGTCAGACAAGTAGAGTAGTCAATACGCTCTTTCTATCTCCCCTTAGGCGCGAGGACACAGCTAACCGAACTCGGTTGACGATATGCCGTAGCGAGCTACTGTCGATCGAACAACGATCGGATGCTGGCGTTGAGTGGCGCAACATCGGAAAACGTTGGTCATTCCCGATCACGATCGATTTTGTGCGCTCTGGACGGCAGATGCCACCCGTAGATCAGCACGGCGCTCAGGTCACACCATCCACCACAATGTTCGGCAGCTGGAAAGTGTCATACTTTGACCGCTTGGGGGTCGGTTCAGAGAACCGCGCCGATATCGTCGCGTGCAACGCATTACCCCCGAACCCCGAGCTTCCGAGAGTCGGGGTCGAGACAGGACCCGAGCCGTGGCCGGTATTGCCGCCGTCTCCGGGCTGGCCGGCAAACGGTCTCTGAGACTCCGGCACGCTTTCGTCCGTAGCGGAAGCCGCGCCCTACACTTGTCGACCATGTGCACCGCCGGTACCGCGCCCATGATCGCCCCGTCCATCCTCTCCGCGGACTTCGCGAACCTCGCGGCCGAGGCCGCTGCGGTGGCGCAGCCGGGGGAGACCCGCGCCGACTGGTTGCACGTCGACGTGATGGACGCGCACTTCGTGCCGAACCTGACCCTGGGGCTCCCGATCGTCGAGAGCCTGTTGAAGGCCACCGACATCCCGCTCGACTGCCATCTGATGATCGAGAACCCGGAGCGGTGGGCACCGCCATACGCCGAGGCCGGAGCACACAACGTCACCTTCCATGCCGAGGCCACCGAGAACCCGATCGGCGTCGCCCGTGACATCCGCGCCGCCGGGGCCAAGGCCGGGCTGTCGATCAAACCAGGTACGGCGCTCGAGCCGTACCTGGAGATCCTGCGCGACTTCGACACCTTGCTGATCATGAGCGTCGAACCGGGCTTCGGCGGTCAGAAGTTCATCCCCGAGGTCCTCGACAAGGCCCGCGCCATCCGGAAGTTCATCGACGCCGAAGACCTGCGGCTCCTCGTCGAGATCGACGGCGGCATCAACGCCGACACCATCGAGGAGGCCGCCGAGGCCGGCATCGACTGCTTCGTCGCCGGATCTGCTGTCTACGGCGCGGACGATCCCGGACAGGCCGTCGCCGCACTCCGCGAGTCGGCCGCCGCCGCACGGGCACAGACCCAGGCCTGACCCGGTGGACATCGCCGCCGCCATGGAACGCGCCATCAGCGCGTCCCGGGAGGCGATGGGGATCAGCTCACCGAACCCGCCCGTCGGCGCGATCATCCTCGCCGCCGACGGCACCGTCGCCGGCATCGGCGCGACCCAACCCCCCGGCGGGCCGCACGCCGAGGTCATGGCGCTCCGAGCCGCGGGCGAGGCCGCGCGAGGCGGCACCGCGATCGTCACCCTCGAACCGTGCAACCACACCGGCCGCACCGGCCCGTGCGCGCAGGCACTCATCGAGGCCGGGATCGCCGAAGTCCAGTTCGCGGTGAGCGACCCGAATCCCGTCGCCGCCGGCGGTGCCGAGACGCTTCGGGCCGCGGGGGTCCGGGTGACCGGGGGAGTATCCGCCGGCGCCGTCGAGGACGGGCCGCTGCGGCCATGGCTCACCCGCCAGCGTCTCGGTCGTCCGCATGTCACCGCGAAGATCGCGTCGGGAATCGACGGCCGGATCGCGGCGCCCGACGGCACCAGTCAGTGGATCACCGGTGCCCAGGCCCGCGAACACGCGCACTCACAGCGTGCCCGGATCGACGCCATGGTGATCGGCACCGGCACCGCGCTGGCCGACAACCCCACTCTCACCGCGCGCACCGCCGACGGCGCGCTCCATCCGCACCAACCCGCTCGCGTCGTCCTCGGTCATCGCGGCATCCCGGCCGACGCCCGGCTCCGGGATCCGGCCGGCGGGCCGCTGGTCCGCGTCGAATCCCACGACCCCGCCGACGTCCTCGCCGCGCTGCCCGACGCGCTGTGGGTGCTGGTCGAAGGCGGGCCACACATCCTGGGGGCGTTCTTCGCGGCGGGCCTCGTCGACGAGGTGCACGCCTACGTCGCCCCGCTGGTGCTGGGTGCCGGTCGCAGTTCGGTCGAGATCCCGGGCGTGACCACCCTCGACGACGGCCAGCGGTTCAGCACGAGATCGGTGACCCGACTCGGGGAGGACGTCCTCGTCACACTGTCGCGGCCGTCGACCACCCCGCGCGACAGCTGAGCGAGACGACATGCCCGCGACGCATTTCGCTCACCGGAATCGCAATGCGACTGACATCCCCGACCGTGCTAGCGTCGATGTCACCAGTTCTCGGGGCGGGGTGGAAATCCCCACCGGCGGTGATGAGGGTGCGGTGGATCCGCATCGTCCAGCCCGCGAGCGCCTGCCACCAGGCAGGGACAGCAGATTCGGTGCGAATCCGAAGCCGACGGTCATAGTCCGGATGCGAGAGAACAGGCGACACGAGGCCGCCCTGTCTGCTCCGAGCGAGCAGGAGGAGTGCGTGTTCACCGGAATCGTGGAAGAACTCGGCGTCATCGCCGACCGCGAGGATCTCTCCGATGCCGCCCGATTCACCGTCCGCGGGCCCGTGGTCACCGCCGACGCCGGTCACGGCGACTCCATCGCCGTCAACGGCGTGTGTCTGACGGTCGTCGACCTCCGTCCCGGTGAGTTCACCGTCGACGTGATGGGCGAGACGCTGCGCCGCAGTTCGCTATCCGACCTCGCCGCCGGGAGCACCGTCAACCTCGAACGCGCCATGCCCGCGAACGGCCGCTTCGGCGGCCACATCGTGCAGGGGCACGTCGACGGCACCGGGACGATCGCCGCGGTGAGCCCGTCGGAGAACTGGACGGTCGTACGGATCGCCGTGCCCGCGGCGCTCACCCGGTATCTCGTCGAGAAGGGTTCCATCACCGTGGACGGGGTGTCCCTCACCGTGTCCGCGGTCGGCGGGTCCGGCGACGACTCCTGGTTCGAGATCTCCCTGATCCCGACGACCCTCAACGAGACCAACTTCGGCGCCGCCCGACCCGGCACCGTGGTCAACCTCGAAGTCGATGTCATCGCGAAATACGTCGAGCGCCTTCACCTGGGTTCGGACACGACTGGTACTCCTGATGTAGCGGGGGCGAAATGAGCACAACGAGTGAGGTTCTGATGAGCGAGTCACCGCGCGAGGGGAACGACGCGACGGCAACCGAGGGTGGCGGCGCCGTCGCCTTCGACACGATCGAGCGCGCCATCGCCGACATCGCCGCCGGCAAGGCGGTCGTCGTGGTCGACGACGAGGATCGTGAGAACGAGGGCGACCTGATCTTCGCGGCGGAGAAGGCGACCCCCGAACTGGTGGCGTTCATGGTGCGCTACACCTCCGGCTACCTGTGTGTCCCGCTCGACGGCGACGCCTGCGACCGGCTCGGCCTGCCGCCGATGTACTCGATGAACCAGGACAAGCACGGCACCGCCTACACCGTGACCGTCGATGCCCGTGAAGGCATCGGTACCGGCATCAGCGCCGCCGACCGCGCCACCACCATGCGTCTGCTGGCCGACCCCGACGCCGCGGCCGCCGACTTCACCCGGCCCGGCCATGTCGTGCCGCTGCGAGCCAAGGAGGGCGGCGTGCTGCGTCGTCCCGGGCACACCGAGGCCGCGGTCGACCTCGCCCGCCTGGCCGACCTCGCCCCGGCCGGCGTGATCTGCGAGATCGTCAGCCAAAAGGACGTCGGCTCGATGGCGCAGACCGACGAGCTGCGTGTGTTCGCCGACGAGCACGACCTCGCACTGATCTCGATCGCCGACCTCATCGCGTGGCGCCGCCGTCACGAGAAGCACGTGGTCCGCGTCGCCGACGCCCGGATTCCCACCCGGCACGGCGACTTCCGTGCCGTCGGCTACTCCAGCGTCTACGACGACGTCGAACACGTCGCGCTCGTCAAGGGAGACGTCACCGGCGAGGACGGCGAGGGCCACGACGTCCTGGTCCGGGTGCACTCGGAGTGCCTGACGGGCGACGTCTTCGGATCGCTGCGCTGCGACTGCGGCCCGCAGTTGGACGCCGCGATGGAGATGGTGGCCGACGAGGGCCGCGGGATCATCCTGTACATGCGCGGGCACGAGGGTCGCGGGATCGGGCTGTTGCACAAACTGCAGGCCTACCAGCTGCAGGACGCGGGGTCCGACACCGTCGACGCCAACCTGGAACTGGGCCTGCCCGCCGATTCGCGGGACTACGGACTCGGTGCCCAGATCCTCGTCGACCTCGGCGTACGGTCGATGCGTCTGCTGACCAACAACCCCGCCAAGCGCGTGGGGCTCGACGGATACGGTCTGCACATCGTCGACCGGGTCCCGATGCCGGTGCGCGCCAACGCCGAGAACCTGCGGTACCTGCGTACCAAGCGCGACCGGATGGGCCACGATCTGATCGGGCTCGACGATCACGTCCAGCCCACCGACGGCGCGTCCGAAGGAGCACCTGCATGAGCGGCCACGGAGAGCCGACCCTCGAACTCGCCGACGCCGGCTCGCTGCGCCTGGCGATCGTCTCGTCGCAGTGGCACGAGGTCGTCTGCGGCGCGCTACTCGACGGCGCCATCCGGGCCGCGCGCGACAACGGCGTCGTCGACCCGACCATCGTGCAGGTGGCCGGCGCCATCGAGCTGCCCGTCATCGTGCAGGCACTGGCGCGGACGCACGACGCGGTCGTCGCGCTGGGCGTCGTGATCAAGGGTGAGACACCGCATTTCGAGTATGTGTGTGACGCGGTGACCGCCGGCCTGACACGGGTGTCGCTCGACGAGTCGACCCCGGTCGGCAACGGAGTCCTGACCGTGCTCACCGAGGACCAGGCGATCGCACGGGCCGGACTCCCGGGCTCGACGGAGGACAAGGGCGCCCAGGCGACGGTCGCCGCGCTGGCGTCGGCGCTGACCCTGCGCGCGCTCGCGCGTGGCGAAACCCTCCCGGTGGCGGTCGGAGGAGCATCGGCGTGAGTCCCGCGGACACCCCGCCGACCGACTCCGCCGGCTGGGACCTGGTCTACCGGCCCCGCAACCTACCGCGATGGGCCATCGCCGCCGCGGTCGTGGTGATGGCCATCCACATCACGTTCGGTCTGCTGCTCACGATCGACGACGTCGGAGTCCGCAATCTCGGCGGTTCCGACCAGATCGCGATCATCCTCATCGGCGTGCTCATCTCGGCAGCCATCCTGCTGTTCACCCGCCCGCGACTGCGCGTCGGAGCCGCCGGCGTCGAGGTGCGCAACCTGGTGTCGGCGCGGCTCTTCGAATGGGACCGTGTTCTCGGTCTCACCTACCCGGAGCAGGGTTTCGGGGCGTGGCTGCTCTTCCCGGCCGACGAACACATCACCGTCCTGGCGGTTCAGGCCGGTGACGGTCAGCGCGCCATCGACGCGATGGGTCGATTCCGCGAGCTCGAGGAGCGCTACCGCGGGACTGTCCGGCCCGGACACTAGCCTGGAACACGTGGCCGACCCGACTACCTACCGACCCGCCCCGGGGTCCATCCCGACCGATCCCGGGGTGTACAAGTTCCGCGACGAGCATCGTCGTGTCATCTACGTGGGTAAGGCCAAGAACCTCCGGTCGAGGCTGACGTCGTACTTCGCCGACAGCGCCTCGCTGCACCCCCGCACCCGTCAGATGGTGACGACGGCCGCTTCCGTCGAGTGGACGGTGGTCGGCACCGAGGTCGAGGCGCTGCAGCTCGAATACAACTGGATCAAGGAATTCGACCCGCGCTTCAACGTCCGCTACCGCGACGACAAGAGCTACCCGATGCTCGCGGTCACCCTGAACGAGGAGTATCCGCGCCTCTTCGTGTATCGGGGTCCGCGCCGGCGCGGCGTGCGCTACTTCGGTCCGTACGCTCACGCGTGGGCGATCCGCGAGACGGTCGACCTGCTGACCCGGGTCTTCCCGGCCCGGACCTGCTCGGCCGGAGTGTTCAAACGGCACCGGCAGATCGACCGCCCGTGTCTGCTCGGCTACATCGACAAGTGCTCCGCCCCCTGCGTGGGGCGGGTGGACGCCGAGGAACACCGGGAGATCGTCGAGGACTTCTGCGATTTCCTCGCCGGCCGCACCGACCTGATGATCCGCAAGATGGAACGGGACATGAACGTCGCGGCCGAGGAGCTCGACTTCGAGCGTGCCGCACGGTTGCGTGACGACATCGGTGCGATGCGACGCGCCATGGAGAAGCAGGCGGTCGTGCTCGGCGACGGCACCACCGCCGACGTGATCGCGCTCGCCGGTGATCAGCTCGAGGTGTCGGTCCAGGTGTTCCACGTCCGCGACGGACGGGTGCGCGGCCAGCGCGGATGGGTGGTCGAGCGCAGCGACAACGGCACCGACGGCGATGTGGTGGGGGAGTTCATCACCCAGTTCTACGGCGCCCAGGTCGATTTCGACGCCACCGTCGACGTCGGGACCGATCGGGCACACGGGGAGTCCATACCCCGTGAGGTGCTGGTGCCAGAGTTGCCGTCCGACGCCGAGGAGCTCGAGGAGTGGCTGTCCGGTCTCCGCGGCAGCCGGGTGCGGTTGCGGGTGCCCCAGCGCGGCGACAAGAAGGCGCTGTTCGAGACCGTCGCCCGCAATGCCGGCGAAGCCCTGGCGCAGCACAAACTCCGACGCGCGGGCGATCTCACGACCCGATCGGCGGCGCTCACCGAACTGCAGGAGTCGCTACTGCTCGATCAGGCGCCGCTGCGCATCGAGTGCGTCGACATCTCGCACGTGCAGGGCACCGATGTGGTCGCCTCCCTCGTGGTCTTCGAAGACGGTCTGCCGCGTAAGTCCGACTATCGGCACTACTCGATCCGGCACGCCGCCGGCGAGGGCCGATCCGACGACGTCGCGTCCATCGCCGAGGTCACCCGACGCCGGTTCCTGCGCCACCGCACCGACCGCGATGCGCCGCCACCGGTGTCCGGCGAGATCAGCGCGGCGGCCGACACAGCGGCGCAACCGCGAAAGTTCGCCTACCCGCCGAACCTCTTCGTCGTCGACGGCGGTGCGCCCCAGGTGCACGCCGCCGCGGCGGTCCTCGACGAACTCGGCATCACCGACGTCTCGGTGATCGGGCTCGCCAAACGCCTCGAGGAGGTGTGGGTGCCCGGCGACGACGACCCGATGATCCTGCCGCGCAACAGCCAGGCACTGTTCCTGCTGCAACGGGTGCGCGACGAGGCCCATCGGTTCGCCATCACGTTCCACCGCAGCAAGCGCAGCAAGCGCATGACCGAGTCGGTGCTCGACGGGGTCCCCGGCCTCGGCCGAACCCGCCGCACCGCGCTGGTGACCCACTTCGGTTCGGTTGCGCGCCTGCGCGAGGCATCGTTGGATGAGATATCCCAGGTGCCCGGGATCGGCCTCACCACGGCGCGTGCGGTCCAGACCGCGCTCTCCGGCGAGGTGGCGGCGCCCGACCAGACCCCGAACCCGGCCCCGATCCCGGAGCGGGCCGAGAAGGAGATGACGGTGGCGACCGGTGACGCGGGACGAGGTGCCGATGAGTGACCACACCGAAGTGCAGAGCGCGGCGATCGCCGAGGCGAACGACACCGACTTCACCGTCCTGTTCGTGACGGGGATGTCCGGCGCGGGACGCTCCACCGCGGCGAACGTGCTCGAGGACGACGGCTGGTACGTCGCCGACAACGTGCCTCCCTCGCTGATCTCGACGATGGTCGGGATGGTCCGCGAAGACGATCCGGCGATCACCCGGCTCGCCATGGTCTTGCGCGCGTCCGACGCCAACCTGGCCCATCAGCTCGAACAGCTGCGGGACCGTCTCGAAGAGTCCGGGATCCGGACCCGGCTCCTCTACCTCGACGCCAGCGACCAGGTGCTGGTTCGCCGTTTCGAGCAGGTTCGTCGCCGACATCCGTTGCAGGGCAAGGAAACCCTCGTCGAGGGGATCGCCCGCGAACGGGCGATCCTCGCCCCGATCAAGAACGTGGCCGATCTGGTGGTGGAGACGTCGGCGCTGACCGCGGCCAAGCTGCGCGCGATCGTCGAGGGCGTCGCGCCGGGCGACACCGAACCGCGGCTGTCGATCGCGGTGCAGTCGTTCGGCTTCAAGTACGGTCTGCCCATCGATTCCGATCTCGTCGCCGACGTCCGCTTCCTGCCCAATCCGCACTGGATCGACGAACTGCGCGATCACAACGGCCGGGAGGCGCCGGTCCGCGACTATGTCCTCGGCCAACCGGACGCCGACGGATTCCTCGACCTCTACACCGGCCTGGTCTCGATCGTCGGCCGCGGTTACCTGCGGGAAGGCAAGCGCTACATGACCATCAGCGTCGGCTGCACCGGCGGCAAGCACCGCAGTGTCGCCATCGCCGAGGAACTGTCGGCTCGGTTGCGCCGCGCCGTCGACGACGCCGGCCACGCGTCCTATGACGTCCGGGTCATGCATCGTGATCTGGGGCGCGAATGAGTTCCCGGGAGCCCCGGATCGTCGCGCTCGGCGGCGGTCACGGCCTGTACGCGACGCTGACCGCGATGCGCTATCTGAGCGCCGACATCACCGCGGTGGTCACCGTCGCCGACGACGGGGGGTCGTCGGGACGGTTGCGCGCCGAACTCGGACTCATCCCGCCCGGCGACCTGCGAATGGCGCTCGCCGCCTTGATGAGTACGCCCGACGGGTTGCCGGACGCACAGGCCGCCGACGGCCCGGCGGCCCGCCGCCGGCACGAACTGTGGGCCGAGGTGCTCCAGCACCGCTTCGGCGGCCGTGGGGCGCTCGCCGGGCATCCGATCGGCAATCTGCTTCTCGCCGGACTCACCGAGGTGCTCGGCGACACCGTGGGGGCCCTCGCCGAGTTGCGGGAGATCTTCGGCATCACGGGGCACGTGCTGCCGATGTCGACCGTGCCCCTCGACATCGAGGCCGACGTCTCGGGACTCGAGGCCGATCCACGCATCAGTCGCGAGATCCGGGGACAGGTCGCGGTGGCCACCACGCCCGGCAAGGTGCGCCGCGTCCGGCTGTTGCCCGGCGACCCACCGGCCTGCGAATCGGCGCTGACCGCAATAGAATCGGCCGACCTGCTGATGCTGGGGCCGGGCTCCTGGTTCTCGAGCGTGATCCCGCACGTGCTCGTCCCCGAACAGTTGAAGGCCTTGCAGCGCAGCAGCGCTCGCAAGGTCCTCGTGGTCAATCTGGCCCCCGAGCCGGGGGAGACCCCGGGGTTCTCGGTCGAGCGCCACCTCCACGTCCTGCACGCCCATGCGAACACCTTCCGCGTCGACCACGTCCTCGTGGACGCGTCGTCGGTGCCCGCCGGGCGAGAACGCGATCACCTCGTGCGTGCGGCCGGATTGTTCGGCGCGGAGCTGAATGTCGGAGACGTCGCGGTGCCGGGCCGGCAGGTCCATGACCCGGCGAAAGTCGCCGCCGTGGTGAACGAACTGTGCGAAGGTGAACTGACCCGTTACTCTGACCGAGCGGACGCCTGATTCGGGCGATGTCTCCGCGATTTCACTCGAGGGACGTGTGGTCTGTTGACAGGAGGACAGGTACCGGTGGCGATGACGGCGGCGGTGAAGGACGAACTCAGTCGCCTGTCGGTGACTCAGGTGAGTTGCCGGAGAGCCGAGGTGTCCGCGCTGCTGCGTTTCGCCGGCGGTCTGCACATCGTCGCGGGTCGCGTGGTGGTCGAGGCCGAGGTGGACATGGGCAACGTGGCGCGCCGACTGCGCCGCGAGATCCACGACCTCTACGGCTACGCCTCGGACGTCCACGTCCTGCGCGGTGGCGGGCTGCGGAAGTCGGCGCGCTACATCGTGCGGATCACCAAGGACGGCGAAGGCCTGGCACGACAGACCGGGCTGCTCGACCTGCGCGGCCGCCCGGTGCGCGGCCTGCCCGCCCAGGTCGTCGGCGGTAGTGTCGCCGACGCCGAGGCCGCCTGGCGCGGAGCATTTCTCGCGCACGGCTCGCTCACCGAGCCGGGCCGGTCGTCGGCCCTGGAGGTCAGCTGTCCCGGGCCGGAGGCGGCGCTCGCCCTCGTCGGCGCGGCCCGACGCCTCGGTGTCACGGCCAAGGCCCGCGAGGTCCGCGGAGCCGACCGCGTCGTCATCCGCGACGGCGAGGCCATCGGGGCGTTGCTGACCCGGATGGGGGCCCACGACACGAGGCTCGTGTGGGAGGAACGCCGGATGCGCCGCGAGGTGCGCGCCACCGCCAACCGCCTGGCCAACTTCGACGACGCCAATCTGCGTCGATCGGCGCGTGCGGCGGTCGCCGCCGCGGCCCGCGTGGAACGCGCGCTGGACATCCTCGGCGACGAGGTGCCCGACCATCTGATCGCGGCCGGACAGCTCCGGATCACCCATCGGCAGGCGTCGCTGGAGGAGCTCGGTCAGCTCGCCGACCCGCCGATGACCAAGGACGCCGTCGCCGGGCGCATCCGCCGCCTGCTGTCGATGGCCGACAAGAAGGCCCGCCAGGACGGCATCCCCGACACCGAATCCGCGGTGACCTCCGAGCTGCTCGACGAGGCCTGACACGGACCTGCGGTGTGCCGAGCAGAGGGTCGCCTACTAGGCTGGTGGCGACGTGGGCGGAGGCGTGACCACTCAGGTGTGCTTCGCTGACCGCTCACGCGCGGCCAGACCGGGCTTGACCACCAGGCCCGACCATGAATACCGCTAAGGAGCACAACTGTGACTGTTCGGGTAGGCGTCAACGGATTCGGCCGGATCGGCCGCAACTTCTTCCGTGCCGTCGAAGCGCAAAAAGCTTTGGGCACCACCGACATCGAGATCGTCGCGGTCAACGACCTGACCGACAACGCGACCCTCGCGCACCTGCTGAAGTTCGACTCCATCCTCGGTCGCCTGTCCGACGACGTCACCCTCGAGGGCGACGACACCATCGTCGTCGGTGAGCAGAAGATCAAGGCCCTCGAGGTCAAGGAAGGTCCGGCCGCCATCCCGTGGGGCGACCTGGGCGTCGACGTGGTCGTCGAGTCGACCGGCATCTTCACCGCCCGCGCCAAGGCTCAGGGACACCTCGATGCCGGCGCCAAGAAGGTCATCATCTCCGCCCCCGCCTCGGACGAGGACATCACCATCGTGATGGGCGTCAACGACGACAAGTACGACGGCAGCCAGAACATCATCTCGAACGCCTCGTGCACCACCAACTGCCTCGGCCCGCTGGCCAAGGTCCTCAACGACGAGTTCGGCATCGTCAAGGGCCTCATGACCACGATCCACGCCTACACCCAGGACCAGAACCTGCAGGACGGCCCGCACAAGGACCTGCGTCGCGCGCGCGCCGCCGCCATCAACATCGTGCCGACCTCGACCGGTGCCGCCAAGGCCATCGGCCTGGTGCTCCCGGAGCTGAAGGGCAAGCTCGACGGCTACGCGCTGCGTGTCCCGATCCCCACCGGTTCGGTCACCGACCTCACCGCCCAGCTGTCGAAGACCGCCACCGCCGAGCAGATCAACGCCGCGCTCAAGGCCGCTGCCGACGGTCCGCTCAAGGGCATCCTGAAGTACTACGACGCACCGATCGTCTCGTCCGACATCGTCACCGACCCGCACAGCTCGCTGTTCGACGCCGGCCTGACCAAGGTGATCGACGACCAGGCCAAGGTCGTGTCCTGGTACGACAACGAGTGGGGCTACTCCAACCGCCTCGTCGACCTCATCGGTCTCGTCGGCAAGTCGCTCTGACCCACCCCCAACGACCTTAGGAGTCAACGCCTCATGGGTGTTCCCACTCTGAAAGACCTTCTGGACGAAGGTGTTTCGGGCAGGGGTGTGCTGGTCCGGTCGGATTTCAACGTCCCGCTCGACGGGTCGACGATCACCGATCCGGGTCGCATCCTCGCGTCCCTGCCGACGCTCAACGCGCTCATCGACGCCGGTGCCAAGGTGATCATCACCGCGCACCTGGGTCGTCCGAAGGGCGAGCCGGATCCGAAGTTCTCGCTGGCGCCGGTGGCCGCCCGCCTCGGTGAGGAACTCGGCCGCAACGTGCAGCTCGCCGGGGACGTCGTCGGCACCGACGCGCTGGCCCGCGCGGAAGGACTCACCGACGGCGACGTCCTGCTGCTGGAGAACATCCGCTTCGATCCGCGGGAGACCGCCAAGGACGACGCCGAGCGCGAGGCGCTCGCCAAAGCGCTGGTCGAGCTCGTCGGCGACGACGGCGCGTTCGTCTCCGACGGCTTCGGAGTGGTGCACCGCAAGCAGGCCTCGGTCTACGACGTCGCCAAGCTGCTCCCGCACTACGCGGGCGAGCTGGTGGCGGCCGAGGTCGACGTGCTGTCCAAGCTCACCGAAGAGGTGACGCGACCCTACGCCGTCGTCCTCGGCGGATCGAAGGTGTCGGACAAACTCGGCGTCATCGAGGCGTTGGCACCCAAGGTCGACACGCTGGTCATCGGCGGCGGTATGGCGTTCACCTTCCTTGCCGCACAAGGGCATTCGGTGGGCTCCTCGCTGCTGCAGGAAGATCAGATCGACGTCTGCAAGAGCCTGCTCGAGCGGTTCGGTGACGTCATCCACCTGCCGGTCGACGTCGTGGTGGCCGACAAGTTCGCCGCCGACGCCGAATCGGACACGGTGGCGTCAGACGCCATTCCCGACGGCTGGATGGGGCTCGACATCGGACCGGAATCGGTGAAGCGATTCGCCGCGGTCCTCTCGGGTGCCAAGACCATCTTCTGGAACGGCCCGTCGGGCGTGTTCGAGTTCGAGAAGTTCTCGGCGGGCACCCGCGGTGTCGCCGAGGCCATCGCCGGTGCGACGGGCAACGGCGCGTTCACCGTGGTCGGCGGCGGCGACTCGGCGGCCGCGGTCCGCACTCTGGGTCTGCCCGACTCCGATTTCTCGCACATCTCCACCGGAGGTGGCGCATCGCTGGAGTACCTCGAGGGCAAGGAACTCCCCGGACTGAAGGTTCTGGAGAGCTGATCCATGGCAACTCGTAAACCGCTCATCGCGGGCAACTGGAAGATGAATCTGAACCACCTCGAGGCCATCGCGCTGGTTCAGAAGATCGCCTTCGCCCTCCCGGCGAAGTACTTCGACAAGGTCGATGTGACGGTCATCCCGCCGTTCACCGACATCCGCAGCGTGCAGACGGTCGTCGACGGCGACAAGCTCCTGCTCACCTACGGTGCGCAAGACCTGTCGGCGCACGACTCGGGCGCCTACACCGGCGAGATCAGCGGTGCGTTCCTCGCGAAACTCGGCTGCACCTTCGTGGTGGTCGGGCACTCCGAGCGTCGCACCCTGCACAACGAGACCGATGAGGTCGTGCTGGCCAAGACGAAGGCGGCGCTCAAGCACGAACTCACCCCGATCGTGTGCATCGGTGAGGGGCTCGACGTCCGCGAGGCCGGCGACCACGTGGCCTACAACGTGGCGCAGCTCAAGGGATCGCTCGCCGGTCTGTCCGCGGCCGAGATCGCTCAGACCGTCATCGCGTACGAGCCGGTCTGGGCGATCGGCACCGGCCGGGTGGCGAGTGCGGACGACGCCCAGGAGGTGTGCAAGGCGATCCGTGAGGCGCTGGCGGAGATCGCCGACGCCGAGACCGCGGCATCGGTGCGGATCCTCTACGGCGGATCGGTCAATGCCAAGAACGTCGGCGACATCGTCGGACGTCCCGACGTCGACGGCGCGTTGGTCGGCGGTGCATCGCTGAAGTCCGACGAGTTCGCGACGCTGTCGGCGATCGCCGCGGGTGGCCCCTTGCCCTGACGGGTCGCACCCACGCGTACACTGTGGCAGGTTGGCCTCTTTTCGGGGGTTGACCTGCCACAGCTGTATGTAGGGGCTTTACGGAAGGGCGTTGCGACTCGTGACTGTGCAAGGTGCACTCGACATCGGATTGATCGTGACCAGCGTGTTGCTGATCGTGCTCATCCTGCTGCACCGCGGCAAGGGTGGCGGTCTGTCGTCGCTGTTCGGCGGCGGTGTCCAGTCCAGCCTCTCGGGCTCGAGCGTCGTCGAACGCAACTTGGACCGGTTGACGATCTTCGTCGGGCTCATCTGGGTGATCTTCATCGTCGGCGTGGGCGTCGACATCAAACTGTCCGGCTAGCCACCGTACGCGCCTCGGGATGCCGCGCCCGTGAGTTGCCGGGATACTTGACGGCATGAGTGAAACCGTCCCCGCGCGGGGAGTCCCGGACTGGCGCCCATCGATCTCCATCGTCGACCACATCGTCGTCGACGACGAGGGCCGAGCACTCACCGAACCCCTACGGGAGGACATCCGCCTTCTCGGCGGAATCCTGGGTGACGTCGTCCGCGAACACTCCGGCAGCGACGTCTTCGACCTCGTCGAAGCCGCCCGCGTGGCCGCATTCCGGGTGCGCCGCAACGAGATCGACCGCACCGAACTCGCCGACATGTTCGTTGATCTGGACATCTCCACCGCGGTCCCGGTCATCCGCGCGTTCAGCCACTTCGCCCTGCTGGCGAACCTGGCCGAGGACATCCACCGTGAGCGGCGCCGCGCCATCCACGTCCGGGCCGGTGACCCGCCCCAGGACAGCAGCCTCGCCGCCACCTACCGCAAGCTCGCCGAGGCGGGTCTCGGCGACGACGAGGTCGGTCGAGCCCTGACCGACGCCGCGGTGATCCCGGTCATCACCGCACACCCCACCGAGACCCGCCGCCGCACCGTCTTCGAGGCCCAGAACCGCATCACCGAGCTGATGCGATTCCGCGGCCGCACCGAGCTGATGCCGGACGAGGACGCGGAGGTCACCGAGTCCATCCGGCGTCAGATCCTGACACTCTGGCAGACCGCCCTCATCCGCCTCGAACGTCTCACCATCCAGGACGAGATCCGTTCCGGGCTCCGCTATTACGACGCCTCGTTCTTCGAGGTCGTGCCCGCCATCAACACCGCGGTACGCACCGCGCTGCGCTCGACATACCCCGACGCCGGACTCGCCGACGAACCGATGATCCGGATGGGGTCCTGGATCGGCGGCGACCGCGACGGCAATCCGTTCGTGAACTCCGAGGTGGTGACCCTGGCCACCACGCTCGCCGCGCAGACCGCAGTCGGACATCACCTGGCCGAACTCGAGAGTCTCGCACAGGAACTCAGCATGTCGGCCCGGCTCATCGACGCCAGCGACACCCTGTTCGACCTCGCCGGGGCCGACGCCGACGACCCGGGGGCCGACGAGCCCTTCCGGCTCGCCCTGCGCTCCATCCGGTCCCGTCTGGTGGCGACCGCCCGGGAGATGTTCGACGACGACTTCCTCACCTCGAGCGACCTCTTCCTCATCGACGGGAAACAGCCGTACGGCGACGCCGCCGAACTCCTCGCCGACCTCGATGTGATCGACGGCGCGCTGCGCGCGAACAACGACGACACGATCGCCGACGACCGGTTGCTCGCCCTGCGAGAAGCCGTGCGCACCTTCGGGTTCCACCTGTCCGGACTGGACATGCGGCAGAACTCCGACATGCACGAGGAAGTGGTCGCCGAGCTGCTCGCGTGGGCGGGTGTGCATCCGGACTATGCGTCGCTCGACGAGACCGAGCGCGTCGAGATCCTCTCCGCGGAACTGCGTGCGCGTCGACCGTTGACCAGTCCCGACGCCGAGCTGAGCGAGCTGGCCACCAAGGAACTCGGAATCGTCCGGGCCGCCGCCAGGGCGGTCGCGACCTTCGGTCCCGCGGCCGTGCCCAACTATGTGATCAGCATGTGCACGTCGGTCAGTGACATGCTCGAGGCGCTGATCCTGCTCAAGGAGGCAGGCCTCTACGACGCGAATGACGGTTCTCCGCGGTGTAGTGTCCGCGTGGTTCCGCTGTTCGAGACGATCGAGGATCTCCAGCAGGGCGCAGCGACCCTCCTCGCCGTTCTCGACGTCCCGTTCTATCGGGCGATGGTCGAGTCCCAGAACGGGATTCAGGAGATCATGCTCGGCTACTCGGACTCGAACAAGGACGGCGGCTACATGGCCGCGAACTGGGCGCTCTACCGCGCCGAGCTCGATCTGGTCGACGTGGCGTCGCGGTCGGGCATCAGGTTGCGTCTGTTCCATGGGCGCGGCGGGACCGTCGGGCGCGGCGGCGGTCCCAGTTACGACGCCATCCTGGCCCAGCCGCCCGGTGCGGTTCAGGGCTCGCTGCGCATCACCGAGCAGGGCGAGATCATCGCCGCGAAGTACGCCGAACCGGTCACGGCGCGGCGCAACCTGGAGACGCTGCTCGCCGCAACCATCGAGTCCTCGCTCCTGGACACCGAAGGCCTCGGCGACGAATCCGATTCGGCCTACGAAATCATGGACGACATCGCGGCGAAGGCGCGAGCCGCGTACAGCCGGCTGGTCCACGAGACCCCGGGATTCGTCGAGTACTTCACCACCTCGACGCCCCTGTCGGAGATCGGTGCCCTCAACATCGGCAGCCGGCCGGCGTCGCGCAAGCAGACCGAGAAGATCTCCGATCTGCGGGCCATCCCGTGGGTGCTCTCGTGGACGCAGTCGCGCGTGATGCTGCCCGGCTGGTACGGCACGGGCTCGGCGTTCGAGGAATGGGTCGGGGACGATCCGGAGCGGTTGGAGACGTTGCGGCGGTACTACGCCAAGTGGCCGTTCTTCCGCACCGTGATGTCGAACATGGCTCAGGTACTGGCGAAGTCGGACATGGGCCTGGCCCACCGGTACGCACAGCTGGTGCCCGACGAGGAGCTGCGCGAGCGGGTGTTCGGGATGATCGTCGACGAACACGAGCGGACGATCGCGATGTGCGCGAAGATCACCGGCACCGACGACCTGCTCCACGACAACGCCGCGCTGAAGCGGTCGGTCTACAACCGCTTCCCGTATCTCGAGCCGCTCAACCTGCTGCAGGTCGAGTTGCTGCGGCGCTTCCGTGCGGGGGAGGACACCCCGATCGTGCGGCGCGGGATCCAGCTCACGATGAACGGCCTCGCCACCGCGCTGCGGAACTCGGGCTAGCGGACGGTCACCGGATGTCGGCGGCGGCCGCGTCGTCGAGGAACCAGATGGTCTCCTCGGTGCCGCGCGCCCCGGCGGCGGGCCAGTCGGCCGGGTCCGCGCCACCGTGTGCGGCACCGACCGCCTCGGCCTTGTCGGCGCCGGCGACCAGGAACCACACCTGCCGGGAACGGTTGACGACGGGCAGGGTCAGGGTGATCCGGCGCGGCGGCGGCTTCGGCGAATCCTCGACGGCGACCACCGACTTCGTGGTCTCCGCGGTGGCCGCAGTGTGCGGGAACAACGAGTTGATGTGTCCCTCACCGCCCATGCCGAGCAGATGGAGATCGAACTCCGGCGCCACGCCGTCGCTCGACCGGCCGGCGAGAATCGCGGCGTAATCCGCGGCGGCGGCCTCGATGTCGTCGCCGAGCGGTCCGTCCGACGGCGCCATCGGGAACACCCGCGACGGGTCGACGGGCACGGTGTCGAGCAGCGCCTCGCGCGCCTGACCCGAATTGCGTTCCGGATCGTCGGCGGGGACGAAACGGTCGTCGCCCCAGTAGATGTCGACCTTGGACCAGTCGATGGTGCCGCTGTCGGCGGCGAGCGCCGACAGGAGGCCGATCCCGTTGCTGCCGCCGGTCAGCACCACACTCGCGACGCCGCGTTCGGCTTGGGCCCGGGTCACGAGGTCCACGAACCGGGTCGCGGCGGTCTCGACGAGTTCCTGCTTGGAGTCGAAGACGAGGGTCTCGGTGGTCATCGGGCGGCAACTCCTTCGGTGTCATCTGTGAACTCGACCTCGGGCACACCCTTGAGTGCTTCGATGTACACCTCGTCGGTGTCGAGTCGTCGTAGTTCCTCCGCGATACACGCGGGAAGTTCACGTCGGCCCATGGCGACGCGTCCATCGGGTTTGCCGGGCATCGTCAGCACGGCGTTGTTCTCCTCGTCGACGGCGAGGATGGTCGGACCCTCGTCGCGGTGGAGTCGGATCTCGAAACTGCCGCGGCGGCGTCGCGTCGGGACGTTCAGGGTGGACCGCAGCCAACCGGCGATCAGGTCCACCGAGGGCGAGTTCTGCGACCCGGTGACCACGACCTCGGTGATCGGGGTGTGCGGCGGCCGGTCGACCGCGGACGCGAGGATCGCGCGCCAGTGGGTGATGTGGGTCCAGGCGAGGTCGGTGTCGCCGGGGGAGTAGGTCTCGAGGCGCTGCGCCAGCACCGCGAGCGAGTCGCCCGCCTTGCTCGCGTCGACGATGCGCCGGTGCCCGAGTTTGCCGAGCGGATCGTCTGCGGGGCGTCGTGGCCCCTTGCCCGGCCACCAGGTGACGACCGGGGTGTCGGGGAGGAGGAAGGGGGTCACCACGCTGTCCGGATGGTCGGCGAGTTCGCCCTGCAGCGACAGCACGACCACCTCGGAGGCGCCGGCATCGCCGCCCACGCGGATCTGGGCATCGAGCCGTGAGTCGCCTTCGCGCACACCGCGATACACGACGATGACGCGGCTCGGGTGCTCGCGGCTCGCGCCGACCGCCGCCTCGATGGCCCCCTCCATCGGCTCACCGAGTTCGACGCACACGACCAGGGTGAGCACGCGACCCAGACTCAGCGCGCCGCCCGCGGCGCGCACCTCGATGATCTTCTTGGCGACCTTTCCGGTCGACGTGTCGGGCAGTTCGACGATCATCGGGAGGCCTCCTGAACGGATCGGACGGTGCGGGCGTACGGACGTCTCGTCACGGCCGACGCCACGCGCGACCCGTGCGGGCCATCATCTCCTCGGCCGAACGCGGCCCCCACGTCCCGGACTCGTAGGTGTCGGGCGACCCCGACCCGGCCCAGTGGTCGAGCACCGGATCGAGGATGCGCCACGACAGTTCGACTTCCTCGTTGACGGGGAACAGCGAGGGTTCACCCAGCAGGACGTCGAGGATGAGACGCTCGTACGCTTCTGGCGAGGCCTCGGTGAAGGCGGTGCCGTAGCTGAAGTCCATGTTGACGTCCCGGACCTCCATGCTCGACCCGGGGACCTTGGAACCGAACCGCAAGGTGATGCCCTCGTCCGGCTGGACCCGGATCACCAAGGCGTTCTGACTCAGTTCCTCGGTCATGGTCTGGTCGAACGGCAGGTGCGGAGCGCGCTTGAAGACCAGTGCGATCTCGGTGACGCGACGGCCCAGGCGCTTTCCGGTGCGCAGATAGAACGGGACCCCTGCCCAGCGGCGGGAGTCGACCTCGAGGGCGATGGCGGCGAAGGTCTCGGTTTTCGAGTCCTTCGCGAAACCCTCCTCCTCCTTGAGGCCCGGCACCTTCTCGCTGCCCTGCCAACCCGGTCCGTACTGACCGCGGGCGGTGTTCTCGTCGATCGGCAGGACGTTGCGCGTCGCGGCGAGGACCTTGATCTTCTCGGCCTGTAATTGCTTGGGCTCGAAGGAGATCGGCTCTTCCATCGCGACCAGGGCCATGAGCTGCAGCAGGTGGTTCTGGATGACGTCGCGCGCCGCGCCGATCCCGTCGTAGTAGCCCGCCCGGCCGCCGAGTCCGATGTCCTCGGCCATGGTGATCTGGACGTGGTCGACGTAATGCGAACTCCACAGCGGATCGAACAACTGATTGGCGAACCGCAGGGCCAGGATGTTCTGGACGGTCTCCTTGCCCAGATAGTGGTCGATCCGGAACACCGACGACTCGGGGAAGACGTTGTTGACGATCGCGTTGAGTTCGCGTGCGGACTCGAGATCGTGACCGAACGGCTTCTCGATCACCACCCGTCGCCAGCTGTCGCCCGTCGGCGTGGCGAGACCGCTGCGCTCGAGCTGCTCGCAGACCGTCGGGAAGGCCCCCGGCGGAATCGACAGGTAGAACGCGTGATTGCCGTCGGTCCCGCGTTCGACATCGAGCGACTTGAGCGTGTCGCGCAGCCTGTCGAAGGCGGCGTCGTCATCGAATGCGCCCTGCACGAACCGGAATCCCTCGGCGAGGCGTTCCCACACCTCTTCGCGGAATCCGGTCCGTGCGTGTTCACGGACGGCGTCGTGGACGATGGCGCCGAAGTCCTCGTCGGTCCAGTCGCGCCGAGCGAAGCCGACGAGGGCGAACGACGGTGGCAGGAGGCCGCGGTTGGCGAGGTCGTAGACCGCCGGCATCAACTTCTTGCGGGCGAGGTCGCCGGTGACCCCGAAGATGACCAGGCTGCATGGTCCCGCGATGCGCGGCAGCCGTTTGTCCTGCGGGTCACGGAGCGGATTGGTCCACGAACCGGTCCCGGTTGACTCCTCGCCTCCCGCCACCTGGGGTCAGCCCTTGTTCGCCGCGGACAGTTGCTCGGCGGTCGCGCTGAGCAGGTCGTTCCACGCGTCCTCGAACTTGCTGACGCCCTCGTTCTCCAGGACCAGGAAGACGTCGGTCAGGTCGACGCCCACGGCGACGAGCTTGTCGAAGATCTCCTGCGACTCGGCGGCGAGACCGATGATGGACTCGGTGTTCACCCAGCCGTGGTCGGCGAAGGCGTCCATCGTCTTGCCCGGCATCGTGTTGACCGTGTTGGGCGCGACCAGTTCGCTCACATACAGGGTGTCGGGGTAGTCGGGGTTCTTGACGCCCGTCGACGCCCAGAGTGCGCGCTGCGGGCGGGCGCCCTTGGCCAGCAGCTCGGGGAACCGGGACTCGACCTCGAAGACCTGCTGGTAGGCCGAGTAGGCGAGACGGGCATTGGCCAGTGCTGCCTTGCCCTTGAGCTCGGTGGCCTCCGGGGTGCCGATGGCGTCGAGTCGCTTGTCGATCTCGGTGTCCACCCGCGACACGAAGAACGAGGCGACGGAGTGGATGCGGGAGAGGTCGTGGCCGGCCTGGGCGGCGGCGTCGAGGCCGTCGAGGTAGGCGGCGATGACCTTCTCGTAGCGCTCGACCGAGAAGATCAGCGTCACGTTCACGCTGATGCCCTCGGCGATGACCTTGCTGATCGCGGGGAGCCCGGCCTCGGTGGCCGGGATCTTGATGAGCAGGTTCGGCCGGTCGACGATCTTCCACAGCTCGACGGCCTGTGCCACCGTGGCGTCGGTGTCGTGGGCGAGGCGCGGATCGACCTCGATCGACACGCGTCCGTCGACGCCGTCGGTCGACTCGTAGGTCGCGGCGAGCACGTCACAGGCGTTGCGCACGTCGTCGGTGGTGACCGTCCGGATGGTGGCGTCGACGTCGGCGCCCCGTGCGGCCAGTTCGTTGACCTGGTCGTCGTAGGCATTGCCCGACGACAGCGCGGCCTGGAAGATCGACGGGTTGGTGGTCACCCCGACGACCGACTTGGTGCTGATGAGTTCGGCGAGGTCACCTGAGCTGATCAGGTCCCGGGACAGGTCGTCCAGCCACACCGACACTCCGGCGGCGGACAATTCGGCGAGCTTCTCGTTCTGGGTCACCATTCTCTCCTCTTCGGGTTGTGGTGCGCTCAGCCGGCGACAGCGCGCTCGGCGGCTGCGGTCACGGCCTCGGCGGTGATGCCGAACTTCGTGAACAGCACCTTGTAGTCGGCGGAGGCGCCGAAGTGCTCGATCGAGACGATCTCGCCGCCGGCGCCGACGATGCGGTACCAGGGCATGGCGATGCCGGCTTCGACGGCGACGCGCGGAACCGACGGCGGCAGCACGTGGTCGCGGTAGCCCTGCGGCTGCTCGTCGAACCACTCGACACAGGGCATCGAGACGACGCGGGCCTTGATTCCCTTCTCCGCCAACGCCTTCTGCGCGTCCACGGCCAGGTACACCTCGGAACCGGTGCCGATGAGTACGACCTGCGGGTCGCCTTCGGAATCGCTCAGGACGTATCCGCCGTTGGCGACGCCCTGCGCCGAGGTGCCCTCGAGGATCGGGATGTTCTGGCGGGTGAGCGCCAGGCCGACCGGGTGGTTGCGGCGGGTCAGCAGGTGCTGCCAGGCGTACGCGGTCTCGTTGGCGTCGGCAGGACGCACGACGTCGAGGTTCGGGATCGCCCGCAGTGCGGCGAGGTGCTCGATCGGCTGATGGGTCGGGCCGTCCTCGCCGAGGCCGATCGAGTCGTGGGTCCAGACGTAGATCGGATCGATCTCCATCAGTGCCGCGAGGCGCACGGCGGGACGCATGTAGTCGGCGAACTGCAGGAAGGTACCTCCGTAGGCGCGGGTCGGCCCGTGCAGGGCGATGCCCGAGAGGATCGATCCCATCGCGTGCTCACGGACACCGAAGTGCAGGGTGCGGCCGTAGGGGTTGGCCGACCACTTCTTGGTGCTGATCGAGGTCGGTCCGAACGACGGCTCGCCGTCCATGGTGGTGTTGTTGGAGCCGGCCAGGTCGGCCGAACCGCCCCACAGCTCGGGCAGCACGGGCGCGAGCGCGCCGAGCACCTTGCCCGAGGCGCTGCGGGTCGCGACATCCTTGTCGCCGACGTTCCAGCTGGGCAGCACGTCGGTCCAGCCCTCGGGCAGTTCGTGGGCGGTGAGCCGGTCGAACAGCTTCTTGGCGTCGGGGTTCTTCTCCGCCCAGGCATCGAACGACGACGTCCACGCCGTGCGCTCCTCAGCGCCGCGGTCGATGAGCTTGCGGGTGTGGCCGATCACCTCGTCGGTGACCTCGAAGTTCTTCTCCGGGTCGAAACCGAGGACCTTCTTCGTCGCCGCGACCTCGTCCTCACCGAGCGCCGCGCCGTGGGCCATACCGGTGTTCATCATGTTGGGGGCGGGGTAGCCGATGATGGTGCGCAGACAGATGATCGACGGCCGGTCGATGACCTGCTGGGCCGCCTCGATCGCCGCCTCGATGGCGACGATGTCCTCGCCGCCCTCCACGGTCTGCACGTGCCATCCGTAGGCCTCGTAGCGCTTCGCGACATCCTCCGACAACGCGATGTCGGTGTCGTCCTCGATCGAGATCTGGTTCTGGTCGTAGAACACGATCAGGTTGCCGAGCTGCTGCGTTCCGGCCAGCGAGCTGGCCTCGGAGGTCACACCTTCTTCGATGTCACCGTCGGACGCGATGACATAGATGTAGTGGTCGAACGGACTCTTTCCCGGGGCCGCATCGGGGTCGAACAGGCCGCGCTCGCGTCGGGCTGCCATCGCCATGCCGACCGACGAGGCCAAACCCTGACCCAGGGGACCGGTGGTGATCTCCACACCGCGCGTGTGGCGGAACTCCGGGTGGCCGGGCGTGAGGGAATCCCAGGTACGCAGCGCCTCGATGTCGGAGAGCTCGAGACCGAACCCGCCGAGGTAGAGCTGGATGTACAGCGTGAGGCTCGAATGACCGCACG
Source organism: Gordonia sp. AC31 (assembly GCF_031844505.1). Classification (NCBI taxonomy): domain Bacteria; kingdom Bacillati; phylum Actinomycetota; class Actinomycetes; order Mycobacteriales; family Gordoniaceae; genus Gordonia; species Gordonia sp. AC31. The sequence goes on from NZ_JAUZVK010000015.1 coordinate 78,924, forward strand.
ACAGCACGAAGCGGTCGCGGCCGGCCCAGTCGGTGTCGGTGGGGTCGTGGCGCATCACCCGCTGGAACAGGGTGTAGGCGAGGGGAGCGAGGCTCATCGCGGTGCCGGGGTGCCCGCTTCCGCACTTCTGCACTGCGTCAGCCGCCAGCAGCCGGGCCGTGTCGACGGCGCGGGTGTCGAGTTCGGTCCAGTCGTCCGGGTGGCGGGGGGTGGTCAATGCGCGGATCTCGTCGGTGTCGGCCACGATGCTGATTGTCTCCTGTGCCTGCTCGGTGCTTGTGTACTCGGTCCGTCTCGGACACATGGCGATCGGTACCCGGGGCGATCGGTACCGGGGCCATCCGTCTTCGGGCAACCGACGATCGTCGGCGTGTATGAGTCCAGAGTAATCGGCGCCGGGCCCGAGCTGCGCGCCGACCGATGGTTACCGGCGAGTTCAGGTGTCGTCGCCGGTCGCGGTGCCGCAGCCGGCGTCGCCATGCCTCGATTCACGGTTCGCAAAGGCAAACGTCTACCATGCTCTGTAGTAGCCCGCGGGCGTCTGTGCGGGCGGACGAGGAGTGTTCGTGAGGATAGGGGAGCGTGTGAGCGGGGACAGTTCCGCCGCATCTCACTCGACCGACACCGCATCGAATCCGCAGGTATCGACCGATCCGGTCGCACCGGGAGATCAGTCGTGGGCCGGGCGCGTGCGTGCGACGGTGCTCGCCTACATCGCACTGACCAAGCCGCGTGTCATCGAGTTGCTTCTCGTCGCGACGATCCCGGTCATGCTGCAAGCCGATCGCGGTCACGTCGACATCGCGGTCATCGCGTTCACGCTGATCGGCGGCTGGCTCGGTGCCGGCAGTGCCAACACCCTCAACATGGTCGCCGACGCAGACATCGACAAGAAGATGAAGCGCACCGCCCGGCGTCCGCTGGCCCGCCGCGCGGTCGCGCCGCGGAGCGCGCTCATCTTCGGTCTCGCGTTGTGGGCGGCGTCGTTCGCGGTCCTGTACTTCGCCGCCAACCTCCTCTCGGCGCTGCTGGTCTCGGCGACGATCCTGTTCTACGTCGGGGTCTACACGCTGATTCTCAAGCGTCGGACCTGGCAGAACGTGGTCTGGGGCGGCGCCGCGGGCTGTATGCCGACCCTGGTGGGTTGGGCCGCGGTCACCGGGTCGCTGAGCTGGCAGCCGATCGTCCTCTTCGCGGTCATCTTCTTCTGGACGCCGCCGCACACCTGGGCGCTGGCGATGCGCTACAAGGAGGACTACAAGGCGGCCGGTGTGCCGATGCTCCCGGTCATCGCGACCGAGGAACGCGTCACCCGCCAGATGCTGATCTACACGGTTCTCACCGTGGTGACCTCACTGCTGCTGATCCCGGCGACGAGCTGGATCTACACCGTGATCGCGCTGACCGCCGGCGGCTGGTTCCTGGAGCGGGTGACCAAGCTGTACCGCGACACCAAGCGCGGTGCCGAGGTGGCACCGCTGAAGGTGTTCCTACAGTCCAACGAGTACCTCGCCATCGTGTTCTGCGGACTCGCGATCGACGCGGTCGTCGGACTGCAGACCATCTCGTCCTACTTCTGAGCGCGGCTCACGTCCCGGCCGGCAACAGCACCGTCGAACCCGTGGTGACACGTGCCTCCAGGTCGGTGTGTGCGGCAGCCGCGTCGGCCAATCGGTAACGCTGGCCGACGCGCACCTCGACACTGCCGTCGACGATCGCCTCGAAGTACTCACCGGCCCGGCGGTTCAGTTCGTCGGCCGTGTCAGTGAAGTGCGCCAGTGTCGGCCGCGTCACCGACAACGACCCCGCGGCGTTGAGACGCTGGAGGTCGAACGGCGGAACCGGCCCGCTCGCCGCCCCGAAGAGCACGATGATCCCCCGGACCGCGGTCGACGCCAGCGACTGCTCGAAGGTGTCGGCGCCGACGCCGTCGTAGACCACCGGCACGCCGCGCCCGTCGGTGAGGTCGCGGACGCGGGAACTCAGGTCCTCTCCGTAGCGCAGAACGTGATCCGCCCCGGCGGCGCGCGAGAGTTCCGCCTTCTCATCGGACGAGACCGTCGTGATGACCGTCAGTCCGCGGCGCTTGGCGAGCTGGGTGAGGATCAGTCCGACACCGCCGCCACCGGCGTGCACGAGGATCGGATCGCCGGCTTGGGGATGAGCACTCCCGTCGAGGAGATAGTGCGCGGTGAGACCGCGGAGCAACGACGAACCGGCCACCGCGTCGTCGACCGCGTCGGGTACCGGGACCGCCTTCGAGGCCGGGACCGCGACAAGCTCGGCGTACGAACCCGGGGCCGCACACCAGGCGACCCGCTGACCTTCCTGCAGCGACGTCACATCCGAGCCGGTCGCGACGACGACGCCCGCGCCCTCGGTACCGGGGATGTAGGGCGGTGTGGAGGGGTACAGGCCCCGGCGCAGATAGGTGTCGATGAAGTTCACGCCCACCGCTGCGGTCCGGACGATCACCTCGTCGGCGGCCGGGATGGGATCGTCGACACTGCCGAAGGTCAGGACGTCGGGTCCGCCGTGGCGGGTCACCTGGATAGCTCGCACGACACCGTTCTACACGCCGGGATCGCCCCGGTATGCTGACCCCCATGACGAACACCACCGACGACGAGAAGTCGGGCACACAGCAGAAGGTCGAGGCGCCCACCGAGGTCGTCGCCTCGGTACGCAAGTTCGTCGAACGCGAAGGTGGCAGCGCGAAGGTCGTCCTCCAGGCGATCGGGGACGCCGGTGTGCGGATCACGCTCGTCGGCGACGCCAACGGCATCCTCGGGGACCGGGTCGTGCCCGACCTCGCGACCGCGCAGGCCGTGGTCGACGCCGTCGACGGTCTCGAGATCGCCGAATGGGACCGTGACCTCACCTCGGAGACCACGGTGTCGACGTCGCACTACCGCAAGATGGCGGGTTGGGTCGCGCGGCAGAAGCGCTTCCCGCGTGCGCGCAACCGCGCCATCCTCTGAGGCCGGAGTTCGATCAGGCAGGCTCGCGCAGCGGGTCTGCCTTTTTCGTCGCCGGATCCTTGACGATCGGGTTCCGCGCGATCAGGAGCTGCCAGGTGGCGCCGATGAGCAGGACCGCACTGCCGAACATGTGCGCGATGACGAGGGCGATGGGCAGATCGGTGGCGAACTGCACGAACCCGATCAGGCCCTGGAGCAGCAGGAGCAGCATGAACACCACTGCCGAGCGCTGTTGCGGCCGTGCGAAGACCCGTGCGTAGACGAGGGCCGCGATCGCGAGCCCGACGAGGGTGAAGACGGCGTCGGCGTGCAGCTGTGTCGCGTTGCCGGGGTCGAGACCGTTCCGCGGGGCGTCCACATCGCCGGCGTGCGGGCCGGAACCGGTCACGACCGTGCCGAGGTAGATCGTGCCCCAGGTGACGAGATAGACCAGCCAGGCGAGGTAGATGCCGAGCCGGCGCGTGGCGGTCGAGGGGGCGTCGGCATCGGGCGCGGTGGGCGTCGGATACGGACGCATCCGGTAGACGAGCACGGTGGATGCGGAGACCAACGCCATGGACAGCAGGAAATGCAGCGCGACGACCCACGGGTTGAGCTGGGTCAGGACCGTGATCCCGCCGATCACCCCCTGGAACGGGATACCGAGCGCGATGAGGGTGACCAGCCACTTGTCCCGGCGCGCCGCTCCGGCCGACCGCAGGACGGCGACCCAGGTCGCGATCGCGATGACGATCAGCACGAAGGTGAGCAGACGGTTGCCGAACTCGATCGCGCCGTGCATGCCCAGTTCGCCGTGCGGCACGAACGACTCGTCGGTGCACCGCGGCCAGGTCGGGCAACCGAGGCCCGAGGCGGTCACGCGCACGGCGCCGCCGGTGACCACGATGCCCACGTTCGAGACGAGCAGGGCGATGGCCCAGCGATGCACGAATCGTGCCGTCGGCCGGCCGAAGCCGGGGACGAACCGCCACGGACCGGTCAGCGGCCGGCGCGCGTCGCCGGCGGCCGCGGCATGATCGCCCGACCGGGCCGTGGCCGGGGCGTTCGAAGTATCGGATGTCATCGGAATCGGAACCACCTCACCGCCAAGGTGCCGGCCACCGCGGCCCACACCAGCAAGACACCCACCCCGAAGGCGTCGAACGAACCCTCCGAGGCCATCTCGAGCGCCTCGCTCAGTGCCCCCGACGGGATGCACCGCGCGATCCAGTGCACGGCGTCGGGGATGTTGGAGTCGACGACGACGAGACTGCCGAGGCCGATGAACGCGAACCACAGCAGGTTCGCCAGTGCCAGCACGACCTCGGCCTTCAAGGTGCCGCCGAGCAGCAGCCCGAGAGCCGCGAAGCACGCGGTGCCGACCGCGAGGACCACCGCACCGATGAGCAGACCGACGGGGCTCGGTCGCCAGCCGAACGCGGCGCCGATCCCACCGAGGATCACCGACTGCAGCGCGACCACCACGAGGACCGCGATCGACTTGCCGGCGATGATGCCCCAGCGCGGTATCGGCGTCGCGCCGAGGCGTTTCAGCGCGCCGTAGCGACGGTCGAAGCCGACGGCGATCGCCTGTCCGGTGAACGCCGTCGACATCACCGCGACGGTCAGGATCGCCGGGACGAACAGCGCCGCCCGCTCGGCGGGGCCGTCGCCGAACCCGGTGTCGATCGGCAGCAGGCACAGACCGACGAGCAGCGTGATCGGGATGAACATCGTGAGGAGCAACTGCTCGCCGTTGCGGAGCAGGAGCTTGAGTTCGAGGCCGCTCTGCGCGGCGATCATCGCCGGCAGCGACGCCGCCCGGGGAGCGGGGCGGAACAGGCCGTCGGGGAATGTTCCGGCAGCACGGTCGGCGGGGCGGGGGAGCCCGGTGGGTGCGGATGAGGTCACGGTCGAAGGGTCCGTCCGGTGAGATCGAGGAAGACGTCTTCGAGGCTGCGGGTCTCCACGCGCAGATCGGTCGCGAGGACGTTGATCTTGGCGCACCAGGCGGTCACCGTGGCCAGCACCTGCGGCGTCATCGGACCGATGACCAGATACGAGCCGGGGGTGGCCTCCGTGCAGTGGTAGTCCTCGGGCAGGGCCAGCACCAGCATCGACAGGTCGAGTCCACGTGGTGCGGTGAAGCGCAGTTCGTTCTCGGCGCCGGTGCTGGTGAGGTCGGCGGGTGTCCCGTCGGCGACGACGTGGCCGTGATCGATGATCGCGACGTGGTCGGCGAGTTCCTCGGCCTCGTCCATCAGATGAGTCGTGAGCAGGACGGATGCTCCGTCGGCCCGGAGCCGGCCGATGAGTTCCCACACGACAAGGCGGGCGTGGGCATCGAGTCCGGCGGTCGGTTCGTCGAGGAAGACCAGTTCGGGGCGGCTGACGACCGCGCAGGCGAGGGCCAGGCGCTGCTGCTGGCCACCGGACAGACGTCGGTAGGACGTACGACGCACCTCGGTCAGCCCGAGTGCGTCGAGCAGGAAATCGGGATCGATGGGATCGGCCGAATACGCGGCCACCAGGCCCAGCATCTCCTCGGCCCGGGCTCCCGGGTAGGCGCCACCGCCTTGCAGCATGACGCCGATGCGGCGCCTGAGCGCGTCGTTGTCGGCGATGGGATCGAGACCCAGGACGCGGACACTGCCGGCGTCGGGTGCGGTGAAGCCCTCGCAGATCTCGACGGTCGTGGTCTTGCCCGCGCCGTTGGGACCGAGCAGGGCGAGGATCTCGCCGCGTTCGAGGGTGAGATCGAGCCGATCGACCGCGGTGCGATCACCGAAGCGCTTGATAAGACCGCGGACCTCGACGGCCGCCGCAGTGGCGGCCGGGGTGCCGGCGGAGGCGGCTGACCCGGGATCGCGGAGCCGACGATCGTTCACCCGATCGTCGTCGTTGATCTGCCGAGAGGTCGTGCTGCGCACACTGGTCAGACTAGGCGCTCGGAGCCCAGGGACGAAAAGCGGTGACCGGGCACACGGCGCATGCGCTCATCGTCGTGCCGACGCCGACCCGGCCGTCGCCTCGTCGTCGTCCGACACGGGCCCGCGGCGGCGTCGCCGACGGGGCGCGCGGTCCTCGAAGAACAGGGCGGTGAGAACCGCGACCATGATCACACCGGCCAGAAGTCCTTGTGCCAGAACCACTCCGCTCGTGTTGGAACTCGTGGGCATCACCACGATGGCGATGATCGCCGACGCCGCGATGGTGGAGATCCGGAACCAGGCGCCGGTGGCCCACGCGGCCAGCGGGATCACGGCCCACAGGAGGTACCAGGCCTGCACGAACGGGAAGAACAGCACGACTGTGGCCATCGACACACCGAGTGCGCCGAGTGGGTGGAGCCGGCCGCCGAGCGTGGCGAGCATCCACCGGACGATGAACAGGGCGGCGACGAGCTGGCCGATGGGCCGGGCCACCTCGAGGATCGCCTGCGTGTGCTCACCGAGGCCGAGGGTGACACCGATCCGGCCGGTGGTCACCGACAACAGGGTCGGCATCGACATCCACGAGCGGACGATCTCGCCCGTCGACAACGTGCCCGTCCAGCCGAAGCCGAGCCCGGTGCCGAGGGAGATTCCCATCATCACGATGCCCAGGACCACCACGTAGAAGGCCGCCGACGCGCTCAGCATGTACACCGACCACCGGGAGCGACCCCACCATTCCCGGATCGGCGTGTGGCGGAGCACGGGCAGGGTGGCGCCCCACCGCATGGCCAGGGCGATGCCGACGAAGCCCAGGGCGAGCATCGAGGTGACCTTGATCATCGCCGACGCCGCGAGCACCGCACCGCCGCCGATGAGCAACCAGCCCGCTCGGGTGGGGACGAGGGTCCCGGGTCGGCGGAGTCGTTCGGCGCCGTAGATGGCGCGGAAACTCAACTCGAGACCGACCAGCATCAGGCCGAGCATGAGGGCCTCGTTGTGGATGCCCCCGACGAGATGCAGGATGACCAGCGGGTTCATCGCGCCCAGCCAGAGTGCGGCCACCGACGAGACCCCGCAGCGGCGGGCCAGGCGGGGGAGTGCCCAGACGATGAGCGCGACGCCGATCAGTGCGACGACACGGTGCAGGAAGATCGCGGCGGTGATGTTGTCGCCGGTGACCTTGGTGATGCCCTCGCCGATCCACAGGAAGAAGGGGCCGTAAGGCGCGGGGGTGTCACGCCAGAGGTTGGGCACCGACCTGGTCAGGATGTGGTCCACGCCGAGTCCGCGGACCGGACTGACCGAGTACGGATCCATGCCCCGGAAGGCGATGGCGCTCTGCGCGAGATACGAGTAGATGTCCTTGCTCAGCAGCGGCGGCGCCACGATGATCGGGGCGATCCACAGCATGAGGGTCCGGTCGGCCTGGCGGCGGCTCATACGGCGCTCCGGGCTCCGGCCGTGGCGGACCTCGATGCTGAACCGGCCGACTGCGAACCGGCCGAGCAACAACCACGCGACGACCAGGGTGATCGCGCCGCCGATGGACAGCGCGAGGGCGGTGCCGAACATGCGTGACGGCAACGACAGGACGCGCATCCCGGCAACGGGGTTCTGCAGTACGGGTACCGCACCGGTCCCGAGGGCGCCGATGAGGATCAGTACCGAGCCGGTGGCGCCGAAGAGCTTGATCCGGCGGAGCCGGCGGGTCTCCTCGGCGTTGAGCGGGCCGACCTCGCGCTCGTCGTCGTGTAGGCGGGCCACGGTCTTGCCGTAGTCGCCGGGTTCGGCGCCGGCAGCGGCAGGGCGCTGTTTGCGCAGTCCGAGATAGTCGAGCAGGGCGACCAACCGGGTCCACACGAGTCCGAAGTAGTCCGGCACGCGGCGCGGAGCTGTGGTTTCGGGCACACGACGACTGTAATCGCCGGGCGTGGTGGCCTCTCGACCCCCTGCGATAAGGGCACCCTTGCTGGCAGTAGGGAAGTAATTACGTCACACTCGTGTTGTGAAAACCATGCGGAACGATGTTGTGCTGCCTTCTGGCAGTGCCGGCGCCGTGCCCTCCGCTGGTACGGGTGCCGGAGTGACCGGCGGTGTCGACGCGCACCATGACGGTCAGACCCGGGAGGCCGTGGTCACCCTGCTCGTCGAAGACGGCCCGCTCACCGCCGGCGACATCGGCGAGCGCCTCGGCATCTCGGCGGCCGGCGTGCGTCGCCATCTCGACGCCCTGACCGGCGCCGGGGACATCGAGGTCGCCTCGCCGGGGTTCGGTCAGCGAGGCCGGGGCCGACCAGCCAAGTACTTTCAGCTCACCGCTTCCGGACGCGGCAAGATGCGCCACGCCTACGACGACCTGGCCGGTGCGGCGATGCGTAAGCTGCGTGATCTCGGCGGCACCGACGCGGTCGCCGAGTTCGCCCGCGAGCGCGTCGAACGCATCGTGGCCGGCGTCCGTCCCAGCACCGGCCCGGTGACCGTCGCCGACACGGTCGACGAGATCGCCGACGCGCTCACCAGCGCGGGGTACTCGACCAACACGCGTCAGGTCGGGACCGGCATGCAGATCTGCCAGCACCATTGCCCGGTGGCGCACGTTGCCACCGAGTTCCCGGAGCTGTGTGAGGCGGAGACCGCGGTCTTCACCGAACTGCTCGGCACGCACGTGCAGCGTCTGGCGACCATCGCCAACGGTGACTGCGCCTGCACCACCCATGTGCCGATCCACCCACCGCCGGGTGGGACCACCGAACACCGACCCGGGGCCGTCGCGGACCCCGATATGCAGCCCGTATCGCCCCGCGCCACCCCGAACCAGACACCGACCGCCACGACAACCCGAAAGGCCACGCGATGACTGTCACCGATCCGGCCACCCCGACCCCAGCGGCGCCCCTCACCCAGGAGGAGACGATCGCCGCCCTCGGCAAGTACGGCTACGGCTGGGCCGATTCCGACGTCGCGGGCGCGAGCGCCAAGCGCGGACTGTCCCCGGCGGTCGTCGCCGACATCTCGGCGAAGAAGAGCGAGCCCGAGTGGATGCTCGAGCAGCGCCTCAAGGCCCTCAAGATCTTCGACAAGAAGCCCATGCCCGGCTGGGGTGCGGGGCTCGAGGGCATCGACTTCGACAACATCAAGTACTTCGTGCGCTCCAGCGAGAAGCAGGCCGCCACGTGGGACGACCTGCCCGAGGACATCAAGAACACCTACGACAAGCTCGGCATCCCCGAGGCGGAGAAGCAGCGTCTCGTCTCCGGTGTCGCGGCGCAGTACGAGTCCGAGGTCGTGTACCACTCGATCCGTGAGGACCTCGAGAAGCAGGGCGTGATCTTCCTCGACACCGACACCGCGCTCAAGGAGCACCCGGAGATCTTCCAGCAGTACTTCGGGACCGTCATCCCGGCGGGCGACAACAAGTTCTCCGCGCTCAACACCGCGGTGTGGTCGGGTGGGTCCTTCATCTACGTGCCGCCGGGTGTCCACGTCGACATCCCGCTGCAGGCCTACTTCCGGATCAACACCGAGAACATGGGCCAGTTCGAGCGCACGCTGATCATCGTCGACGAGGGTGCCTATGTGCACTACGTCGAGGGCTGTACCGCGCCGATCTACAAGACGGACTCGCTGCACTCCGCGGTCGTCGAGATCATCGTGAAGAAGGGCGGCCGCTGCCGCTACACGACCATCCAGAACTGGTCGAACAACGTCTACAACCTGGTGACCAAGCGCGCGAAGGCCGAGGCCGGTGCGACCATGGAGTGGATCGACGGCAACATCGGTTCCAAGGTCACCATGAAGTACCCGGCGGTCTGGCTGACCGGCGAGCACGCCAAGGGCGAGGTCCTCTCGGTCGCGTTCGCGGGTGAGGGCCAGCACCAGGACACCGGTTCCAAGATGGTCCACCTCGCGCCGAACACCTCGAGCAACATCGTCTCCAAGTCGGTGGCCCGTGGCGGTGGCCGGGCGTCGTACCGCGGTCTGATCAAGATCAACAACGGCGCGCACGGCAGCCGGTCGACGGTGAAATGCGACGCGCTGCTGGTGGACACCATCTCGCGCAGCGACACCTACCCGTACGTCGACATCCGCGAGGACGACGTGACGATGGGCCACGAGGCGACCGTCTCGAAGGTCAGCGACGATCAGCTCTTCTACCTGATGAGCCGCGGTCTGACCGAGGACGAGGCGATGGCCATGGTGGTCCGCGGCTTCGTCGAGCCGATCGCCAAGGAACTCCCGATGGAATACGCGCTCGAGCTCAACCGCCTGATCGAGCTCCAGATGGAAGGAGCTGTCGGCTGATGGCCGATCCCACATTGCCCGTGACCACTCCCGGCTCGGCGGCGCCCGTCGTCAACAAGGGCGAGATGTTCACCTCGTTCGACGTCGACGCCTTCGAGGTGCCGAGTCCCCGCGAGGAGGCGTGGCGGTTCACCCCGTTCCGTCGCCTCCGCGGGTTGCACGACGGGTCCGCGCAACGGACCGGCGAGGCCGGCGTAGAGGTTGCCGGGGCCGTCGAGGGTGTGACCGTCGAGACCGTCGGTCGCGACGACAAGCGGCTCGGTGAGGGCGGCGTGCCGTTCGACCGTGTTGCCGCGCAGGCGTATTCGTCGTTCACGCAGGCGACCGTGGTGACCGTCGGCCGCGAGGTCGAGCTCGCCGAGCCCGTCACCGTCACGGTCACCGGTCCCGGCGAGGGCGAGACCGCCTTCGGCCACACCCAGATCCGGCTCGAGGCGTTCGCGCGCGCCGTCGTCGTCCTCGATCAGAAGGGCAGCGGCACGTTCGCGGAGAACGTCGAATTCGTCGTCGGCGACAGTGCCGCACTGACCGTCGTGAACATCCACGACTGGGAGGACGACGCCGTCCACGTCGCGACGCATCACGTGCGTGCCGGCCGTGACTCCGTGGTCCGCCACTTCGCGATCAGCTTCGGCGGCAACCTGGTTCGGCTGTCGCCGATCGTCCACTACGACGCGCCCGGTGGCGACGTCGAGATGTGGGGTCTGTACTTCGCCGACGCCGGCCAGCATCTCGAGCAGCGACTCCTCGTCGACCACAGCCAGCCGCACTGCCGCTCGAACGTCGTCTACAAGGGCGCGCTGCAGGGCGACGTCTCCGGCGATCGCAGCCGTGAGGCCCACACCGTGTGGGTCGGCGACGTGCTGATCCGCGCCGAGGCCGAGGGCACCGACACCTTCGAGCTCAACCGCAACCTGGTGCTCACCGACAACGCGCGCGCCGACTCGGTGCCGAACCTCGAGATCGAGACCGGCGAGATCGTCGGCGCCGGACATGCCAGCGCCACCGGCCGTTTCGACGACGAGCAACTGTTCTACCTGCAGGCCCGCGGCATCCCCGAGGACCAGGCCCGACGCCTCGTCATCCGCGGCTTCTTCGGCGAGGTGATCGCCAAGATCGGTGTGCCCGAGCTGCGCGAGCGTCTCTCGGCCGCGGTCGAGCAGGAACTCGAACTCGCCGGCGCCTGACCGTCGACCACCCTCGCCATACGAACGTCCCCAGCCCGGAGAAAGAAATCCTGAGACTATGACCACACTGGAAATCCGTGACCTGCACGTCGACGTCGCGCAGACCGACGCCGACGCCGAGCCCATCCACATCCTCAAGGGTGTCGACCTGACCGTGAAGTCGGGCGAGACGCACGCGATCATGGGCCCCAACGGTTCCGGCAAGTCGACGCTGTCCTACGCCATCGCCGGCCACCCCAAGTACGAGGTGACCTCGGGGTCGATCACCCTCGACGGTGAGGACGTCCTGGAGATGAGCGTCGACGAGCGCGCCCGCGCCGGACTGTTCCTCGCCATGCAGTACCCCGTCGAGGTGCCCGGCGTCTCGATGTCGAACTTCCTGCGGACCGCCGCCACCGCCGTGCGCGGTGAGGCGCCGAAGCTGCGCCACTGGGTCAAGGAGACCAAGGAGGCGATGACCTCGCTCGACATCGATCCGTCGTTCTCCGAGCGCAGTGTCAACGAGGGTTTCTCCGGCGGTGAGAAGAAGCGTCACGAGATCCTCCAGCTCGATCTGCTCAAGCCGCGGATCGCGATCCTCGACGAGACCGACTCGGGACTCGACGTCGACGCCCTGCGGGTGGTCAGCGAGGGCGTGAACCGCTACAAGGAGCGCGACAACGGCGGGATCCTGCTGATCACGCACTACACGCGCATCCTCCGCTACATCAAGCCGGAGTTCGTGCACGTCTTCGTCAACGGCCGCGTCGTCGAATCCGCCGGTCCCGAACTCGCCGACGAGCTCGAGGAGAAGGGTTACGAGCGTTTCACCTCGGCTGCCAAGGCCGGCTGAGACCGCCCGACCGATCCGAGCCGACCAGCACAGGAGGTGTACCAGGTGACAGTCTCGACAGAGGTTTCCACCGCCCTGGACGTCGATTCGCTGCGCGCCGACTTCCCGATCCTCTCGCGCACCGTGCGCGACGGAAAGCCGCTGGTGTACCTGGATTCCGGGGCGACCTCGCAGCGTCCGGTCCAGGTGCTCGACGCCGAACGGTACTTCCTCACGCACCACAACGCGGCGGTGCATCGCGGCGCGCATCAGCTCGCCGAAGAGGCGACCGATGCGTATGAGGACGCCCGGGAGGTCATCGCGGCGTTCGTGGGGGCGTCCGCCGACGAGCTCGTGTTCACCAAGAACGCGACCGAGGCACTCAACCTCGTGACCTACACCCTCGGCGACCCGCGGTCCGCGGACGTCCTCGGGGGTTCGGCGCTCGGGCCCGGCGACACCGTCGTCATCACCGAGCTGGAGCATCACGCCAATCTCGTTCCGTGGCAGGAGCTCTGCGGCCGCACGGGCGCGACGCTCCGCTGGTTCGGGGTCACCGACGAGGGCCGGATCGACCTGGATTCGCTGACCCTCGACGAGTCGGTGAAGGTCGTCTCGTTCACCCATCAATCGAATGTGACCGGGGCGGTCGCCGATGTGGCCGAGCTGGTCTCGCGCGCACGCGCGGTCGGCGCACTCGTCGTGCTCGACGCCTGCCAGTCGGTGCCGCACATGCCGGTCGACTTCCGTGCACTCGACGTCGACTTCGCCGCCTTCTCCGGGCACAAGATGTTCGGGCCCAGTGGCGTCGGAGCGCTGTACGGCAAGTCCGATCTGCTGAATGCGTTGCCGCCGTTCATCACCGGCGGCTCGATGATCGAGACCGTGACCATGGAGGGGTCGACCTACGCCCCGCCGCCGCAACGGTTCGAGGCGGGCGTGCCGATGACCTCGCAGGTCGTCGGACTCGGTGCCGCGGTGCGCTACCTGACCGACCTCGGCATGGACGCCGTCGCCGCGCATGAGCATGCGCTGACCGCGCGGGCGCTGGAGCATCTCGGCGACATCGAGGGCCTGCGGATCATCGGGCCCTCGACCCCGGAGAACCGCGGCGGCGCCGTAGCCTTCCTCGTCGACGGCATCCACGCCCACGATCTCGGTCAGATCCTCGACGACGAGGGCGTGGCCATCCGGGTGGGTCACCACTGCACGTGGCCGCTGCACCGGCGCTTCGGCGTCGCCGCCACCGCGCGTGCGTCGTTCGCCGCGTACAACACGTTCGCCGAGGTCGATGCGCTCGCCGCCGCGATCGTCACGGCGCAGAAGTTCTTCGGGACGGTCTGAGCCATGCGGATGGAACAGATGTACCAGGAAGTGATCCTGGACCACTACAAACACCCACACGGGCGCGGACTCCGTGAACCGTTCGGTGCCGAGGTCCACCACGTCAACCCGACCTGTGGTGACGAGGTCACCCTGCGCGTGGCGGTCTCCGACGACGGTTCGAGCATCGACGACGTGTCCTACGACGGGCAGGGATGCTCGATCTCGCAGGCGTCGACGTCGGTGTTGCACGACCTCATCGTCGGCCGGCCGGTCGGGGAAGCACTGGCCACCGTCGAGTCGTTCAACGCGATGATGACCTCCCGCGGCAAGGACGCCGGCGACGAGGACGTCATCGGCGACGGGATCGCCTTCGCCGGGGTGAGCAAATACCCGGCACGCGTCAAATGCGCGCTCCTGGGCTGGATGGCCTTCAAGGACGCACTCGCGCAGACGATGGACAGCCACGAGACACGAGCGGAGACAGCATGAGTGACGACACAGCCACCACGGACACACCGACGACCGAGCCGACGACCGAGGCCACCGACACCGGCGTGACGGGGACACCCGCCGCGCCCGCGACGTCGCTGCCGGCCATCGAGGACGTCGAGGAGGCGATGCGCGACGTGGTCGACCCCGAACTGGGGATCAACGTCGTCGACCTCGGCTTGGTCTACGGCATCGAGGTGACCGACGACGCGGTCGCGAAGATCGACATGACCCTCACCTCGGCGGCCTGTCCGCTGACCGACGTGATCGAGGATCAGTCGCGCGGTGCGCTGGTCTCCAGCGGTCTGTGCACCGACATGGAGATCAACTGGGTCTGGCTGCCGCCGTGGGGTCCGGACAAGATCACCGACGACGGTCGCGAGCAGCTCCGCGCCCTCGGCTTCACCGTCTGACCGACGATCGGACACACCACTGCGCCGGCCCCGGTCATGATCGACGACCGGGTCCGGCGCTTGTTCGTCGACAGGGCACTTCCGTGCGGGGAGTTGATCGCATGAGGCGTTTCGAGTCGCGGGTCGAGCGGATGATCCGCGAGGCCACCGAACGCGGCGAGTTCGACAACCTGCCGGGCGCGGGGAAGCCGTTGGACCTGACCGACAGCGACGATCCCGACTGGTGGGTCAAACGCAAGATCCGCGAGGAGAACCTCGACTCGTCCGCGTTGCTCCCGGCGCCGCTGCTGTTGCGCCGGGAGGCACAGGATTTCCCGGAGTCGCTGCGCCACATCGCCGACGAGGACGCGGTCCGCGACATCCTCGTCGAGTTCAATCGCCGTGTGCGAGAGGCACATCTCGCCTCCCGCCAGATGGCGTTGCCGCACAGCGTCGTGGCGCACACCGTCGACGTCGATGACGTGATCCGACGCTGGCGGGCTCTGCGGCGGTGATCAGCCGGCGTCGCCGGCCCACGCCGGGGTGGACATGGCACCGCGCGCCACCACGACGCGAGTACGCATGTCGACCGCAGCGATGACCCTGGTCATCGCGCTCATCGTGCCGGTGAGATCGTCCCGTTTGCTCAGGTAACTGCGTTGTGCGGCAAGGGGCATCGTGAAGAACGCCTCGAAGAAGGCGACCGTCTGCGACGGACCGAGCCCCAGCAGAGCGCTGAGCCCACGGAGACGCAGGTTGTGTACCGCACGGGTGGACGGCGGCCACAGATCCTTGGCGGGTTCTCGACCCGCGGCGAGAGCGGCCACCACGGCGTCGGTGCACATGAACGATGTCGCGACGCTGTAGCCGGTCGTCGGGTTCTTGAAACCGCCCGCGGCGCCGAACCGGAAAACGGGATCGCGCCAGGGGTGTGGTGACGAGCCGGTCAGCGGGAAGTCGACGTGCTCGACCCGCCGGATCCCCGACGGCATCCCGCCGAGCCGCGCGGCCAGGCGGCGCTCGAGTTCGTCGAGACCGAGGGCGGGATGCCCGGCGAGGCAGGTCTCCTCGAGGAGGTACTCGCCCCCGCCGAGCGGCACGACATACAGAAAGGACGGCAGCGCCCGGCGGTCTGTCGCGCCACCCCGCCAGTCCATGAGCAGTGCCTCGTGTCCGTCCAGCACGGGTGCGGCCACCTCCGCGTCGACGATGATCCCGTACGCGGTCTGTCGAGGTGCGTCGTGGGGGAGCGCACCGCGACAGTCGACCACGACATCGCCGGTCAGGACCGAACCGTCATCGAGATGCACACGCGCGCCGTCGATCTCGACCACCCGGGCGGAACGGGTCGGAACCCCGTCGAGGGTCAGTGACCGTTGCAGGCCGGGGGTGTCGAAGACGGTGTACCCGCGGGCCACCTCCTCGAGTTCGCGGCCCGCGATCCCGATGCGCTCGGTCCGGGCGGCGACGGCGGACTGCTCGACCCACTCGGGCAACTCGTCGGACCAGCAGGCGAACGTGGACCGCCAGACCCGGTCGGGGGACGGATCGACCAGGGTGACCGGTACGCCGGCACGGGCCAGGCGGTGGACGAGGGCGCGGCCGGCCGGCCCGGCCCCCGCGACGATGACTCCGGAACTCACATCCTGTCCTTCGGCGCGGGCGACGATCCGGACGGTGACGCGTCGTCGGGCTGGGACGTCACGAACCGCCGGTGGCGAGCATGCCACCGTCGACGGCCAGGGTCTCGCCGGTGATCCACGCCGACTCGTCGCTCGCGAGGAAGGCGACCGCCCGGGCGACGTCCTCGGGTTCCCCGATCCGCTTCATCGGGTACGAGTTCGCCGCGCGGGCCTCGTTCTCGCCCTCGATCAGCCCGGAGGCGAACTTCGTGCGCACGACGGACGGGGCGATCGCGTTGACCCGGATGGCCGGACCGAGTTCCCAGGCGAGCTCGGCGGTCAGGCGGATCAGCGCCGCCTTCGACGTGCCGTACGCCGCGATCACGCCCGTCGACCGCAGACCCGCGACCGACGAGATGTTGACGACCGACCCGCCGGTGTCCTTCATGCCCGCCCGGTAGGCCTCCTGGACGAACCCGAGCGCGGCGACGACATTGGTGTCGAACGTCTTGCGGTACGCGGCGAGGTCGGCCCCCATCAGCGGGCCGGCCAGCGGCGCGATCCCGGTGTTGTTGACCAGGATGTGGATTCCGCCGCCCTGTGCGACGGCCGCGGCCACGGCGGCCGTCCGGTCGTCGGCGTCGCCGGTGTTGCCCGCACACGCCGAGACCGTTGCTCCGGGCACCGCCGTCCGGATCCGGCCGGCCGCCTCCTCGAGTGGCTCGGCCTTCCGGCTCGTGATGACGACCGAGGCACCGCGTCGGGCCAGTTCCGTCGCGATCGCCTCACCGATGCCGCGACTGGCACCGGTGACGAGCGCGGACCGGCCGGTCAAGTCGGAGGACTGCGGGAAGTTCTGCGGAATCGTTGTGGAGTGCGTCACGTCCCACACCGTATCGGTCCACCGTGACGGGGGTGGTCGACTCGGCCGCACGGCGCCGGGGTCCGCACGTGGGAAAAGCAGTGGCGCGGCACCGGTAGAATCGACCGTCGTGATCACCGCGACCGACCTGGAGGTACGAGCGGGCGCTCGGACCCTGTTGGCGGCGCCCGGCGACGCCTTACGCATCCAGCCCGGCGACCGGATCGGCCTCGTGGGCCGCAACGGTGCCGGCAAGACCACCACGCTGCGCATCCTGGCCGGCGAGACCGAACCCTACGCGGGATCGATCCGCCGGTCCGGTGAACTCGGTTACCTCCCGCAGGACCCCAAAGAGGGCGACCTCGACGTCCTGGCCAAGGACCGGGTGCTCTCCGCGCGCGGTCTCGACGAGATCTTGCGCGACATGGAGAAGCAGCAGGCGCAGATGGCCGAGGCCGCCGACGACAAGCTGCGGGACAAGGCCGTGGCGCGGTACGGCCGGCTCGAAGAGCGCTTCGCCGCCCTCGGCGGATACGTCGCCGAATCCGAGGCCGCGCGGATCTGCAACAGCCTGGGTCTGCCCGACCGGGTTCTCGAGCAGCCGCTACGGACACTCTCCGGCGGTCAGCGCCGACGGATCGAGCTCGCACGCATCCTGTTCGCGGCGTCCGACGGTTCGGGGAAATCCGACACCACCCTCCTGCTCGACGAACCGACCAACCACCTCGACGCCGACTCGATCGCCTGGCTCCGCAGCTTCCTGCAGAACCACGAGGGGGGTCTCGTCGTGATCAGTCACGACGTCGACCTGCTGGCCGACGTGGTGAACCGGGTGTGGTTCCTCGACGCGGTGCGCGGTGAGGCCGACATCTACAACATGAGCTGGAAGCGGTACCTCGATGCCCGGGCGACCGACGAGCAGCGCCGTCGTCGCGAACGGGCCAACGCCGAGAAGAAGGCGTCCGCCCTGCGCGCGCAGGCCGCGAAGCTCGGTGCCAAGGCGACCAAGGCGACCGCCGCGCAGAACATGCTCAAGCGCGCGGAGCGGATGATCGACGCCCTCGACGAGGAGCGGGTGGCCGACCGCACCGCGCGGATCCGGTTCCCCGAACCGGCCGCATGCGGCAAGACACCGTTGATGACGTCCGGACTCTCGAAGAGCTACGGCTCGCTGGAGATCTTCACCGGGGTGGACCTCGCGATCGACAAGGGCAGTCGCGTAGTCGTCCTCGGCCTCAACGGCGCGGGCAAGACGACGCTGCTGAGAATGCTTGCCGGAGTGGAGAAGCCGGACACAGGGTCGATCGAGCCGGGATTCGGTCTGAAGATCGGCTACTTCGCGCAGGAACACGACACCCTCGACGACCGGGCGTCGGTGTGGGAGAACATCCGGCACGCGGCACCCGACGCGGGCGAGCAGGACCTCCGAGGCCTGTTGGGCGCGTTCATGTTCAGCGGCGCCCAGCTCGATCAGCCGGCCGGCACGCTGTCCGGCGGTGAGAAGACCCGGCTCACGCTGGCCGGGCTGGTGTCCTCGGCGGCGAACGTCTTGCTCCTCGACGAGCCGACCAACAACCTCGACCCGATCTCGCGCGAACAGGTCCTCGACGCCCTGCGCAGCTACACCGGGGCCGTCGTCCTGGTCACGCACGATCCGGGCGCCGCCGCCGCGCTCGATCCGCAGCGTGTGATCCTGTTGCCCGACGGCACCGAGGACCACTGGAGCGAGGAGTATCAGGAGCTCATCGAGCTCGCCTGATCGCCTCGATGACCCGATCGGTCCCGGCGCGGTCGGGCACCGTCAGCCGGTGACCGTGTTCGGCGAACTCCCGGCCGACGACCCCCGCGGCCCGCAGCCGCCGCCCGAACTCGATGCCGTCGGTGCCCGGCACGAACACGAAATTCGCCTCGCTCGGCAGCGCCGGGTGGCCCGAGTCGCGCAGCGCGTCGGCGATTCGATCGCGTTCGCGGCGCATCGCCGTGACCCGTCCGGCCAACTCGTCGGACGCGGCAAGTGCCAGCGACGCCGCGTGTTCGGCGGCCGCGGTGATCAAGAAAGGGACTTCATGACGGCGGGCACCGCCGATGGACGTCGCCGACCCGATCGCATAACCGACCCGCAGTCCCGCGAGACCGTGGGCTTTGGAGAGGCTTCGCACCACGATCAGGTTGGGGTACTCGTCGACCAGCGTCCGGACATCGGGTGCGTTCCGGCAGTACTCGACGTACGCCTGGTCGAGGATCACCGGGATCGCCGGGTCGACAGCCATGAGCAGATCACGGATCTCCGTGTCGGAGAGGACCGATCCGGTCGGGTTGTGCGGGCTGCAGACGATGACGGCCGCGGTGTCCGGACGCGCGGCCGCGGCGAGCGCACCGATATCGGGACGCCCGGCGTCGAACAGCGGGGTCGTGTCGATCCCAAGCCCGATCATCTCGGCGAGCAGCGCGAAACCCTCGAATGTCGGTGCGGGGGTGACGATCCGCGGTCCGGTGCGACCTCTGGCCCGGCACTGCGCCGCCGAGTCCTGCAGGATCGCGGAGAGTACGGCCGTCGCCCCGGCGGGTAGGCTAAAGTACGGCGTCGGAGGGCTGTGGTCTGGACGAGCGGTCGGGTCACCAGGTGGCTTCGACTCGGCTCCTCGACCTCGACGCGCTCCTTCGTCGCTTGCTCGGCCCGGCGGCTCCGCTCGGTGCCGGCTCGACCAGCGTTCGGGCGGCTCGGCCAGCGGTGGGGCGGCTCAACCAGCTGACGGGCTTGATGCCTCCGGCCAATACCGCTTGCGCAGATCGCCTTTCACGAGCTTCCCGGTGGGCGTGCGCGGCAGGTCGTCGACGAAGTCGACCGACCGGGGCGCCTTGTAGGCCGCGATGTTCTCGGTGGTGAACGCGATCAGCTGCTCGGCGAGCCGATCGGTGGGTTCGTGGCCGTCGGCCAGCTGCACGCAGGCCTTCGCGACCTCGCCGAGGTCGGGGTCGGGGACACCGATCACCGCGACGTCGAACACCGCCGGGTGATTGATGAGGACGTTCTCGGCCTCCTGCGGGTAGATGTTGACGCCGCCGGAGATGATCATGAACGCCTTGCGGTCGGTCAGATACAGATAACCCTCGTCGTCGACGTATCCGACATCCCCTGTGGTGGACCAGTTCTCGTGTTCGGGGTGCTGGGCCTTGCGGGTCTTGTCGGGGTCGTTGTGGTACTGGAACGCCACGTCCTCGCGTTCGAAGAAGACCTGGCCGACCTCGCCGGTCGGGAGTTCCTTGCCGTCCTCGTCGCAGATGTGGACCACGCCGAGCAGCGGTTTGCCCACCGAGCCGGGATGATCGAGCGCCTCCTGCGGGCCGATGAACGTCGCGCCGGCGGCCTCGGTCGATGCGTAGTACTCGTGGATGACCGGGCCCCACCACTCGATCATCGCCCGCTTCACCTCGACCGGGCAGGGCGCGGCCGCGTGGACGGCGATCTTCATGCTGCTGACGTCGTACTTCGAGCGGACGTCCGCGGGCAGCTTCAGCATCCGGATGAACATGGTGGGCACCCACTGGCTGTGGGTCACGCGGTACTTCTCGATGGCGGCGAGGGCCGCTTCGGGATCGAACCGGTCCATCATGACGACGGTCCCGCCGACCGAGTTGGTCATCCCGCAATAGCGCAGCGGCGCTGCGTGATACAGCGGCGCGGGGGAGAGGTAGACCGCGGAGTCGTCGTAGCCGTACATGGGTGCGAAGATCGCGGTGTAGGCGTCGGGCACCTGGTCGACCTGCCCTTCGGGCATCGGTGTCTTGATGCCCTTCGGACGGCCGGTGGTCCCGGAGGAGTAGAGCATGTCGGTGCCGCGCGGCTGGTCGGTGCGGGGCTCTGCCGACGCATTGGCCAGGACCTTGTCGTAATTCTCGAAGCCGTCGAGATCGCCACCCCACACGATGCGGCGACCCGGGCCGGCAAGGGCCTCGATCTCGCCGGCGGCCGACACGGCCTCGACGACCGAGGCGCCGGCGAACAGGACCTGCGCGTTGCAGTCGGAGAGGATGTAGTTGGTCTCCGCCGCGGTGAGGTGGTGGTTGACCGCGGTCACGTACAGACCGCTGCGCAGGGCCGCCCAGTACACCTCGAAGACGTGGAAGTCGTTGGCGGAGACCACGGCGATGTTGTCGCCGCGTCGGAGTCCGAGGGAGTCGAGGTAGTTGGCGAGCCGGGTCGAGTTCTCGTCCAGTTGTCGGTAGGTCAGTACCTCGCCGGTAGCGGCCCGGATGACGGCCGGCTTGTCGGGGGTGGATTTCGCGAAGACTCCAGGAAACAAGAGTGACGCTCCTCGTGACGAAGGGGATGGCCACCCCGAACGACCGTATCTAACGCTCGTTCGGGGTGTTGCGAGTCACAGTACCCTAGCGTCGTGTCCGATTTCGCAGTTCCTCAGTGCGTCGCGAGAAACCTGTCCATGGTTCGCTCCGCGAGCGCGGTGATCGTCAGCGCGGGATTCACCAGGCCGACTGCGCCGGGGACGAAGGAACCGTCGACGACCCACAGGTTGTCGTAGCCCCGGACTCCGCCGTCAGCGTCGGCCGCGGCACCCATGACGACGCCGCCGAGCCCGTGATAGGTACTCGCGGAACCGAATCCGAGCGCGCGAGACGACACGTGGGTTCCGTTGGCGGCGAAGCCGAAACGGCCCTCGGTGCGTTCGTGGAAACGCTTGATGAAGGCGTTGCTGCGGCGGTCGAGGTCGTTGCGGTCGGCGGGGTGGGGATAGTTCAGTTGCGCCCGCCGGATGCGATGGTCGTAATCGATCGTGCCGCGTTCGTCGGTGTGGGCCTGCACGAGGTGGGTGGTCGCGGCCTTGCCGAGCGGTGCCGGCAGCGGGGTGGCCTGATAGACCATCGAGACCGGTCCGCCGGGCAGGTTGTCCTCGTAGATCCGTGCGTAGCCCGGTCCGGCCTGGACGGCGCCGAAATCCTCGCGGGGGTTCGCCCGGATGGTGAGGAAGTCGCCGTTCACGCCGAAGCCGTCGCCGATTCGCGGTGACAGTCGCGGCAGGCGCCCCTGCGCGCGCGCTTCGACGAGCAGCCGGGTGGTGTGGAAGGAGCCCGCGGCCATGAAGAGGTGATCGGCCTCGGTGGTCACGGTGCGTACCGTGCGGCCCTGCTCGTCGAGAACCCGTGCGGTGACGACGAATCCGGCGCGGCGCGAGCGAGGCCGGATGTCGAAAACCTCGTGCATCGGCTTGACGGTGACGTTTCCGGTCCGTTCGGCGGCGAGGAGGTAGCTGCGGTCGAGAGACTTCTCGGCGCCGCTGTTGACGCCGTAGCTCAGTTCGCCCGCGGTCACCGACGGGGTGGCCCGGCCGGCCAGTTCGTCGCGGACGATGTCCCAGTCGATGGCGAAGTCGAAGAAGTGCGGTGACGCGCCGTAGCGCTCGATCACCTTCAGCCAGGACCGGGCCCCGACGTACTCGGGGTGCGCGAGGATGTCCGCGGGCAGCGGCGAGACGCCGAGCCCGGCCTTCGCGCGCGGGAAGTGGGTCTGGGCGAGCTGCGCGTAGTCGGCGGCCACCGGGAGATGTGCTCGAAGTCCTGTCGGCGGGGGACGGGCGTGAAGGAGCCGAACACGAGCGACCCGCCGCCGACGCCTGCGCCGCACACGGCCTCGACGCCGTTGCCCATCACATGGTCGAGCACGCCGGGATACGGCTCCACCGGGAGGCCGCTCGCCGCACTCGCGCCGGCGGGGCTGCCGAACCACGCGGCGCGCTTGTCCGGGGTGGTCGTCGTGGCGAAGGTGTTGCCGTCCGGCGCGGTGCGCGATCGGCGAGTCGGCCGGGGCCGCGGGACGTTAGGCTCCGGGGTGTGACGGCTGCGCTGCAGATCGAGGTGGACCGCGACAGCGTGGCGATGGGGGATGACGTCGCTTCCCACGCACATTCACTCCTTGTGGAGCCGGGTACGGCGCTGAGTGTCGTCCTCGCCGCGGCGGCGCCCGGGATCCGTGCTCGGGGCTGGTCCTGGGTGGCCGACGTCGACGGCCGGGTCGCCGCCGTCTGGTCGGCCGACCACGGTGTGCAGATGCTCGTCGGGGACGGACCGGTGACCGCGGACGACGTGCCATGCCGGATTCATTACCGGTACTTCCTGCAGATCGACCCGGCGTGGCTGTATCGGCGCCTCGCCGAGGGGGCCGCGGCGGACCGGGGCGCCCTCGAACGCGAGTACCGCCCGATCGGTGATCGGCGACGCGAGGAGGACGAGCGTCGCCGCGAACGCGATTCGGCGACAAGGTATCTGACCGTCGAGTGCACCGCGGCGCTGCGCGGCTTCGGTGCGGAGTTCGATCTGCACAACGACCGGACGGCACGGTTCGACGTGGTCGGCTCGATGTGGCGGGTACAGCGCGCCGACACCATGACCATGACCTTCGACGGGGCGAATCAGGTCCTGTCGTCGATCCGACCCGTCGGCGTCGCCGAGTGCTGGCTGGTCGCGGCCGTCGGAATGCGTATGCGACAGGTGCAGGGACTCACGCCGGTCCCGAACGACCCCCGTTTGCCGGTGCCGGAGCTGCGGCCGATGGGGTCAGGGGTGGCCGGATCGCCACGCTGGACGACGAGAGGTACGAGAGCCGATCCCGTTGTCCAGCTGACCGGCGATGAGGCGGTGCGGGCCTACCGGTTGTCGGCGAACCGTTCGATCGACGAGGTCGTGTCCCTGCTGGCCCCGGACTGAGGTCAGTCGTGTGCGCGCACGGACTCCTCGACGAGGTCGAGCACCGCGTGCAGATCGTCGGTGGGCTGGCCGGTGGCCAACCGCGTGATCAGGCCGTCGAGCACGAGGTCGAGGTAGTTGAGCAGAACGTCGGTCGGGACGTCGTCGCGCAGGCGCCCCGCCTGCCGACCCCGCTCCAGCCGGCTGAGTGTCGCCTGCTCGACCTCGGCCGCGTAGGACACCCACTCCGCACGGAATCCGTTGTCCGTCCGTAGTTTCCGCGCGATCTCCAGGCGCGTGCCGAGCCAGTCGAAATCCTGGGGGCGCGTGAGCATGTCGCGCATGACCTGCACCAGGCCCTGCTCGGCCGCGACATCGGCCATTCGCTCGGCGTCCTCCCGCGCGAGCGCGAGGAACAGCGCCTCCTTGTCCCGGTAATGGTGGAAGATCGCACCCCGGGACAAGCCGGTGGACTCTTCGATCCGTTTGACGGTCGCGCCGTCGTATCCGTACTCCGCGAAGCAATGCCGCGCGCCGTCGAGAATCTCCCGACGACGCGCGGCAAGCCGGTCATCGCTGACCTTGGGCACGTCGAGTGCCTCCTGTCAGCTCTTGATCATGTTGCGCAGCACGTACTGCAGGATGCCTCCGTTGCGGTAGTAGTCGGCCTCACCCGGGGTGTCGATGCGGACCTTGGCATCGAACTCCACCGTCGAGCCGTCTTCCTTGGTGGCGGTGACGTGCACGGTCGACGGCGTCGTCCCGTTGTTAAGCTCTTCGATACCCGCAATGTCGTAGGTCTCGGTGCCGTCGAGGCCCAGCGACTTGTGCGACTCGCCCTCCGGGAACTGCAGCGGGATGACGCCCATGCCGATGAGGTTCGAGCGGTGGATGCGCTCGAAGCTCTCGGTGATGACGGCCTTCACGCCGAGGAGGCTGGTGCCCTTGGCCGCCCAGTCACGCGACGATCCGGTGCCGTACTCCTTGCCGCCGAGCACGACGAGCGGGATGTTCTGCTCGGCGTAGTTCTGCGCGGCGTCGTAGATGAACGACTGCGGTGCACCCTCCTGGGTGAAGTCGCGGGTGTAACCGCCGGTCACACCGTCCAGCAGCTGGTTCTGCAGGCGGATGTTGCCGAAGGTCGACCGGATCATCACCTCATGGTTGCCGCGGCGGGCGCCAAGCGAGTTGTAGTCCTTGCGGGCCACCCCGTTGGCATCGAGATACTGCGCGGCGGGGGTGCCGGGCTTGATCGTCGACGCGGGGGAGATGTGGTCGGTGGTCACCGAGTCGCCGAGCTTCGCGAGCACGCGTGCGCCCTTGATGTCGGAGACGGGCGACGGCTCACGCTGCATGCCCTCGAAGTACGGAGGCTTGCGGACGTAGGTGGACTCGTCGTCCCACTCGAAGGTCTTGCCCGACGGGGTCGGCAGGTTCTGCCAGCGCTCGTCACCCTTGAAGACGTCGGCGTAGTCCGAGGCGTACTGCTCCGGCGAGATCGACGAGGCGATGGTCGCCTCGATCTCCTCGTTGGTCGGCCAGATGTCCTTGAGGAACACGTCGTTGCCGTCGGTGTCCTTGCCCAGCGCGTCGGTCTCGAAGTCGAAGTCCATCGTGCCGGCCAGGGCATAGGCGATGACCAGCGGCGGCGACGCGAGGTAGTTCATCTTCACGTCGGGGTTGATGCGACCCTCGAAGTTGCGGTTGCCCGACAGCACCGCGGTGGCGGTGAGGTCGTTGTCGTTGATCGCCTTCGAGATCTCCTCCGGCAGCGGGCCGGAATTGCCGATGCACGTGGTGCAGCCGTAGCCGACGAGGTAGAAGCCGAGCTTCTCCAGGTACGGCCAGAGACCGGACTTGTCGTAGTAACCGGTGACGACCTGCGAGCCCGGTGCCATCGACGTCTTGACCCACGGCTTGGACGACAGGCCCTTCTCCACGGCCTTCTTGGCCAGGAGCGCCGCGCCGAGCATGACCGACGGGTTGGAGGTGTTGGTGCAGCTGGTGATCGAAGCGATGGTCACGATCCCGTGGTCGAGGATCATCGATCCTCGTTCCTCGGAATCCACCCGGACCGGATTGGTCGGCCGGCCCTCGGCGCCGTTGGCGGCCGAGTGCAGCGGCTCGGCGTCGTCGTCGGCGAAGGACAGGGTCGCGGGGTCGGACGCCGGGAAGGTTTCCTCGACCGCCTCGTCCAGCTTGGTCTGCGGAGCGGAGTTGCCGTTCTCGACGTAGTTGTGGATGTCCTTACGGAACGCGTTCTTCGCGTCCCACAGCTCGATGCGGTCCTGCGGACGCTTCGGGCCGGCGATCGACGGGACGACGTCGGCCAGGTCGAGCTCGAGGTACTCCGAGTACACGGCCTCCTCGGCGTCCTTCTCCAGCCACATGCCCTGTTCCTTGGCATAGGCCTCGACGAGCGCGAGCGTCTCCTCGCTGCGCCCGGTGAGTCGGAGGTAGTTGACGGTCTCGCCGTCGATCGGGAACATCGCGCAGGTCGAGCCGAACTCGGGGCTCATGTTGCCGATGGTGGCGCGGTTGGCGAGCGGGACCTCGCCGACACCGTTGCCGTAGAACTCGACGAACTTGCCGACCACGCCGTGCTTGCGCAGCATCTCGGTGATGGTGAGGACCACGTCGGTCGCGGTGACGCCCGGCTTGGTCGCGCCGGTGAGCTTGAAGCCGACGACGCGGGGGATGAGCATGGAGACCGGCTGACCGAGCATCGCGGCCTCGGCCTCGATGCCGCCGACGCCCCAGCCCAGGACGCCGAGGCCGTTCTCCATCGTGGTGTGCGAGTCGGTGCCGATGCAGGTGTCGGGGTAGGCGACGCCGTCACGGACCATCACCGAGCGCGCGAGGTGCTCGATGTTGACCTGGTGCACGATGCCGGTGCCCGGCGGCACGACGCGGAAGTCGTCGAAGGCGCCCTGACCCCAGCGGAGGAACTTGTAGCGCTCCTCGTTGCGCTGGTACTCGATCTCGACGTTGCGCTCGAACGCCTGGGCATTGCCGAAGGCCTCGATGATGACGGAGTGGTCGATGACCATCTCGGCCGGTGCGAGCGGGTTGACCTTGTCCGGGTCGCCGCCGAGTTCCTTGACGGCGTCGCGCATGGTCGTGAGGTCGACGATGCAGGGCACGCCGGTGAAGTCCTGCATGATCACGCGGGCAGGCGTGAACTGGATCTCGACGCTCGGTTCGGCGTTCGGGTCCCAGTTCGCCAGGGCCTCGATGTGCTCCTTGGTGATGTTCGCGCCGTCCTCGGTGCGCAGGAGGTTCTCGGCGAGGACCTTCAGAGCGTAGGGGAGCTTGGCGGTGCCCTCGACGGCGTTCAGACGGTAGATCTCGTAGCTGTTGTCACCGACGTCCAGCGTGCCGCGGGCGCCGAAGGAATTGATACTCACGTCTAAATCCACTCTCCTCGTGTGCCGGCGGGCTGCGCCGGCGATTACTCGATGATCCACTTGCGGTCGGGCGGGGCTGGTCGATCCGGCGCAGTCGTGCCGCACCGGCTGACGTTCTGCACCGGCGGGCTGCGCCGGCACCATCGGATGTCCGCGAGGGCCACCCGCGACAACGTCGTCCAGTCTAACAGTACGAGCGTACTGTTACCAAGCTCGGGCCGGGACACCCCGGATCGGACCTGCCGACACCGGAATACCCAGACGAGTCCATTGTGTCGTACGGTGCAGGTCGGGGTTCGGCGAGGAGACACTCGACGCCGGCGCGATACCGCCCGTCAACGTGCACGCAACCCCGGGTGATCTCGAGAGGCAGGGGTGGCGGATGGGTCCGCAGGCGACGACGCTGGTGCTGGCAGCTCCCGCGGAGAACAACGAACTCACCGGACTCGTCGGGGTCGACATGGGTGAGCTGTCGCGGGACATCGCCGACGACGGCGTCGCGGGGGCGACGCCCGAACAGTTGCCCGGCATGCTCGAGGTCGTCGAATACGCCCAGTCGAAGGGCCATGACGTCAGCTTCGTGGTCATCGACCAGGTCCAGCCCCGGTTCACTCTCTACCGCGACGTCGCGAACCAGTTGCAGGAACAGGTCGGCGGCACCGTCATCGTGCTCGGCCCCAACTCGGTCGGCAGCTCGTCGCCCGAATTCAGCCGGGTGGTGCAGGAACAGGCCACCGACGGCCTGACCCTCACCGACCCCGCGGGTGCGGCGCGACAGATGATCGACACGATGACCGGTCCCAACGTGGACTGGACGATCGTGGGCCTCCTGCTGATCCTGGTCGTCGCGGGCGGAGCCGTGCTCGCCCGGCTGCGGCAGGTCCGCACCCGCAAGAACCTGGCCGCCGGCCCGCTGGGACCCGTGCAGGCCACCGCCGCGGAGTCGGATGACTCGTCGGCATCACGTCGCGAGCCGACCGCTTCCGGCCGGTAGTACGCAGGCCCGGGCCGCCTCGGCCGGCCGGCGATGCGGCGGGTGGGCCCGGCTGCTGACACCTTGTTCTCGCGCGGCGGGGACCCTTCTCGGCGTGTCTTCCGGTCTGTTGCCAATTCGAGACCTTGACGACCGTTCGATCTTTCGCCAGTTCACGGCATATTCGCAGGTAATCACGCCTTTGTAATTCACGAACACGGTTTTCTCGTGTGGTTGATGTGACGTACGGTTCTGATGTCGCGTGTGATGCCTGTGTTCTCTACAGGGTCCGATGTGGCGGAAGTGCAGTGCGTGATCGCCGCGGGTGCAGACACCCCGGACGGTCGCCGGACCGGGGATCGGAAGATCCCCGCGAATCGCGAGGAGTTCCAGGTGAGGCGAGGAAGAACTGGTGCGTCATGGCCGGCGCGCGTCTCGGCGGCCCTTGCTGTCGCACTCGTCTGCGCGGTCGGCGCGGGTCATGCCGACGCGGCGCCCAAGAAGACGCCCGAGTCGCCCATCTCCGGTCTGATCAACCGGATCGCGACGGTCAACCAGGACATCGCCGACCTCGACCAGGCGCTCGCGTCCCGCCAGGAGAACGTGAACCGATCGATCGTCGACTTCCAGAACTCGCTCGCGCAGCAGCGCCTCGCCACGGTGGCCGCGCGTGGAGCACGCACCGAACTCGACCGATCGAGCAAGGCCGTCGTCGACGCGCAGAAGGAGTTCGACCGGTTCGCCCGCTTGGCGTACCAGCAGGGGCCCGAGCAGGGTTCGATGTCGAACTACGTTGCCTCCGAAGACCCGCAGGGCGTCCTCGACCGCATGAAGCTGATCGATCAGGTCGGCAAGAAGCAGCAGGAGATGATCCGGCGGTTGCAGGTGGCCCGCAACCAGAAGGCCAACCGACTCGCCGCCGTCGAGGCCACCCGCCGGCAGGCGTCGTTCGCGGCCAAGAGCGCCGAACAGCGCAAGACCGACGCCATGGCGGCGGTCACCGAGGCGAAGGCCGCCATCGCTTCGCAGCAGAAGCGCAAGGCCACCCTGATCGGGGAACGCGACCGGGTCCAGAAGCGCCTCAACACGATTCGCGGATACGTGCCGAAGAAGACGGTCGAGGGGCCGTCGACGAGCGATCTGCTCTCGAACTTGTTCCCGACGGATCCGTCGGCCGAGGGGGCGCTCAAGGCGCTGCCCGCCACGCCCGCCACCGACAACCAGGCACTGGCCGTCGCGGCGGAGGCCGCGGCGCGCCTCGCCATCGACGTCGGTTCGTCGATCCTCGCCGGTCTGGTCGGGCAGCAGCAGTTGCCCCAGTCCGAGTTGCTGAACGAGCTCGGCATCGGCGGTGCGGACATCACCGGCAGCAGCGGTGGCGACACCCTCAGTGCGCGACTCGGTTCGGGAAGCCTCGGCTCTCTGTTCGGCAGTTCCTCCGGCGGCGGCGGGGGCGGGGGCGGCGTCGTCCGACCCGGGCTGCGCGGTCCGCAAGCCGTCGAGATCGCCGTCAACCGTGCGCTCTCGCAGCTGAACGTGCCCTACGCCTGGGGCGGTGGCGACGCGAACGGCCCGACGCAGGGAATCCGCGACGGCGGTGTGGCCGACAGCTACGGCGACTACAACAAGATCGGTTTCGACTGCTCCGGCCTGATGATCTACGCGTTCGCCGGCGTCGGGATCGAACTGCCGCACTACACCGGTTACCAGTACACCTCGGGGCCGCAGTTCCCGCTGTCACAGATGCGACGCGGCGACATGATCTTCTACGGCCCCAACGCGAGTGCGCACGTCGCGCTGTACCTCGGCGACAACAAGATGGTCGAGGCACCGCAGTCGGGTGACGTGGTCAAGGTGTCCCCGCTGCGCACCAACGGTGCGATGCCGAACGTGGTCCGTCTGCTCTGAGGCGTGGTGGTTCCGGCGGCAGCTGTGAACGACCGACACCCGCCGAGTCTTCTTGGCACCTTTTCAGCCGGCACGGCTAGGCTGGCACAGACACGCGGGGTCGACGCCTGCGCGCTGCGCGTTCGCGCCGCCCGTGGGCCCTCGCGGTTCGACGGAACAGCAGTTCAGAGGAACAGGAGCACGGGTTGACCGAATCGCACTCCCTCGGCAAGGCGGCCACGGGGGATCCCGCGGCGGCAGGAGCGGACGGCTCGGTGCTGAGCGACGCCGACGTCGCCCTGCTCGAGCGGGCCATCTACGAGGTCAAGCGCGTCATCGTCGGCCAGGATCAGCTCGTCGAGCGCATTCTCGTCGGTCTCCTCGCGCGCGGACACATCTTGCTCGAAGGCGTGCCGGGTGTCGCGAAGACGCTCGCTGTCGAGACGTTCGCCCGCGTCGTCGGCGGGTCGTTCTCGCGAGTGCAGTTCACCCCTGACCTCGTGCCCACCGACCTGATCGGTACGCGTATCTACCGTCAGGGCCGCGAGGAGTTCGACACCGAGCTCGGCCCGGTGGTCGCGAACTTCCTGCTCGCCGACGAGATCAACCGCGCACCCGCGAAGGTGCAGTCGGCGCTGCTCGAGGTGATGGCAGAGCGGCACGTCTCGATCGGCGGCAAGACGTACTCGATGCCGGATCCGTTCCTGGTCATGGCGACGCAGAACCCGATCGAGAACGAGGGTGTCTACCCGCTGCCCGAGGCGCAGCGGGACCGCTTCCTGTTCAAGGTCCTCGT
This sequence comes from Gordonia sp. AC31, assembly GCF_031844505.1. Taxonomy (NCBI): domain Bacteria; kingdom Bacillati; phylum Actinomycetota; class Actinomycetes; order Mycobacteriales; family Gordoniaceae; genus Gordonia; species Gordonia sp. AC31. The sequence continues at coordinate 109,573 of NZ_JAUZVK010000015.1, forward strand.
CGACTACCCGTCGGTGGAGGAGGAGCGCGAGATCGTCTATCGGATGGGCAACGTCCCGCCGACCGCCTCCCAGGTCCTCGACCCCGCCGCGATGCTGCGCCTGCAGCGGACCGCGGCGAACGTCTTCGTCCACCACGCGCTCGTCGACTACGTCGTCCGGGTCATCAACGCCACCCGCCGACCGGCCGAGCTGGGCCTGAACGACGTCGCGTCGTGGCTGTCCTACGGCGCGTCGCCTCGTGCGACGCTGGGCATCGTGGCCGCTGCCCGCGCCCTGGCGCTGGTCCGCGGACGCGACTACGTGATCCCGCAGGACGTCGTCGAGATCATGCCCGACGTGCTGCGGCACCGCCTCGTGCTGTCCTACGACGCCCTGGCCGACGAGATCGATGCCGACCAGGTCATCGCCCGCGTCCTGCAGACCGTCGGATTACCGCAGGTCGGCGCGCAGCCGGTGCCGCAGGGGCAGTACCCGGCCGGACAGCAGCAGGCGCCCAATCCCGGACACGGGCCGAATGGGTATGCGGGACAGCAGGTCCCGCAGTCCGCCGGTCCGATGGACCCGAATTCGGCCCCGGCGAACCGGAATTCACCTCAGTATGGCGGCTAATCGGGACCTACCGCGTCTCGGCGCCGGGCTGCTCGACGAGGCGCAGCTGACGGCGGCGCTGAAGATGCTCGAGCTCACCGTGCGGCGCAAACTCGACGGCGTGCTCCAGGGCGAGCACCTGGGTCTGATCCCCGGGCCGGGTTCGGAACCAGGGGAGGCGCGGGCCTATCAGCCGGGCGACGACGTCCGGCGAATGGAGTGGTCGGTCACCGCACGCACGACCCAGCCGCATGTCCGGCAGATGATCGCCGACCGGGAACTCGAGACCTGGCTCGTCGTCGACGCCTCGGCCAGCCTCGACTTCGGCACCGTCGACTGCACCAAGCGCGACCTGGCCGTCGCCGCGGCCGCGGCTCTGGTCCACCTCACGACCGGCGGCGGCAACCGGCACGGCGCGCTGGTGGTGACCGGTGACGACGTGGTGCGGGTACCGGCCCGTGCCGGGCGCGCGCACGCCCAGAACCTCCTCAAGACCATCGCCACCACGCGACGCAGCTCGCCCGGCGTCCGGGGTGACCTGAAGGCGGGGATCGAGGCGCTTCGACGGCCCCAGCGCCGGCGCGGCCTCGCCGTCGTCATCAGCGACTTCCTCGGCCCCATCGACTGGGAGCGTTCGCTGCGCGCCATCGGGGCGCACCACGAACTCCTGGCGGTCGAGGTCCTCGACCCCCGCGATCTCGACCTCCCGGCGATCGGGGAGGTCACCCTGGCCGACGCGGAGTCCGGGGAGATCCACGACGTGACGATCACCGACGACCTCCGGCGCGACTTCGCGGCCGCGGCGCGCGCACACCAGCAGCGGGTCCACCGCACCCTGCGCAGCTGTGGCGGCGCGATCCTGACGTTGCGCACGGATCGGGAGTGGATCGCCGACACCGTCAGGTTCGTCGCACAACGCCGCCGCGGCCTCGCGGCGGGGGTGGGGTAGGTCGATGCTGTCCAGTCCCTGGTGGTTGCTCCTGCTCCTGGTCGTGGCGCTGCTCGGCGCCGCGTACGTCTACATGCTGCGCCGGCGGCGGCAGCGTGCGCTGACCTTCGCGAACCTGGACCTGCTGAAGTCGGTCGCGCCCGCGGACCGTAGTCGTCTGCGGCACCTGCCGATCGCACTGCTGATCGTCTCGCTGATCCTGTTGACGGTCGCGCTGTCCGGGCCGCAGGCCGATCGCAAGGTGCCGCGCAACAAGGCGACCGTCGTCCTGGTGATGGACGTGTCGCGGTCGATGAACGCCACCGACGTGTCGCCGTCGCGGATCCGCGCGGCGCAGGAGGCGGCGAAGAAGTTCGCCGACGAGCTGACCGAGGGCATCAACCTCGGACTGATCTCCTTCGCCGGTACCGCCGCCAGCCTCGTGTCGCCGACGCCGGACCACAACGCCACCAAGGTCGCGGTGGACAAACTGCGGCTCGACGACAAGACGGCAACCGGGGAGGGCATCTTCGCGGCCCTGCAGCAGATCAGCACGTTGAACGCGGTGCTCGGCGGGACCGAGGGCGCACCACCCGCGCGGATCGTGCTGCTCTCCGACGGTAAGGAGACCGTCCCGGACGACCCCGACGACCCGCGTGGTGCCTTCACCGCGGCCCGGAAGGCCAAGGAGGAGAAGATCCCGGTCTCCACGATCTCCTTCGGTACCCGGACCGGCACCGTCGAACTCGAGGGCGACCGGGTGCCGGTGCCGGTCGACGACGACTCGCTGCGCAAGATCGCCAACCTGTCCGGTGGCGACTTCTTCACCGCGGCCAGCCTCGACGAGTTGAACAAGGTCTACGAGCAGCTCCAGGACGAGATCGGTTACGAAACCCGTCGAGGGGACAATTCGAAGCCGTGGCTGGTCGCCGGTACGTTGTTCGCGCTGGTGTCGGCGTTCGCCGCGCTGGCCATCAACCGCCGGCTGCCCTGACGCGGACGTGTCCGGGGTGTGCCGCCGTGCGCCCCGCCCGCCGACCGCGTGTCACCCCCGCAACGAGAACGGATAAGTTGAACACCCATGACGGCAGCTAGCAACGAAGCGCAGAATCCCTCCCGCTCGGTCCTGGTGACCGGCGGCAACCGCGGAATCGGCCTGGCCGTGGCCCAGCGACTGGCAGCCGACGGTCACCGGGTGGCGGTGACGCACCGCGGTTCCGGAGCCCCGGACGGACTGTTCGGCGTCAAGTGCGATGTCACCGACTCGGAGTCGGTCGACCGCGCCTTCGCCGAGGTCGAGGCGCATCAGGGTCCCGTGGAGATCCTCGTCGCCAACGCGGGGATCACCGAGAACATGCTCCTCATGCGACTGTCCGAGGAATCCTTCGAGAAGGTCCTCGACGCGAACCTCACCGGCGCGTTCCGGTGCGCCAAGCGCGCCACCAAGGGGATGCAGCGCGCCAAGTGGGGCCGGATGATCTTCCTCGGCTCGGTGGTCGCGATGTCCGGCATCCCGGGCCAGGTGAACTACGCGGCCTCGAAGGCGGGCCTGATCGGGATGGCGCGCTCGATTGCGCGTGAGATCGGCTCGCGCAACATCACCGCGAACGTCGTGGCGCCCGGGTTCATCGAGACGGACATGACCGCGTCGATGGAGGACCGCTACATCGAGATGGCCAAGCAGGCGATCCCGCTCGGCCGAACCGGCAAGCCCGAGGACGTCGCGGCGGCCATCAGCTTCCTCGCCTCCGACGAGGGCGGTTACATCTCCGGTGCGGTCCTGCCCGTCGACGGCGGAATGGGCATGGGGCACTGAAACTGCCGAGCGCGGTCGCACGGCTACTGACCCGCACAGCGCGGTCGTAAGGCACGTCAATCAACGTCGAACTCAGGAGCACATCTTCGTGAGCGGAATCCTGGACGGGAAGACCGTCCTCATCACGGGCATCATCACCGATGCGTCGATCGCCTTCCACGCCGCCGCCATGGCGCAGGAGCAGGGCGCCACGGTCCTCATCACCGGCATCCCGGAACGGCTCCGGTTGATCGACCGGATCGCCAAGCGGTTGCCGAAGGAGGTGCCGCCGGCCGTCGGGCTCGACGTCACCAACGAGGACGATCTCGGCGCGCTCGCCGGGAAGCTCGCCGAGCTGGCGCCGCAGGGCATCGACGGCGTCATGCACTCGATCGCCTTCGCGCCGCGCACCTTGATGGGTCCCGAGGCCAAGCCGTTCCTGGAGGGGCCGGGCCCCGACGCCGCCAAGGCCTTCGAGATCTCGGCGTGGAGCTACGCCTCGCTCGCCCGCGCCGTGCTCCCCGCCATGAACGAGGGCGGCTCCATCGTGGGCATGGACTTCGATCCCCGCACCGCGATGCCGTACTACAACTGGATGGGTGTGGCGAAGGCCGCGCTCGAGTCGGTGAACCGGTACGTGGCGCGCGAAGTGGGCAACGCGAAGAACATCCGGTCGAACCTGGTGGCCGCCGGCCCGATCAAGACCCTGGCCGCGAAGGCGATCGCGGGTACCGCGACCGATGACGCCAAGCAGCTCAACATGCTCAACGAGTACTGGGACGGCGCGTCCCCGATCGGCTGGGACGTCGACGATCCCACCGTCGTCGCGAAGTCGGTGTGTGCGCTCCTCAGCGACTGGCTGCCGGCGACCACCGGTTCCATCGTCTACGTCGACGGTGGCGCCAGCCACAACACCTGGTTCCCGGAGGGCATGACCACCGGCTCATGAGTTCGCCAGCACCGGGGGACACCGCGCCCGTCGATCCCGCTCCGTTCGATGCCGTCCTGTTCCTGTCGTTCGGCGGACCGGACGGGCCCGAGGACGTGATGCCATTCCTGGAGAACGTCACTCGCGGCCGGGGAATCCCGCGCGAACGGCTCGAGTCGGTGGCCGAGCACTACCTGCACTTCGGCGGCGTCTCACCCATCAACCGGCTCAACCTCGAGATGATCGATGCCCTGCGCGCCGAGCTCGACCGACGTGGTGTCGACCTCCCGGTGTATTTCGGCAACCGCAACTGGCACCCGATGGTCGAGGACACCCTGGCCGAGATGTACCGCGCCGGTCATCGCCGGATCCTCGTGTTCCCGACCTCGGCGTGGGGCGGCTACTCGGGGTGCCGGCAGTATCACGAGGACATCGACCGGGCGGTGACGGCGCTTGCCGACCGTGAACCGACGAGCCGCGAACCCGACGGTGCGGTGGTGCTCCGCAAGCTCCCGCAGTACTGGTCGCATCCGGCGTTCGTCGCTGCCGGGGCCGACGCGGTGCGCCGCGCTCTGGACGCACTCGGGCCCGGCGAGGAGCCGCCACGGCTGGTGTTCACCGCCCATTCGGTCCCGACCTCGGCCGATGAGGCGTCAGGTCCGGCGGCCGACGGCGGGAAGCTGTACTCGCGCCAGGTGCTGGCGGCGTCGCAGGCGGTCGCCGACGAGCTCGGCGTCGCCGACTTCGATCAGGTCTGGCAGTCACGGTCGGGTCCACCGCAGATCCCGTGGCTGGAGCCGGACATCTGTGACCATCTGGAGAGCCTTGCCGCGGAGGGTGTTCGACGGGTGGTCGTCTACCCGGTCGGGTTCATCTCCGACCATCTCGAGGTGATCTGGGATCTCGACAACGAGGCCGCGGAGGTTGCCGAGCGCCTCGGCCTGGACTATGTCCGCGCCGACACCGTGGGTCCCGATCCGCGGTTCATCTCGATGATCGGCGAATTCGTGGAGTCCTACGCCGGGGGCTTGGGCGACCTGTCGGCGATGGGATGCGGAGACAACGGCAGCACCTGTCGAGACCGGTGCTGTGTGCCCGCGGCGCGGCCTAGATCTGCGGCGAGGCCATCTGACCGCGCGTAGATTCACTGGCTTTGTTTGCATTCATAACGATTTGATATAGGAACGGTCCATAATGTGATCTGCGCCTCAATCGAAATGAAACTCTCGTGGTACGCGCATCTGAATCGGGGTGCGAACGTGAGAGAGGAATTTCCATGGCAGAAGGACCACTGAGGCTCGAGATCGATTTCCTCGGACCGATTCTGGAGACACTTTCCACCGGCTCCGCGGACGGTAGCAGCGAGCCCGTCAACTGAGATCCGTTTCCGCTGTGGGCTGCGTTGACGACGTAGCCCACAGCGGCGTGATCTCTCCTTTGTGCGCGTGTATGAACAGTGTTGACCGCGGAACGACTACTCATCCCAGTTGATCTCCGACCTGCTACGCAGCTACTCGCACGAGCGGTCGAGGACATTCCGTTGTATCGATGGGTGTTGGGTGACCACCTCCCGGATCTCACGCTGCGGGAATGGTTGGCCGAGATCTTGGTGCGGCCTTATCTCAAAGCCGGCTGCGTATTGGGTTCCTTCCAGAACGAGCATCTCGTCGGAATTCTGATCTGGCATCCCCACGATGTCGAATTGTCGCCCGACGGCGAACCGCCGCTCGTCCCGGCTGATTTCGTCCGGGTCGCGGCCATTCCCGGACTCCGCGAACGGCTGATCGAGTTCCTCACCAGCCCACAATTGCCCTCCCCGGCATCGGATGCCGTCGATGTGCGGATCGCGGCGATTGTTCCCGAAGCTCGTGGTGGCGACGCTCTCGTTCGCATGATGCGCGAAGTGGAACGGTTCTGTGTCTCTGCGGCCCGGCCGTACTACGCCTGGACCGGCTCCGCTCGGCTGCGGGACTGGTTCGTCCACGAATGGGGGGCGACGTTGTTCGCCACCGAACAGCGGAACGGACTCGATCTGTACGGCGTCGTGTCCGAACGTCCGCCGCGGCTCCGGGAGTGACCTTCCGGCGGTGGCGGCCCGGGTCCTAGCGTCGCAGTAGCTCGAGGATCGTGTGATTGACCGCCGCCGCCCGTGCGGTCCGCGTCAGCGCCTGGAGTCCCCGGAGCGTCGCGTCGCCGGAATCCCATTGTCCGGCACTGTCGCCGATCTCCACGCTGCGTGCTCCGGCGAGGTCGACGATCGCCTCGACCTGTGCCGCCGTGTCGATCAGGCGGGTGGAGCGCGCGTCGAGGAGGTGCGGGGGCAGGGCGACCCGATGCCTCGAGGTGAGCGCCGCGAGTTCCGTACGGAGGTCGCTCGCGTCGGCCGACCGGCGTCCGCCGAGCCCGCCGATGATCGTGGTCGCCTCTCGAACTGCCTGCCGCAGCTCGTATTCCAGATCACCGGCACTGGGTCCCGCGGATACGAGATGACCGAGGTCGAGGGTCGCGTCGTAGCGGTAGGCCGACCATGTGCACGTGACGAACGGTGGATCGGCGGTGTCGGCGGCGAACTCCGGTACGAGCGCGAGCGTGCCGGTGCCCGTCGCGTCGTCGACGAGCAGGACCTCGCCCGCGCCGAGGGCGGCCGACGTCGCGACATGCGGTGGGAGTCCCTGCGGATCACCCGTGGAGGGCAGGCGGACGACGAGGCGTCGAGCGGGTCGCAGCAGCGCGAGCAGATCGAGCACCCCGTTCGCCGAACCCGTTGCGGGCGAATTCTGTTCGGCCCCGGCGACCCCGCCGTCGGGCCAGTGCAGGAGGTGCCGGTCGGCGGATTCCGCCAGGGCTTCGATCACGTCGTCGGGGGAGCACCGGCCGGTGAGCCAGGCGGCCGACCACGCGCCGAGGGCGCACGTCGGCCACGCGACGGTGGCGGAGAGCAGGCGGCTGCGTTTCATCAAGAAGCCAGGATACCGGCGAGGCCGGTGGGAGCCGGGCGTGGCAACCCCGCGGGCGGGCCCGCGGGGCATACGGTGTGTGCGCCGCCCGACCTGTCCATCGCGGCGGCGTGATCACGAGATGACCGATCGAGAGATGGTGGTGTGCGATGGATGACCGCTACGGACGCGATGTGCTCTCCCAGCCCCGTCGGGCGAAGCCGCGTCCCGCGGAGGTCGCCGCGGATCGCGATCTGGTCGTCGAGGACGCCGCCACCGGCTTCTGCGGTGCGGTCGTCGGGCTCGAGAAGAGCTACGCCGGCGATCTCGTCCGGCTGGAGGACCGGCGAGGTCAGACGCGGGTGTTCCTGATGCACCCCGGCGCGTTCCTCATCGACGGTCGGCCGGTGACGCTCGTACGGCCGCGCACCAGGGGCCCGCAGCAGCCGGCCATGACGGCGTCGGGATCGCGAGCCGCCCCTCGCGCCCGCGCGCGGACCGCGCGCGCCAGCCGGCTCTTCGTCGAGGGCGTGCACGACGCGACACTCCTCGAGCGGGTGTGGGGTGACGACCTCCGCGCGGAGGGCGTGGTCGTCGTCAGCCTCGACGGCCTCGACAACCTCGAGGCGGCACTCGACGAATTCCAGCCGGCACCGCATCGCCGGGCCGGTGTCCTCGTCGACCATCTGGTGGCCGGATCCAAGGAGGCACACCTCACCGCCGAGGTCGGGGAGCACGTCCTCGTGTGCGGGCATCCCTACATCGACGTCTGGGAGGCGGTGAAGCCGGCATCGGTGAAGATCCCGGCGTGGCCGCACATCCCGCGGGGCACCGACTGGAAGACCGGGGTGTGTGCCGAGCTCGGCTGGGGGGACCCTCGGGACGGCTGGCGCCGGGTGCTGGGCGGGGTGAGCAGTTTCCGGGATCTCGAGGTCGATCTGCTGCGGTCGGTGGAAGAACTCATCGACTTCGTGACCGCGGCCGAAGAGCCCAGGTGACGCTCACGGCCTGACGCCGACCGGGGCCCACCCGCGTCGTGAGCGCCGAAGGCGGTTCGGACATCTCTGGCAGACTGGACCCATGAGCGCCCTGCTGTGGTTGGCAGCCGCGATCGTCCTGGTGGTCGCGGAGATGTTCGGTGGCGAACTCGTCCTGCTCATGCTCGCCGGGGGCGCATTCGCGGCCGCCGGCGTCGATTTCGCGTTCGAGACGCCGCTGTGGGTCGAGGGGCTGGTCTTCGCGCTCGTCTCGGTGCTGCTGCTGGTTGCGGTCCGTCCGATCGCCCGTAAGCACATGCTGAACCGTCCTGCGGTCCTGATGAACACCGAGGCGCTCGAGGGTCGGCCGGCGGTGGTGACCGAACAGGTCGACGCCTATGACGGACGCGTCAAGATCGGCGGCGACGTGTGGTCGGCCCGCACGATGGACCCGACCCAGGTGCTCGAACCCGGAACCCACGTGACCGTCGTGGAGATCGACGGCGCGACCGCGGTGGTGTGGCGCGCCTGAATGCGGCCGCCGCGACACCGCCGAACGACAACGCTGGAAGGTGACCATGGAGTACGAGATCTTCGGCCTGACCGTCATCGTTTTGCTCGTGTTGCTCGTGGTGGTGATGCTGGTCAAGTCCGTCGCGCTCATCCCGCAGGCGGAGGCCGCGGTCATCGAGCGACTGGGCCGCTACACCCGCACCGTGTCCGGCCAACTCACCCTGCTGTTGCCGTTCATCGACCGCATCCGCGCCCGCGTCGACGTCCGTGAACGAGTGGTGTCGTTCCCGCCGCAGCCGGTCATCACCGAGGACAACCTGACGCTGTCCATCGACACCGTCGTCTACTTCCAGGTCACCAATCCCCGGGCCGCCGTGTACGAGATCGACGACTACATCGCCGGCGTCGAGCAGCTGACGATCACGACGCTGCGCAACGTGGTCGGCGGGATGACGCTCGAGGAGACCCTGACCTCCCGCGATTCCATCAACGGCCAGCTGCGCGGAGTCCTCGACGAAGCGACCGGCCGCTGGGGCCTCCGGGTCGCGCGCGTCGAGCTGAAGTCGATCATGCCGCCGCCGTCGATCCAGGAGTCGATGGAGAAGCAGATGAAGGCCGACCGCGAGAAGCGGGCGACGATCCTATCGGCCGAGGGCCAGCGCGAGTCGGCGATCAAGACCGCCGAGGGCAACAAGCAGTCGCAGATCCTCGCCGCAGAGGGTGCCAAGCAGGCCGCGATCCTCGCGGCCGAGGCGGATCGGCAGTCGCGCATCCTGCGGGCGCAGGGCGACCGCGCCGCGTCGTACCTCAACGCGCAGGGTGAGGCGAAGGCGATCGAGAAGACCTTCGCGGCCATCAAGGCGGCCAAGCCGACCCCGGAACTCCTGGCCTACCAGTATCTGCAGCAGTTGCCCGAGATGGCCAAGGGCGAGGGCAGCAAGGTGTGGGTGGTGCCGTCCGACTTCGGTTCGGCCCTCCAGGGTTTCGCGAAGTCCTTCGGTGTCCAGGGGGACGACGGCGTGTTCCGGTACGAGCCGGCCGACTCGCCGCCCTCGCCGATCGACGACTCGGAGACCGAGGACTGGTTCTCGATGGCCTCCGATCCCAAGGTCGCCCAGGCCGTCGCCGAGGCGGAGGCGGTGGCCCGCACCCCGGTCGCGCCCGAGATCACCGCTCGTGCGTCGCGCGCGTCGCGCCATGCGTCGCCGGTGGGGTCCGAGCCGGCCGAGCTCACCGATGGTGCGTGGTCCCAGCCCGTACAGCCCGAGGAGCCGGGGCCGGCCGAGCCCACGACCTGAGAACGGCTCAGCGGATGAGGTGCTCGACGCCCGCCATGCCGACCGCCCACATCACCGAGGCGAAGGTGCCCATGATGAACTGCTCGGCCGCATGCGGGGCGCGCAGCTCGGGGTAGCGGGCGAGGCTCTTCACGGCCAGGATGATCGCGAGGCCTTCGGGCCACCCCGCCATCAACGTGGTGACGACCGCGAGGCGTTCGAGGTATCCGATCACCCGGCCGCCGCCCAACGGCCCGGCTTCGGCCGGATCGGTCGGGGCGGGCGCCGGGGAGTCGGGCGCGTCGGTGTCGTCCCCGGTTCCGTCATCCGGCGACCCCTCCGGATCGGGTTCGGGCCCCGTGCGCTGGCCGACACCGCCGGCGACGAGGACCGTCCGGACCACGGGTCCGCCGCCGGTGACCGCCGCGAGCGCGGCGACGACCGGGACGGCCGAGGCGAGGAAGCCCGTGGCGGGCGCTGCCACGGCGGCGAGGACGGCGGTCACCCCGGCCAGGACCAGCAGGACGACGGCTCCGATGACGTCGAGTCTGCGCACGACGGACACCGGCGCGTGGTTGCGCTTCTTCCGCGTCGCGAGCGCCCAGGTCGGCGTCGCCAGCGCGGTCAGGAGAAGAAGGGTGATCGCTGCGGTGGTCATGCCGATCCTCCGGACGGGCTGTGTCGGTCGGCCTCGGCGAGCGCGTCGGCGACGAGGCCGAGGGAATCGGATTCCAGATCCCACGCCGCGGTCCGCAGCCGCTGACTCATGGCCTGTGGCGTGATGTCGAGTTCGGCGGCGGCCTCGACCTGGGTGAGGCCGCGGCGCATCAGCTCCACCGCCTCCCGGCCGGCGGCACTGCGCGCGGTGATCACATCGGCGATGAGACGGCCGGCCGTCTGGGCGTGACGGGACCAGCGAGTCTCCGGGCCGCGGACACAGAGGGGGACCCGCTGCCGCTTGGCGGCCTCGACGGCGTCGCGAGCGTGGACGAAGGCAGGCCCGCGCCCGGCCCGGGTGGACGGGGGGAGAGGCTCGTCGACCGGTCCGGCGCCGATGCCGACACTCCAGTGACCCTCGGCGGTGAGTTCGACGGCCAGTCGGGCGGCCGTCACCGGATCGGCGAGGACTCCCTGGATCTCGTCGCCCGCGGTACGTTCGAAGGCCCGTACGGTCTGGACCGATGCGAGAGCGGTGAGGATGGCGTCCACCCGGTCGATGTCGCGGCGACTCCCGCGTTGGTCGACGGTGAGCACGAACATCACTCAAGGCTATGCACTTGATCGCGGTGAATCAAGTCCCCTGACTGGATGGGATCGCGCTAGGTGACTTGATCCCCGAGGATCAAGTCGCTGCGCTTGTCGCGTTCGACGACGAGACCGGCAGGCGGGAGTCGAGCACCAGACCGGCGATGCCGATCGCGAACAGGCCGCCGGTGACCGCGAGCTGCAGGGGATGCGTGTCACCGGTCAGGGAATCGCCCAGCATGACCACCGCCGCGGTGCCGGGGGCCATGCCGAGGATGCTGGCAATCGCGTACGGCACGAGACGCACCGAGGACAGTGCCGAGCAGTAGTTCGCCACCGAGAACGGGCATGCCGCGATGAACCGCAGCGACCCGACCGCCAACCAGCCACGACGCTCGAGCCGGTACTCGACGGCACGGACCACCGGTGCCTTCAGGTACGGCTGCACGCGGTCGCGTCCGACCCTGCGGACCAGGACGAAGGCTGCCACCGCCGCCACCGACGAGGCGATCATCGCCCCCGCGAAACCGACCAGCGGTCCGAAGAAGATCCCGGACATCACCGTGAACGTCGACCGTGGGATCGGGGCGATGGTGACGACCGCGTAGGCGAGGAAGAACAACCACACGAAGGCCGGTCCCAGATCCGCGCCCCAGTCGCGGACGCTCGAGATCGAGGGCAGCGGGACGAAGTAGGACGCGGCCAGGACGGCGGCGAGGAGCACGGCGGCGACGAGAGCCCGGCGCAGGATCCGTCGATCGGCCCGACGACGGCCCGACGTCGGCGGGTGACCGTCTCCGGCGCTCGCCGCGTCCGCGATCTCCGCGTCGGCCGCGGTCGGGCCGGCGACATCCTCGCTGACAGCGGATCGATCGGGCACCCGGACACTCTACGCTGGGCCCAGCGGTGTACCGGGTCCCCGAGTGCGCCACGTCACGCCGACCTCGACGCCGAGCCGAGCGAGCGATCGGCTAGTGTCGTGTACGCGCTCATCACAGTGCATTCACGGAGGTGTGCTTCCCCACATGCCACAGCAAACTGACCAGCCCAAACCCGAGTCAGAACTCGACGACGCCTACCAGGCGTGGTCGACGGCCGCCGCGGCCGTTCTGGCGAAGTCGCGACGCGTCGACGTCGACGAGCTGCCCGACACACCCGAGGCGCTGCTCTCGACCGACACCGCCGACGGGCTGACCATCCGGCCGCTCTACACACGTCGCGACGAACTCGCCGAGCCCGGTGTCCCCGGTCGCTTCCCGTTCGTCCGCGGCGCCGACCCCGCGCGTGACGTCACCACCGGCTGGCGCGTCACGGAACGGTTCGGCGACGACGCGACGCCGGCGGCGGACCTCAACGAGCTCATCCTGGAGGCGATGGCCAACGGGACGAGCGGTCTCTGGCTCTCGGTGAGCAGGCCCGGTGACGGGCTGGGGGTCGCCGACCTCGCGACGGCACTGCGCGGCGTCTACCTCGATCTGGTGCCGGTGACCCTCGATGCGGGCACCGAGGGTATCGCGGCGGCCCGCGAACTGCTCGGCCTGAAGGAAAAGGCCCAGGCCGCTCCGGTCGCCGCCGCTCCGACGGCGGCCACCGCCCACTCCTTCGGCCTGTCGCCGCTGACGGCCGCGTTCTCGGGCCGGGCAACCGTCGATCCCGACGAGGCCACGGCCCTCGCCGCATCCGGGCTGCCCGACGGGGTCCGTACCTTCCGGGTGGACGGCAGCGACTTCGCCACCGCCGGTGCCGACAACGGCCTCGAACTCGCACTCACGGTGGCGGCCGCGGTCGCCCACCTCCGTGACCTCACCGCGGCCGGCCTCTCACCCGAGGCCGCGCTGCGTCAGATCACCTTCGGCGTCTCCGCCGACGACGACCAATTCGCCACGATCGCGAAATTCCGTGCGCTGCGCAAGATCTGGGCTCGGGTGGCCGAGGTCGTCGGCGCACCCGAGGTCGGCGGAGCGCTGACCCACGGCGTGACCGATCTGTCGATGTACTCCCAGCGGGACCCGTGGGTCAACATGCTGCGCAGCACCATCGCGGCATTCGGCGCCGGGGTCGGCGGCGCCGACCAGCTGACCGTCCTGGGCTACGACGCGACCATCCCGGCGGACAAGCGCACCTCGAGCGCGTCCTTCTCGCGACGCATCGCCCGAAACACACAGCTGCTGCTGCTCGAGGAGTCCAACATCGGACGCGTCCTCGATCCGGCCGGCGGCTCGTGGTTCGTCGAGTCCCTGACCGACGATCTCGCCACGAACGCCTGGACGGTGTTCACCGAGGTCGAGGCCGCCGGCGGTTACCGCGTCGCGCTCGACACGGGCTGGATCGCCGAGAAGGTCGACGCCTCCCTCGCTCGCCGCGACACCGAGGTCGCGCACCGCCGCATCTCGGTCACCGGCGTCAACGAGTTCCCCAACATCGACGAGCGCGCACTGTCGGAGACGACGGGGGCCCCGGCTTCCGCGGTCACCGACGTCGTCACCGGTACGCCGCGCCTCGCGCGGATCGGACGCGCCTTCGAGGAACTGCGGGACCGGTCCGACGTCGTGCTCGCCGAGCACAGTGCACGGCCGTCGATCCTGCTCATCCCGCTCGGCAGCGTCGCCGAACACAACGGCCGCACCACCTTCGTCGCGAACTTCCTGGGTGCCGGCGGCATCACCGTCGTCAACCCCGGTCCGCTGACCGCGGACAAGGTCGGCGACGCGGTGGCCGGGGCGAACACCCCGATCGCGGTCCTCTGCGGAACCAAGGCGCGCTATGCCGAAGAGGGGCCCGCCGCACTCGCGGCCGCTCGCGCGGCCGGTCTGTCGACAGTGCTCCTCGCCGGACCGGACAAGGAATGGCCCGAGGGCGACGATCGTCCCGACGGTTCGCTGCGCGTCGGCATCGATGCGGTGAGCACCCTCGGCGACCTTCTCGACCAGCTGGTCTCGACATCCCCGAAGACGGCGGGAGCAACGGCATGACCCAGACCGAACCCGATCTGACACAGACGATTCCGAACTTCGCCGGAATCGGTCTGACATCGGACGACACCGGTGCGACGACCGCTGATGGTGCCGCGGCCGCGGTCGCCGAGGAACTCGCCTCGGCGCACGGCTACTCGGTGGACCAGGTCACCTGGAGCACCCCGGAGCAGATCGACGTCACGCCGGTGTACACGCGCGCCGAGCGCGACGCCGTCCTCGACGATGCCGAACATCCGTACCCGCTCGATTCCATTCCCGGTGCCGCACCGTTCATCCGGGGCCCGTACCCGACGATGTACGTCAACCAGCCGTGGACCATCCGCCAGTACGCCGGCTTCTCGACCGCGGCCGAATCCAACGCCTTCTACCGCCGCAACCTCGCGGCCGGCCAGAAGGGACTGTCGGTCGCATTCGACCTCGCGACCCACCGCGGCTACGACTCCGACCATCCGCGCGTCGCCGGTGACGTCGGCATGGCCGGTGTGGCGATCGACTCGATCCTCGACATGCGTCAGCTCTTCGACGGGATCGACCTCGGCAGCGTGTCGGTGTCGATGACGATGAACGGTGCGGTGCTGCCGATCCTCGCGCTCTACGTCGTGGCCGCCGAGGAGCAGGGTGTGCCGCCGGAAAAACTGGCCGGGACCATCCAGAACGACATCCTCAAAGAGTTCATGGTCCGCAACACCTACATCTATCCGCCGAAGCCGTCGATGCGGATCATCTCCAACATCTTCGAATACACCAGCCAGAAGATGCCGAAGTTCAACTCGATCTCGATCTCCGGCTATCACATCCAGGAGGCCGGGGCGACGGCCGATCTGGAGCTGGCCTACACGCTCGCCGACGGCGTCGAGTACATCCGCGCCGGACTCGAGGCCGGCCTGGACATCGACAAGTTCGCCCCGCGACTGTCGTTCTTCTGGGGCATCGGCATGAACTTCTTCATGGAGGTCGCGAAGCTGCGTGCGGCGCGTCTGCTGTGGAGTGAGCTCGTCGCCGAGTTCGATCCGAAGAACGCGAAATCGCTGTCGCTGCGCACACATTCGCAGACCTCGGGCTGGTCGCTGACCGCCCAGGACGTGTTCAACAACGTGGCCCGCACCTGCGTCGAGGCGATGGCCGCCACACAGGGTCACACCCAGTCGCTGCACACCAACGCCCTCGACGAGGCCATCGCGCTGCCGACCGACTTCTCGGCCCGCATCGCGCGCAACACCCAGCTGCTCCTGCAGCAGGAGTCGGGCACCACCCGTCCGATCGATCCGTGGGCCGGTTCGAACTACGTCGAGTGGCTCACGCATCAGCTCGCGCAGAAGGCGCGCAAGCACATCCGCGAGGTCGAAGAGGCCGGCGGCATGACGCAGGCCATCAACGAGGGCCTGCCGAAGCTGCGCATCGAGGAGGCCGCGGCGCGCACCCAGGCGCGTATCGACTCCGGCCAGCAGCCGTTGGTGGGCGTGAACAAGTACCAGGTCGCCGACGACGAGGAGATCGAGGTCCTCAAGGTCGAGAACTCGAAGGTGCGCGCCGAGCAGCTCGAGAAGCTGGACCGGCTTCGCGGACAACGCGATTCGGCTGCGGTCGAGGCGGCCCTGGCCGATCTCACCGGCGCCGCCGCGTCGTCGGAGGGTGGCCTGGAGAACAACCTGATGGCCCTGGCCATCGAGGCAGCACGGCACCAGGCGACGGTCGGTGAGATCTCCGAGGCACTCGAGAAGGTCTATGGTCGCCATCAGGCGGAGATCAAGACGATCAGCGGGGTGTACCGACATGAGGCGGGCGAGGTGAGCAACATCGACGCGGCCATCGAGGCCGTGCGCCAGTTCGCCGAGGCGGAGGGCCGCCAGCCGCGTGTCCTGGTCGCGAAGATGGGCCAGGACGGTCACGACCGCGGCCAGAAGGTGATCGCGACCGCGTTCGCCGACCTCGGCTTCGACGTCGACGTGGGCCCGCTGTTCGCCACGCCGGAGGAGGTGGCCGCGCAGGCCGCCGACAACGACGTGCACGTGGTGGGTGTGTCGTCGCTGGCCGCCGGGCACCTGACGCTGGTCCCGGCCCTGCGGGAGGCGCTGCGCGAGGTCGGCCGCGAGGACATCATGGTGGTCGTCGGCGGCGTGATCCCGCCCGGCGACTTCGCCGAACTGTACGAGGCCGGCGCCGCCGCGATCTTCCCGCCCGGATCGGTCATCGCCGACTCGGCCGTGGAACTCATCGGCAAGCTCGCCGACACCCTCGGCCTGGAACTGCCCGGGGCGACCGCGAACTGATGGCGGTCCAACCGCGACGTCCCATCGACGTCGACGCGCTGGCCGACGCTGTCCTGGCCGATCGCCGCGCCGATCTGGCGCGTGCGATCACGCTCGTCGAGTCCAAGCGCGCCGATCACCGGGCCGCCGCCCAGGAGCTGTTGCTGAAGCTGACGCCGCACGCGGGCAAGTCGTTCCGCGTCGGCATCACCGGCGTCCCCGGCGTGGGCAAGTCGACGACGATCGAGGCGCTCGGTATGCACCTGCTGGAGCTGGGCCACAAGGTGGCGGTGCTCGCCGTCGACCCCAGTTCGACGCGCACGCGGGGCTCGATCCTCGGCGACAAGACCCGAATGGGCCGGCTGTCGACGGCCGAGAACGCCTACATCCGGCCATCGCCGACGTCGGGCACGCTCGGCGGCGTGGCCAAGGCCACCCGCGAGAGCATCGTGCTCGTCGAGGCGGCCGGCTTCGACGTCGTGCTCGTCGAGACGGTGGGCGTCGGGCAGTCCGAGGTGACGGTCGCGAACATGGTCGACACGTTCACGTTCCTCACCCTGGCCCGCACCGGGGATTCGTTGCAGGGCATCAAGAAAGGTGTCCTCGAACTCGCCGACGTGGTCGTGGTGAACAAGGCCGACGGCAAACACCTCAACGAGGCGAAGAGCGCGGCACGCGAGTTGAAGAACGCGCTGAAGCTGATCTATCCGCACGACGCGCTGTGGATGCCGCCGGTGCTGACGATGAGCGCGATCGAGAACACCGGCGTCGACGAGTTCTGGAAGACCGTGGTACGCCACAACGAGACACTCACCGCGGCAGGAGAGTTCACCGCCCGCCGCAACCAGCAACAGATCGACTGGACCTGGGCGATGGTCAACGACATCGTGCTGTCCCGGCTCGGTGACTCACCCGCCGTGCGAGGGATCCGCGGCGACGTGGAGCAGCAACTGCGGGACGGGTCGCTGACCCCGGCCCTCGCCGCGCAACGGATCGTGGACGCGTTCGACGAGCGCTCTCACTCTGCTCCCTAAACCGCAAGAACGACCTACTCCTGCTCCCTGAGGTGTGAGCGAAGCGAGCCACGAAGGGCTCGCAAGGTGCCCACCAGGCCCTTCGTGGCTCGTCGCTATCGCTCCTCGCACCTCAGGGACCAGTGCTTGTGCGGTTCTTCGGATGAGGGGGAGGGATCAGCCGATGAGCGGTGCCAGCGTCTCGCCGAGTAGCGAGACCCGCCCCGGCACGTGGCCGTTGGCGGGAGCGTTCACCGTGACACCGTCGACACCGGTCGCGAGCAGCTCGGCGTACCGGGCGGCCACCTCGTCGGGATCCCCGACGATCGTCGATCCGCGACGTGACTCGGCCGCCGGTGTGCGCTCCAGGTACGCCTCCAGCTCGGCGGTCGCCTCGGCGGCGGTCGGCGCCACGCAGGCCGACGTCTGGACGGTCACGGTGATCTCCGAGCGGTCCCGGCCGAGTCGTTCGCAGTGTCCGGCGAGGGCGTCGAGTTTGCGGGGGATGTCGGCGGGTGTGCACAGCAGGTTCGATTCGTCGGCGTACTGCGCGACCATCCGCAACGTCTTGCGCTCGCCGCCGCCACCGATCATCACCGGGATCTTCGACAGCGGCGCAGGCACATTGAGAGCGTTGGTGACCCGATAGCGGTCACCGTCGAGGCTGGGTGCCTCGCCGGCGAGCATGCCGAGGATGATCTGCAGCGCCTCCTCGAGGCGCTCGAACCGGTCGGTGAACGTCCCGAACTCGTACCCGAGCGAATCATGTTCCAGCTCATACTATCCCGCGCCGATGCCGAGCTGGGCCCGACCACCCGACACCACGTCGAGGGCCGTGACCGTCTTCGCGAGCAGCGTCGGGTTGCGGTAGGTGTTGCCGGTGACGAGCGACGACAGACGGACCTTCGAGGTGTGCTGGGCGAGTGCCGCGAGCAGGGTGTAGCACTCGATCATCGGATCGTCGGGCTCACCGAGCATCGGCAACTGATAGAAGTGGTCCATCACGAAGACGGTGTCGAAACCGGAGTTCTCGGCCTCTTGCGCCTGCGCGACCACGGTGGGGAACAACTGGTCGGCGGCGACGCCGGGGTAGGTGAAGTTCGGGATCTGGTAACCGAGTCGAGTCACCCGTTCAGAGTAGTCCGGTGGACTCCTCCGGCGCGGTGCCGACGATTTCGGGTGCGCGACTGCGCGCGAACGCGCCGATCGTCTCGATCAATTCGTCGAACACGGCGTCGACGTCGGTGGAGGTCGCGATGCGGGCGTTGGGTCCGGGTGCGGTCATCGCGCGTTCGTCGGCCACGGTCATGCCCCGCGTCAGCGTCCCGGCGAGTTCGACGTCGACGCGCGCCGGGCGGGTCTCGACCGTGTCGGGGGCCAGCGCGACCAGTGCGGCGAACGGGTCGTGCAGGTGGGCGATGTAACCCTCGTCGTGATCGTCGTGGAACTCGAAATAGAACCGCAGGGCGTCCACGAGATGCCGGATGATGTCGTTGTCGGCGACCGAACGGAGTCCGCGTTCGTCGGTCGGATCCGGGCACTCGACGGGTGTGCTGCCGGCCGCGGCGGCGAGTCGGACCACGTGGTCGGGTGTCAGAACGACCGACTCGGTGAGGTCGAGCGCGCAGACGATGGGTTCGGGGGCACCCGCGGTGCCGAAGGCGGTGAAGACCTCGGCGGCCGCTTCCGGGTCGACGGCGACGTTCCACTCCGAGGTGGGCGTCGTGTTGCCATGGGTGTGGAAGGCGCCGCCCATGATGACCAGGCGCCGCAGGCGCGCCGGCAGGTCCGGGTCGCGTCGGATCGCGGTCGCCAGGGACGTGAGCGGGCCGGTCACCAGCCCGACGAGTTCGCCGGCGTGGGCCTGCGACGCCTCGATCCAGGCGTCGGCGGCATCGAGATGGCTCGGCGTCGTGGTCGGGGCCGGCAGTTCGGCGTGTCCGACGCCCAGCGGACCGTGGGTGTCCTCGGTGGTCATCAGCGCGGCGACGAGGGGAGTGGCCGGGCCGGTGTGGACGGGCACCTCGGGGCGTCCGCACAGCTCCAGCCACGAGAGATTGTTGGCCGTGACGACATCGACGGGCACATTGCCGGCCGTGGAGGCCACTCCGACGAGGTCGACGTCGGTGCGCGCGAGCAGATAGATCAGCGCGAGTGAGTCGTCGATGCCGGTGTCGCAGTCGAAGAACAGGCGCTGGGTCACCGCACAATTGTGCCGGGTCCGCTGCGAACGGGGTTTTACCACCCCGTGGGGACCACGCCGACGCCTCGGAGGCCACCCGGGGGGGGGGGGCGGTTGCGGCTCGCGCTCGACGTGATGGAGAGCACATACGCGAAACAGATGATCCTCGGCCGGTTCATTGTCATGTTCACCGCAGGCCGACAACGGTTTCGGCCACATCCCGTCTTGCCCAGAGAGCGGACACGGGGTCGGTCACGACTGGACAACGATCTCATCATCCGTACGGTCGGACCCATGTCGATTCAGGACTCTGCCTTCGAATGGACGGAAACGAACCGCGAATGGCTGATCGAGAATCCCGCTCGCATCGTCGCCTACGTGGTCGTGGCGTTGATCGTCCGCTTCGTGATCCACCGTGCCATCGACCGCGCCACCCGGACACGGACCGCCGGCGGGGAGCCGGGCCGCGGCACCGCTCTCATGCGCGGACTGCGGTCGAAGTCGGCCTCCACCGAGCGCAACGCCCAGATCGCCGCACGCCGTGCACAGCGGGCCGCGACGATCGGGTCGGTGCTCAAGTCGACGGTGTCGATCGTGCTGCTCGTCTGGGTGGTGCTGTCGGTCCTGAGCGTCCTCGGCGTCAACATCGCGCCGTTCATCGCCTCGGCCGGCATCGTCGGCCTCGCCATCGGTTTCGGTGCGCAGAACCTGGTGCGCGACTTCGTGACCGGTGTCTTCATGCTGCTCGAGGACCAGTACGGCGTGGGTGACATCGTCGATCTCGGCGAGGCCGTCGGCGAAGTCGAATCGGTGGGGCTGCGCGTCACCACCCTGCGCGACATCGACGGCACCCTCTGGTACGTCCGCAACGGCGAGATCGCCCGCGTGGGCAACATGAGCCAGGAGTTCGCGGTCGCGCGCGTCGACGTCCCGGTGGCGCCCGGCGCCGACATCGACAAGGCGCAGCAGGTGGCCGACGAGGCGGCCCGCACCGCGGTGGAGGAGGACTCGACCGACATCCTCGGCCAGATCGAGATGCTCGGCGTCCAGGAGGTGTCGTCGGATCAGGTCGTCCTGCGTCTGACGGTGAAGACCAAACCGAACGGCCAGTGGGCGGTGCAGCGGCGACTGCGTCGGGCGATCCTGCGGGCCTTCGTGGAGAACTCGATCGATCTGCCGTACTCGCGGGCGTGGGCGGCGCTCGCGGATTCGGTCGCACCCTGACGCGGAGATCGCTTGCGGCACAACGAGAAGAACCCCGGCGGTGAGCCGGGGTTCTTCTCGTTGTTCTGGTGTCCGAGGGGGGACTTGAACCCCCACGTCCGTTAATAGGACACTAGCACCTCAAGCTAGCGCGTCTGCCATTCCGCCACTCGGACCTGCGTGCCGCGGTGAGCGTCCGGCGATCTCCCGCCGGTGGTCTTTCGACCCCGTCTCGCTGCAGCGGGATAACCCTAACCGAGGTTGCCCGTGTATCCCAAATCCCGTAGGAGTGAGGGGTGTCTTCACAGTCTGCGACCGACGAAGTGGTCGATCTGGTCAGCCAATTGATCCGTTTCGACACCTCCAACACGGGTGAGCCCGAGACCACCAAGGGCGAGGAGGAGTGCGCCAAGTGGGTGGCCCAGCAGCTCGAGGAGGTGGGCTACACCACGCAGTACGTCGAGTCCGGCCGTCCCGGCCGCGGCAATGTGTTCGCGCGCCTCGCCGGTCCGCCCGACTCCGATCGCGGCGCGCTGCTGATCCACGCCCACCTCGACGTCGTGCCCGCCGAACCGGCCGACTGGAGTGTTCACCCGTTCTCCGGTGCCATCAAGGACGGCTACATCTGGGGCCGCGGCGCGGTCGACATGAAAGACATGGCCGGAATGGCCCTGGCGCTCGCGCGTCAGTTCAAACGAGACGGCACCGTGCCGCCCCGGGAGCTGGTGTTCGCGTTCCTCGCCGACGAGGAGGCCGGCGGGGCGTGGGGCGCCCACTGGCTCGTCGAAAACCGGCCCGACCTGTTCGAGGGCATCACCGAGGCTGTCGGCGAGGTCGGCGGCTTCTCGCTCACCGTCGACCGGCCCGACGGCACGCAGAAACGTCTCTATCTGGTCGAGACGGCCGAGAAGGGGCTCGCGTGGATGCGGCTCACCGCCGAGGCGCGGGCCGGGCACGGATCGTTCCTGCACGAGGAGAACGCCGTCACCGAGGTCGCCGAAGCGGTCGCCCGGATCGGTCGACACACGTTCCCCCTGGTGATGACGGAATCGGTCAGCCAGTTCCTGGCCGAGGTCAGTGCCGAGACGGGCCTGGACCTGAGTCCCGAGGCCCCCGACCTGGAGACGTCGCTGTTCAAGCTGGGCAACCTCGCGCGGATCATCGGCGCGACCCTGCGTGACACCGCCAATCCCACGATGCTCAAGGCCGGCTACAAGGCCAACGTCATCCCGCAGAAGGCCGAGGCGGTCATCGACTGCCGCGTGCTCCCCGGGCGGCAGGCCGCGTTCGAGAAGGAGATCGACGAACTCATCGGGCCCAACGTGCGGCGGGAGTGGATCACCCATCTCGATTCCTACGAGACGACCTTCGACGGCGACCTGGTGGATGCGATGAACGCCGCCGTCCTCGAGCACGATCCGCAGGGAAAGACGGTGCCGTACATGCTCTCCGGCGGCACCGACGCCAAGGCGTTCGCGAAGCTGGGCATCCGGTGCTTCGGGTTCGCGCCGTTGCGGTTGCCGCCCGAACTCGACTTCGCGGCCCTGTTCCACGGCGTCGACGAGCGCGTGCCCGTCGATTCGGTTCTGTTCGGCACCAAGGTCTTCGAGCACTTTCTGCGGCACAGCTGAGCACACCACTACAGTGGGCGGCACGGCCTTCCCGCCGATCCGGGCGCACCGGTTCGGAGGGCGACCGGCACTCTTCCGACGCGCGAAACGTGAGAAAGGTGAACACATGTCGTCATTCGACCCGTACTCCCCGCTGCCGAGCCTTCCCGGTTTCACCCTGACCTCGGAGAGCTTCACCGACGGGGCCGCACTCGCCAACGGGCAGGTGAGCGGGATCATGG
The DNA here is from genome assembly GCF_031844505.1 of Gordonia sp. AC31. Taxonomy (NCBI): domain Bacteria; kingdom Bacillati; phylum Actinomycetota; class Actinomycetes; order Mycobacteriales; family Gordoniaceae; genus Gordonia; species Gordonia sp. AC31. The sequence goes on from NZ_JAUZVK010000015.1 coordinate 132,235, forward strand.
GTGCGGGTGGCGAGGACCTCTCCCCGCAGCTGAGCTGGTCCGGATTCCCCGCCGAGACCAAGAGTTTCGCCGTCACCGTCTACGACCCCGACGCTCCGACCGCCGCCGGGTTCTGGCACTGGGCCGTCGCCGACATCCCCGCCTCGGTCACGAGCCTGCCCGAGGGCGCCGGCGACGACGACGGGTCCGGGCTCCCCGAAGGCGCGGTCACTCTCACCAACGACGCTTCGCTACGCCGCTACATCGGTGCCGCGCCGCCTCCCGGACACGGCCCGCACCGCTATTTCGTCGTCGTGCACGCCGTGGACACCGAATCGCTCGGGCTGCCGGAGAACGCGACACCGGCCTACCTGGGTTTCAACCTGTTCTCGCATGCGATCGCGCGGGCGACCCTCGTCGGCACCTACGAGCAACCAGCCGAGAACGTCTGAGTTCTCGCTCGGCCGATCGCCCGGTGCCCTGCGTACCGGGCGATCGGTGGCCGTCAGGGCTGGTTGCGGGCCGCGCAACCGACCGCGTCGGAGATCGAGGCGAAGCCACCGTCCCGGGCGCGCCGGGCGAGTCCGGCATGGAGTTCGGCGAGCCACACCGGGCCGCCGTAGATGAAGCCGGTGTAGACCTGCAACAGGTCGGCACCGGCGCAGATCCGCTCCCAGGCCTGGTCGACGGTCTCGATGCCGCCCACGCTGACGAGCGCGATACGTCCGCCGACGCGGTCGTAGAGGCGACGCAGCACCGTCAGCGACCGAGCGGCGACCGGCGGCCCGGACAGCCCACCGGCACCGATCTCGTCGACCTCGTGCGACGCGGTGCGCAGACCCTCGCGGCCGATCGTGGTGTTGGTGGCGACGATCCCGGCCAGGCCGAGCTCCACGGCCAGGTCCGCCACGGCGTCGACGTCGTCGTCGACGAGGTCGGGGGCGATCTTCACCAGCACCGGGACGTCCACGGCGGCGAGTACCGCGGCCAGGATCGGTCGCAGTGAGTCGACGGCCTGCAGATCACGCAGTCCCGGGGTGTTCGGCGAACTCACGTTGACCACGACGAAATCCGCGAGCGGTCCGAGCAGTTCCGCCGAACGCCGGTAGTCGTCGATGGCGTCCTCGACCGGGACGACCTTGGTCTTGCCGATGTTGGCTCCGATGGGGACCGACACCGGCCCCCGTCGTACCTCGGTCAGGTGCTGTGCGGCCACCTCGGCACCGGGATTGTTGAAGCCCATCCGATTGATCAGCGCACGGTCCGCGGGCAGCCGGAACAATCGCGGCGTCGGATTCCCGGGCTGCCCCTGGCCGGTGATCGTGCCGATCTCGGCGAACCCGAAGCCGAGCTGACCCCAGGTGTTCACCGCGCCGGCCGTCTTGTCGAACCCGGCCGCCAGACCGATCGGGGCGGGGAAGTCGACGCCGAACACCCGCGTCCGCAGGATCGGATCATGCCGGGCCAACAGCCTCGCGGTCAGGAACGCCAACGGCGAAACCCGCCCGACGACGCGCAGCACCGAGAACACGATGTGATGGATACGCTCCGGATCGACGCGGAACATGATCGAGCGCAGCAGGGGATAGCACCACCGGTTGAGCACGGGAAGTACTCGGGTGGTGCTGCGGGACATCAGCATGCGCGGGCGCTCCGTGGGTCGTTGTCGGTCAATCCGGTGGACCGGTCGCCGGTCGGGTCGGCGGTGTCGGGCCCGCGCGAACCTCGCGGCGGCCGGCGCCGTTTGAGCAGCACCTTGCGGGTTCCGTCGGAGTAGAGCCGCACCCGGGACAGCTCCCAACCGCCGAACTCCGCCTCGAGGGCCAACCGCATCGAGGCGGTCACCCGGGTGACGTCAGGGGGAAGACGCAGCAGGATGCACTCGACATCCTCCGAGGTGACCTCCCACCCGTCGGGATAGCGCGAACCGAGGCGCGCAGCAGTACGCGCACTACGAGCGTGCGGACGCCGGTCAGTATTCATTCGGCCCGCTCGCTTCGCTCCCGGCGCCGGGATTCATTCGGCCCGCTCGCTTCGCTCCCGGCGCCGGGGTTCATTCGGCCCGCCCGTCGTCGGGAACCACCTGGAGTCCGCCGTTCCGCGCCGAGAGCACGTAGACGGTGCCCGATCCGTCGACCACGATGCGGTCGGGCTGTACGACCGAGGCGAACCGCCGGACCTCGGTGGGTTCACCGTCTGCCAGGTCAAATGCCACCACCTCGTTGTCGCCGGTCGTCGAGACCCAGAGCAGGTCCCGGGTGTCGTCGTAGTCTACGGCGTACGGTCCGCCGGCCACCGGGTAGCGAAAGCGCATCACCAGCGGTGATCCGAAGAAGCCGAGGATCTCGCCGTCACGGGTGTTGGCGACCAGCACGCGTCCGAACTCGTCGACGGTCGAGTTGGTGGCCCCGTTGCCCGCACGCAGCGCCGGCCCCAGTTCACCGGATTCGGGGTCGACGGGGGTCACCGACGACTGCGCCCGATCCAGGACGACGACCTGGCCGTCGAGGCCTTCCGCAGACTCGGGCGCGGCCGTCACCGAGTCCACCCGTACGAAGCGATCGACGTCGTGCTTCTTCGCGAAATCGTTGTCGTACACGAGGACTCGTCCATCGGCCGTGCCGACGACGAGCAGCCCGGCCGTGGTCCGGGCGATCGCCGTCGGCTGGTCGGACTCGAGGTCGCCGGTGCGGACCCGCCCGTCGGCATCGACGACGACGAGCGCACCCGGGCCCGCGCCGACGAACCCGCCGTCGTCGCCGGCGGCCAGGGTGGTGAGGCGTGGTACCGCGATCGTCTGCGGCGGGGTCGTCAGCGCCCCGGCGTCGTAGCGGAGGATCTGGTTGCCGTCGGCCGACAGGACGGCGACGCTGCCACCCGACGCGGCGAGCGCACGCGCCCCGGCCGGGGCGGGCACGACGGTGCCCGCGGGAGCCGTCGTCGAATCCGCCGGCGCCTCCGGCGCGGTCGCGGGCGCGACGGTCGGTACGTCGGGGGTGCCGTCGTCGGAGCCGCACGCGGTGATCATGCCCACACCGATGACCAGTGCCGCCGTGGCCGCGATCGGGCCCCGTAGCCGCGACATGCCCGTGTGGGACTGGTGACTTGGGCGTGAAGGTCGCGGGAAGAGCATGTCCCCATCTTGCGCGACCGCTTCCGCGCGCCGCTCAGGCGGGTCGGGGCCGTGTCGCCGTGTCGGGTCGGCTGCGGCGGTGCCAAGTAGCATCGGGCGCCGTGACCGACACCATGACGTGGACCCAGTCGATCGTCCTCGGGGCGTTGCAGGGTCTCACCGAGTTCCTGCCGATCTCGTCGTCCGGGCATCTCCGGATCGCCTCCGAACTGATGTTCGGCGAGGACGCCGGCGCCTCCTTCACCGCGGTCACGCAGCTCGGCACCGAGGCCGCGGTCCTCGTCTTCTTCGCCCGCGACATCGTCCGCATCATCACCGCGTGGTTCCGCGGGCTCCGCCATGCCGACGAGCGGAACCTCGACTACCGGATCGGCTGGTACGTGATCTTCGCGACCATCCCGATCGGCCTGATCGGCTTCCTGTTCAAGGACGAGATACGCACCACCGGACGCAATCTGTGGCTCGTCGCCATCATGCTGATCGTGTTCGCCGGCGTGTTCTGGCTGGCCGAGCGCTACGGGCAGAAGCAGCGGAACCTCGAACAGCTCACCCTGCGGGACGGCCTCGTGATGGGTGGCGCCCAATGTCTGGCGCTGATCCCGGGCGTGTCGCGCTCCGGTGCGACCGCGAGTGCCGGCCTGTTCCTCGGACTCGAACGCGAAGCCGCCTTCCGCTTCTCGTTCCTGCTGGCCATCCCCGCGGTCACCGCATCCGGCCTGTTCAGCCTCCCGGACGCGTTCAACCCGAGCGGGGAGGGCATGGAGGCCAGCGGGCCCCAGCTGCTCGTCGCGACGCTGGTCGCGTTCGTCGTCGGTTATGCCGCGATCGCCTGGCTGCTCAAGTTCGTCAGCGCGCACTCCATGAACTGGTTCGGCGCCTATCGCGTCGTGCTGGGCGTCACGCTGATCATCCTGTTGTCGACCGGCGTCGTCTCGGCGACCTGATGCCACGGCCGCGGCGCCGGGCGGTCGCGCCGTGCGGTCCCGCCGGGCCGGTGCCTATGGTTGTGGGATGACCGTGATCCTTCTCCGGCACGGCCGTTCGACGGCGAACACCTCAGGGGTGCTCGCCGGTCGCAGCGCCGGCGTCCACCTCGACGACCGCGGGCGCGCCCAGGCCGATGATCTGGTTCGTCGTCTCGGCGACCATCTCGGGTCCATTCGCGCGGTGGCGCGTTCGCCGCTCGATCGGTGCGCCGAGACCGTCCAGCCACTGCTGGCGGCGCTGGCCGCGGACGGGCAGGCGCCACCCGAGATCGTCGTCGACGATCTCGCCGAGGTCGATTACGGCGGGTGGACCGGGCGTCCGATCTCGGAATTGTTGACCGAACCGCTGTGGAAGGTCGTGCAGCGGCAGCCGTCGGCCGCGATCTTCCCCGACGGGGAGGGACTCGCCGACGTGCAGGCACGGGCCGTACGCGCCATCCGCGAACTGGACCGCGTCCACGGCGGCCCGGACGGTTCCGGGGTGTGGATCGCGTGCTCGCACGGTGACGTGATCAAGTCGATCATCGCCGACGCCATGGGCAGCCACCTCGACGCCTTCCAGCGCATCGTCGTCGAACCGGCGTCGATCAGCGTGATCCGCTACACGCCGTCGCGTCCTTATGTCCATACGGTGAATGCGACCGAGTTGCTGTCCATCCCGAAGCCCCCGCCGCCGGCGCAGGACGGGCAACGACCGTCCGACGACGCGGTGGTGGGCGGCGACACGGGCGCGGATGTAGCGCCGTCCGCCAATGGTGCCGCTACGATCCCGGCGACATCGGGATAATGAACCAGACGACGAAGGAGGTGTGATGTCTCGAGCGATACACGTGTTCCGGAGCCCGGACCGCTTCGTGGCGGGCACGATCGGGCAGCCCGGTGACCGCACGTTCTACCTCCAGGCGGTCCACGAGGCCCGCATCATCAGCGTGATGCTGGAGAAGCAGCAGGTCCAGATCCTCGCCGACCGGATCGGTGCCCTGCTCGACGAGATCCACCGACGCTTCGGCACGCCGATCCCGCCGGAGACCGACCGGGTCGGTGACCTGAGTCCGCTGGTGATGCCGGTCGACGCCGAGTTCCGGGTCGGCACCATGGGTCTCGGCTGGGACGCCGAATCCGAGGCGGTCGTGGTCGAGTTGCTCGCCATCACCGAGGGGGAGTTCGACGAAAGCGTGGTCCTCGACGACACCGACGAGGGCCCGGACGCGGTGCGGGTCTTCCTGACGACCGCGGCGGCCCGTGAGTTCGCCGCCCGTTCGTCGAGGGTGATATCCGCGGGACGACAGCCGTGCCCGCTGTGCAGCGAACCGCTCGACCCCGAAGGTCACCTGTGTATCCGGACCAACGGGTACAAACGGGACGCGGAGTTGAGCAAATCCCTCGACTTCATCGACCCTGATGTCTTCAACAGCCTTGCCGCACAGAGTGATCCGGGCCTGGCGGCTGACGACGACCCCTTCGGTCAGGCGGGGGACACCCCGCCGTCCGGTGACCCGGACGACCCCGACGAGCCCGGTGACGCCGGCTCTTCCGCACGTGACTGACGAGCCCGCGGTCGACCACGTCCTCCGCGACGGCGAACTCACCATCCTCGGCCGGATCCCCTCGGCCAGCAACGCGACGCTCGTGTGCGATGCGGTGCTCGACGACCGGACCTCGGTGCGTTGTGTCTACAAACCAGTGCGCGGTGAGGTCCCGCTGTGGGACTTCCCCGACGGCACGCTCGCCGGACGGGAAGTGGCGTCGTACCTGATCTCGGAGGCGCTGGGGTGGGACACGATCCCGACCACGGTGCACCGCGACGGGCCGCTCGGGCCCGGGATGGTGCAGCGCTGGGTCGAGACACCGGACAACACCGATCACCCGATCCCGGAGACCGAACCGCGGGTCGACCTGGTCGACCTGTGCCCGGTGGGCGCGGTACCCGCCGGCTATCTCGCGGTCCTGCAGGCCTACGACCCGTACGGCGACCCCGTCGTGCTGGTGCACGCCGACGACCCGCGGTTGCAGCGCATGTCGGTGCTCGACGTCATCCTCAACAACGCCGACCGCAAGGGCGGTCACGTCCTGGAAGGTCTGGACGGCACCGTCTACGGGATCGACCACGGCATCTGTCTGCACGAGGAGGACAAACTGCGGACGGTGCTGTGGGGCTGGGCGGGCGAACCGGTACCCGGGCACCTCGTCGCCGATGTCGCCGAACTCGCGGAGCGCTTGGAGACCGACGGCTCGGCCCTGCGCGCACAGCTCGCCGAACACATCACGCCCGACGAGATCGAGTCGCTCGCGATCCGCGCGATCGTGGTCGCCGAGAGCGCGACCATGCCGCACCCGCCCGGTCACCGGCCCATCCCGTGGCCGCCGTTCTGAGCGAATGCGCTCCGTCCCGGACGAGGCCGTGAAGGGCCTGCGCGCGGTGGGCAATACAGTGGACGCATGCAGTCGTGGCCCGATCTCGAACTCCCCGCCGTACCGGGCAGTGGACCCGCCCTCCGTCTCTACGACACCGCCGACCGTGCGGTCCGTCCCGTCGCCCCCGGGGCCACCGCGACCATGTACGTGTGCGGCATCACCCCCTACGACGCGACCCACCTGGGGCACGCCGCCACCTATGTGACCTTCGACCAGGTCAACCGGATCCTGCGCGATCAGGGTCACGAGGTTCATTACGTGCAGAACGTCACCGACGTCGACGACCCGCTGTTCGAACGGGCGGACCGGGACGGCGTCGACTGGCGTGATCTCGGGGCGCGGGAGACGCAGCTGTTCCGCGACGACATGACCGCCCTGCGCGTCCTGCCCCCGCGCGATTACATCGGCGCGGTCGAGTCGGTCAACGAGGTCGTCGAAGTCGTCGGCAAGCTGCTGGCCTCCGGGGCCGCCTACACCGTCGACGATGCGCAGTTCCCGGACGTCTATTTCCGCACCGATGCCACCGAACAGTTCGGCTACGAGTCGGGGTACGACCGCGAGACCATGGAACGGTTCTTCGCCGAGCGCGGCGGCGATCCCGATCGTCCCGGCAAACGCGATCCGCTCGACGCGCTGCTGTGGCGCGCCGAACGTCCGGGCGAGCCGTCGTGGGAGTCGCCGTTCGGTCCGGGCCGGCCGGGCTGGCACATCGAGTGTTCGGCGATCGCGCTGAACCGGCTCGGGATCGAGTTCGACATCCAGGGCGGCGGTAACGATCTCATCTATCCGCACCACGAGTACTCGGCGGCCCACGGGGAGGCCCTCACCGGTTCGCGGCGGTTCGCCCGGCACTACGTGCACACCGGGATGGTCGGGCTCGACGGCGAGAAGATGTCGAAGAGTCGTGGCAATCTCGTGTTCGTGTCGGTCCTGCGTCGCGAGGGCGTGGACCCCGCGGCCATCCGACTCGCACTGCTCGCCGACCACTACCGCGGTGACCGGATGTGGACGGACGCGGTCCTGGACACGGCCGTCGAACGCCTCGGTCGCTGGCGTGCGGCGCTCGGCGCGAGTACCGGACCCGACGCCGAACCGGTCATCGCGCGGCTCCGCCAGCATCTCGCCGACGATCTCGACACCCCTAAAGCGCTTGCCGCAGTGGACGGTTGGTGCGCGGATGTCCGCAACGGAATCGGTTCGTCGACGACGGCGCCCGCCGAACTCGCGGCCGCGGTCGACGCGCTGCTGGGAATCCCGCTCGTCCCCGACGTCCGATAGGCGTTGTCCCCACACCCGGATGTCCGCGCGCCGACGTCTGGGTAGAGTGCTGACGTGGCGCGCGTGCAAGAGATCCGACCCGAGACCGACGCCGGGGTGTACACCGTCGTCACCCGGACGTCGACCTACCTGCTGGATTTCACCGAGATGACGCTGCTCCGGGCCCCCGGGGTCGGCGGCACCGAGAACGAGGACTGGACGGTCAGCAGGCTCCGACGCGACTCCGAGGACATCCCGCTGCTCGGGGTGAAGTCCTGTCGCCTGGGGGAGTCCGCGCAGTTCTGGGTGCGCGCCGCCGACGATCCCGACGTCCGCACGTGGCGGATCACCACCCCCGTGGTGTCCATCGAGAAGATCGGCTGACGACCCGGATTCCGGCCGGACGCCTGGTTCAGGGTCCGAACGGGCCCTGGCCGCGACGTTTGAGGTAGCGCTCGAACTCGGCGGCCAGCGCGTCGCCGTCGATCTTCGCCATGACCTCGTCGGTGTCGACCTCGGCGTCCCCGCGCTCTTCGAGCCCGCGCACGTAGTCGGCGATCTCCTCGTCGTCTTCCGTCATCTCGGTGACCGCGCGTTCCCATTCCTCCGCCTGCTCGGGGAGGGTGCCGAGCGGCACCTCGATGTCGAGGACCTCCTCGACGCGGGTCAGCAGCGCCACCGTGGCCTTCGGGTTCGGCGGCGTCGACACGTAGTGGGGGACGGCCGCCCAGAACGAGACGGCCGGCAGACCCGCCTGGACGAAGAGATCCTGGAGCACGCCGGTGATACCGGTCGGTCCCTCGTAGCGACTCTCCGCGAGGTTGTACCGGGCCGCGGACTCGCTGCTGTAGGCCGCGCCGGTCACCGGCACCGGGCGGGTGTGCGGGGTGTCGGCGAGCAATGCGCCCAGCATCACCGTGGTCTCGACACCGAGCTCCTGCGCGAGGTCGACGATCTCGGCGCAGAACGCCCGCCACCGCATGTTGGGTTCGATGCCGCGGACCAGCACGATGTCGCGGTCGGCGCCCCGCGGGCTGCAGTACGAGATCGACGTCGTCGGCCAGTCGATCCGGCGTGTGACCCCGTCGATCTGATTCACGGTGGGGCGATTGACCTGGAAGTCGTAGTATTCATCGGAGTCGATGTCGGCGAGGGGTCGGGCGTCCCATTCGAGTGCCAGGTGCTCGACAGCGCTGCTGGCGGCGTCCCCGGCGTCGTTCCACCCCTCGAAGGCCGCGAGCAGAATGGGTCTGCGCAGCTGGGGAAGGTTCGACGTCTGCTCAGCGTTCACCGATCCAGCCTACGACCGAACACGCAGAGAGGGCGAACTACGCTGTCAACCATGTCCCCTGACTTCTCCGGAACCGATCCACGCGATTTCGACACGACATTTCTGTCGGCGATGTCGCGTCGGGTACTGATCGGCGACGGGGCGATGGGCACCATGCTGCAGGCCGCGGATCTGACGCTCGACGACTTCCGTGGCCTCGAGGGTTGCAACGAGATCCTCAACGACACCCGGCCCGACGTCCTCGAGGGCATCCACCGTGCGTACTTCGAGGCCGGCGCCGACGCCGTGGAGACCAACACCTTCGGGTGCAACCTGTCGAATCTGGGCGATTACGACATCGCGGACCGGATCCGGGAGCTGTCGTACAAGGGAACGACGATCGCGCGCGGCGTCGCCGACGAGATGGGTCCCTCGGCCGACGGCACCGACCGTTTCGTCCTGGGTTCGATCGGGCCGGGCACCAAGCTGCCCAGCCTCGGCCACACCACGTATGCGGCCATCCGCGACGCCTACCTGGAATGCGTCATCGGCATGCTCGAGGGCGGTGCCGACGCGATCCTGATCGAGACCTCGCAGGATCTGCTGCAGGTCAAATCGGCGGTGGTGGCCGCCCGCCGTGCGATGGAGCGGGTGGGCCGCAGGATCCCGATCATCTCCCACGTCACGGTCGAGACGACCGGCACGATGCTCCTCGGCTCGGAGATCGGTGCCGCGCTGACAGCGCTGGAGCCGCTCGGTATCGATCTGATCGGCCTGAACTGCGCCACCGGTCCCGCCGAGATGAGCGAACACCTGCGGTACCTCTCCAAGCATGCGCGCATCCCGGTGTCGGTGATGCCCAATGCCGGTCTGCCGGTCCTCGGTGCCAACGGTGCCGAGTATCCGCTGACGCCCGAGGAACTCGCGCAGGCCATGTCGCAGTTCGTGGGCGAGTTCGGCCTGCAGTTCGTCGGCGGTTGCTGCGGCACGACACCCGAACACATCCGGCAGGTCGCGGACGCGGTGTCCGAGGTGACCCCGGCGACCCGGACCCCGGAACACGAGTCGGAGACGTCGTCGCTGTACTCCGCGGTGCCCTTCGACCAGGACGCCAGCTTCCTGGTGATCGGTGAGCGCACGAACACCAACGGCTCCAAGGCCTTCCGCGAGGCGATGATCGCCGAGGACTACCAGAAGTGCCTCGACATCGCCAAGGACCAGACCCGCGACGGCGCGCACATGCTCGACCTCAACGTCGACTACGTCGGTCGCGACGGCGCCGCCGACATGACGGCTCTCGCCAGCCGGTTCGCCACCTCGTCGACGCTGCCGATCATGCTCGACTCCACCGAGCCGGAGGTCATCCGAGCCGGTCTGGAGTCGCTGGGCGGGCGCTGCGCGGTGAACTCGGTCAACTACGAGGACGGCGACGGACCGGATTCGCGGTTCACCAAGATCATGCAGCTCGTCGTCGAGCACGGGGCGGCGGTCGTCGCGCTCACCATCGACGAGGAGGGGCAGGCGCGTACCGCGGACTGGAAGGTCCGGGTGGCCGAGCGGCTGATCGCCGACATCACCGGCAACTGGGGGCTCGCCGAAGAGGACATCATCCTCGACACGCTGACCTTCCCGATCTCGACGGGTCAGGAAGAAGTCCGACGCGACGGCATCGAGACCATCGAGGCGATCCGCCGGCTGCACGAGGCCCACCCCGACGTGCACTTCACGCTGGGCATCTCGAACATCTCCTTCGGGCTCAATCCCGCTGCGCGACAGGTGCTCAACTCGGTCTTCCTGCACGAGTGCGTGCAGGCCGGCCTCGACACCGCGATCGTGCACGCGTCGAAGATCCTGCCGATGGCCCGGATCCCGGAGGAGCACCGCGAGGTCGCCCTCGACCTCGTCTACGACCGGCGACGTGAGGGTTACGACCCGCTGCAGAAGCTCATGGAGCTGTTCGAGGGTGTCTCGGCCGCCTCGGCGCGTGAGTCGCGGGCCCAGGAACTGGCGAAGCTGCCGCTGTTCGAGCGCCTGGAGCGCCGGATCGTCGACGGTGAGCGCAACGGTCTGACCGACGACCTCGACGAGGCAATGACCCAGGTCCCGCCGCTGACGATCATCAACGACACGCTGCTGGCCGGGATGAAGACCGTCGGCGAACTCTTCGGTTCGGGCCAGATGCAGCTGCCGTTCGTGCTGCAGTCCGCCGAGGTGATGAAGACCGCGGTGGCGCATCTCGAGCCGCACATGGAGGCCACCGGCGAGGACGGCAAGGGACGCATCGTCCTCGCCACCGTCAAGGGCGATGTGCACGACATCGGCAAGAACCTCGTCGACATCATCCTGTCCAACAACGGGTACGAGGTCGTCAACATCGGCATCAAACAGCCGATCGCGACCATCCTCGACGTCGCCGCGGACAAGCGGGCGGACGTCATCGGGATGTCCGGGCTGCTGGTCAAGTCGACCGTGGTGATGAAGGAGAACCTCGAGGAGATCAACTCCCGTGGGCTCGCCGACGAGTACCCGGTGCTGCTGGGCGGCGCCGCACTCACCCGCTCCTACGTCGAGAACGATCTCTCCGAGACCTACGAGGGCGACGTGCACTATGCGCGTGACGCTTTCGAGGGTCTGCGCCTGATGGACGACATCATGGCGACCAAGCGTGGCGGGGGACCCGACCCGGACAGCGACGAGGCGAGAGCCGCGGCGGAGAAGGCCGCCGAACGCAAGGCCCGCCATGAGCGATCGAAGCGGATCGCGGCCAAGCGCAAGGCCGCCGAGGAACCCGTCGAGGTGCCGGCCCGCTCGGATGTGGCCGCCGACAACGAGATCCCGACCCCGCCGTTCTGGGGGTCGCGGATCGTCAAGGGCGTCCCGATCGCGGACTACATGCAGCTCCTCGACGAGCGCGCGCTGTTCCTGGGTCAGTGGGGTCTTCGGGGCGCCCGCGGTGGTGACGGGCCGTCGTATGAGGACCTCGTCGAGACCGAGGGGCGGCCACGCCTGCGGTACTGGATCGATCGCCTGTCGACCGAGAACATCCTGCAGCATGCCGCCGTCGTCTACGGGTACTACCCGGCGGTCAGCGACGGCGACACCGTCCACGTGCTCACCGAGCCGGAACCGGATGCGCCGGTGCGGTTCAGCTTCACGTTCCCGCGTCAGCAGCGGTCGCGGTTCCTGTGCATCGCGGACTTCATCCGGTCCCGCGCCGACGCGAAGGCGGCCGGCAAGGTCGACGTGCTGCCGTTCCAGCTCGTCACCATGGGACAGCCGATCGCCGACTTCGCCAACAAGCTGTTCGCCGACAACGCCTACCGCGACTACCTCGAGGTGCACGGCATCGGCGTGCAGCTGACCGAGGCGCTCGCCGAGTACTGGCATCAGCGGGTGCGCAGCGAACTCGCGTTCGGCGACCGCACGATGGCCAGCGAGGACCCGGAGAACGCCCAGGGCTTCTTCGACCTCGAATACCGCGGCGCGCGTTTCTCGTTCGGTTACGGCGCCTGCCCTGACCTCGAGGACCGGGCGAAGATGATGGAGTTGCTCGAGCCGGGACGGATCGGCGTCGAACTGTCCGAGGAGTTGCAGTTGCATCCCGAGCAGTCGACCGACGCGTTCGTGTTGCACCATCCGGAGGCGAAGTACTTCAACACCTGACGTACTTCGCCACCGGATCGAGGGACGGGGGACAGGCCATGACGGTTCTGGAGCGGTCCGAGGGGCCGGTGCGGATCATCGGGATCGACCGGCCGGATCGGCGCAACGCCGTCGACCGCGCGACCGCCGATGCGCTGGCGGATGCCTTCCGGCGGTTCGACGCCGACGACTCGGTGTCGGTCGCGGTGCTTCACGGAGAAGGCGGGACCTTTTGCGCCGGAGCCGATCTCAAGGCCATCTCGGACGGTGACCCGAATCGGGTGGCACCCGACGGTGACGGCCCTATGGGTCCGACCCGAATGACGTTGTCCAAGCCGGTCATCGCGGCGATCTCCGGGCACGCCGTGGCCGGCGGACTGGAGCTGGCGCTGTGGGCGGACCTGCGTGTGGTCGACGACGACGCCGTCTTCGGGGTGTTCTGCCGGCGCTGGGGCGTCCCGTTGATCGACGGTGGGACCGTTCGACTTCCGCGCCTGATCGGCGAGAGCCGGGCCATGGATCTCGTGCTGACCGGCCGGGCGGTAACCGCCGACGAGGCATTGTCGATCGGGCTCGCCAATCGCGTCGTCCCGTCCGGGACCGCGCTACCGGCCGCGATCGCACTGGCCACCGAGGTCGCCGCGTTCCCGCAGACGTGCATGCGCCAGGACCGGCTGTCGGTCCTCGAACAGGACGGCCTGGACACGGACGCGGCCATCGCCAACGAACTCCGACACGGCATGGTCTCGCTCGCCACCGACACCCTGGCCGGCGCAAGCAGATTCGCCGGCGGCGCGGGCCGGCACGGGGAGGGCGTGGGCAGTTAGACGATCCGACGAATGCGGAACGTCTCGACGCGCCAAGCTACTCACCAGCCCCTGCTCCCTGATCCGAAAGAACGCCCTGCCCCCGCTCCCTGAGGAGCGCCCGGAGCTTGCGGAGGGCGACCAACCCCGCTCCCTGAGGAGCGCCCGGAGCTTGCGGAGGGCGACCAACCCCGCTCCCTGAGGAGCGCCCGGAGCTTGCGGAGGGCGACCAACCCCGCTCCCTGAGGAGCGCCCGGAGCTTGCGGAGGGTGCGTCACGAAGGGTCTTCGCAACCCGACTCACCAGGACCCTTCGTGAAGGCCTCCGCATGCTCCGGCCTCCTC
>NZ_JAUZVK010000016.1:0-133665 GCF_031844505.1 Gordonia sp. AC31
TCGACGATCGGCAGCGCCGTCGGGTTCGGGACGCGGACAGGACCGTTCGTCGATCATGGACACGAACTTCTCCCCGACCACCGCGGTCACATCTCCGGCGATCGCGACCCGCCCCTCCTCGGTGATCCTGGTATGCACGGCGTTCAGCGATGCGTCATCGGCCGCCGCCACAATGCTGGGGTCGGTGGGGGCGACCCGGATGGCGATCCCACGGGCGTGGTCGTCGATCTGGGCCGGGGTGGCTCCGGAGAACGCCTGCGCAAGCAACTCGCTCTCATATCCGCTGCGATCGCCGTCGGACAGCGCTGTGGCAGAACGCTTGTCGATGAGCGCTAGCCCGCGGATCACCGCGTCGACACACTCGGCAGACAGATAACCCTCGGCGGCACAGTCTCCGACCTTCGGCACCGACTCCAACCCACCGGCGATCCGCACATAGCGGTACGCGGCCGCGGGCGGCATGCCCATCTCGATCAACGCGTTCCGTGCGGTCGACCCCGCCCGCCCAGCGGCACCTAATGCGTCAAAAAGCGCTACGTGCACGGCGATCTGATGATCGAGCACGTTGCGCAACATCCGCAGCTCGTCGAGCCGCTCGTGCAGAGCACAGCCACTGCCGTCGTCGGGTGGTGACGGCAGTGAGATGAGGGTGTCGCGGAGTTCGGTGATCGAGGGCATAACACCAAGCTACTCGCAATCACGTTCGACGACGAGAATTCTCCACAGGCCTCATAGTCATCGAATCCTGTTGCACTACAGTCGCTGTCACTCGCACCCCAGCGGTGAACCGTGGTGGACTGTGGTGAACAGAAACCCCACCAGTCACAGACGCCGGAGGGGTGCACCGGGGGGCACCGCCTCGGACGCCGGACCCTTCGTGACGCGCCCTCCACAAGCCCCGGACGCTCCTCAGACTCAGGGGGCGGTGGGGGCCGCGCCCTCCGCAAGCTCCGGACGCTCCTCAGCTCAGGGAGCAGAGCGGGGCGCACTTCGCTCACGTCAGTGCGGCGTCGATCACTCTGTCGGCGAACGGAATTGGGCACGCTTCCAGTCGCCGTTGATCTCGTCGCGTTCGCGGACGGCGTCCCGGAACCCGACGGTCGCGGCCCGCTGCTGGAAGGCGTAGCCCTCGCGGGTGTGGCGGGAGACGCCGTCGAAGACCGTGCTGATCATGCCCGAATTCGCGACGCCCTGGGCCAGGAGCGCACTGTTGAGCGCCAGTTTGGCCATCACGAGTTGATTGATCGGCATGCGGGCGATCCGCTTGAGCAATGCCTCCGTCCGGTCGTCGAGCTCGTCCGCCGGGGGCGCCTCGACGGCCAGCCCCCACTCGTGCGCCTGTGTGCCCGAGAGGCAATCGCCGGTGAACAGCAGTCGCTTGGCGCGCTGATCGCCGAGCCGATGAGCCCACATCCCCGCGGCGGGGATGCCCCACACCCGGGTCGGCGGATAGCCGATCTTGGTGTCGTCGGCGCAGATGATCTGGTCGGCGTAGAGGGCGATGTCCGTCCCGCCGGCGACGGCGAACCCGTGCAGCTTGGCGACCGTCGGCTTGTTCGCGTGGAGCAGGCTGGCGAAACCGCGGTTGAACCTGCTCATCATCGCGTAGTCGATCATGGGATCGATCCCAGGTGCGGACCGGGTCGTGATTGCGTGCCTGCACAACGGGATCGAGCACGGTGCCGGTCCGTGGGTTGACGGTATGGGGATCGACGTCCTGCGACGGGTCGCCGCCGTTCTCGGCGAAGATCGACAGGTCGTATCCGCCGCAGAAACCCTTGCCCCGCCCGGATACGACGATCACGTGGACACCGGGGTCGAGATCGGCGCGCTCCACCGCGTGCGACAGTTCTACGGGGTGTCGACGGTGATCGCGTTGCCCTGATCGGGTCGGTTGAAGGTGATACGGGCGATCCGGCCGGTGACCTCGTAGGTGAGCGTGCGGTAGTCGGCATCCGGCTCGCGTCCGGCGCGGCCGGCGAACAACGAGTCCGCACCGTCGCGCAGGTCGTCGCGCCACGCGGCCGGCCGCGAGCCGGACGACTCAATGACGGACGTTGTCCTGCACGGTCTTCGGCGTCACCCGTTCGATGATCGACGCCGTGTCGATCCCCGACGGCAGGGTGCCGAACACGTCCCCCCGGTCGTTGCCGAGCCGACTCGCGGCGAACGCGTCGGCGACCGCCGGATGGCCGTACCGCACCAGCAGGGAGGCCTGGAGGAGCTGGGCCATGCGGCCGACGACCCGCCGGGCCCGGTATTGCATCGCGTCGAGGTCGCCCAGCTCGCGTCGGAGTTCGTCGGCCGCGGCGTCGAGGTGCCGATCCGCCCCTGCCGCACTGTCGATCTCGTCGAGGAACACGGTCACCGTGTCGGGCTGTTTGGCCATCGCCCGCAACACATCGAGCGCGGCCACATTCCCCGACCCCTCCCAGATCGACATGAGCGGTGACTCCCGGAAGAGCCGCGGCATCCGTGACTCCTCCACATATCCGTTGCCGCCCAGGCACTCCAGCGCTTCGGCGGCATGGATCGGGGCGCGTTTGCACACGTAGTACTTGCTGACCGCCAGCGAGATCCGCCGCAGCGCATCCGCCCGGGTGTCGCCTGCGGTCGCCTTGTCGGTCAGTTCCGCGAGCCACAGTGCTGTCATCGTGGCCCCTTCCGACTCGACCGCGAGATCGGCGAGCACGTTGCGCATCAGCGGTTGGTCGACGAGCGCGGCGCCGAAGGCCCGGCGGTGGGTGGCGTGATGGGCGGCCTGGGCGACGCCGACCCGCATGCCGGTCGCCGAGCCGAGAGTGCAGTCCAGGCGGGTCATGTTCACCATCTCGATGATCGTCGCCACCCCGCGGCCCTCGTCACCGACGAGCCACCCGACTGTGTCGTCGTACTCGACTTCGCTGCTCGCGTTGGAGTGGTTGCCCAACTTGGCCTTCAGCCGCTGCAGCATAAAGGTGTTGCGGGATCCGTCGGGCAGCACCCGCGGCACGAAGAAGCACGACAGACCTCCCGGCGCCTGCGCCAGCACCAGGAACACATCGCACATGGGTGCGGAGGTGAACCATTTGTGGCCGGTGATGCGGTACGTCCCGTCCGGTTGGACGACGGCCGTGGTGGTGTTCGCGCGAACGTCGGAGCCGCCCTGCTTCTCGGTCATCGACATTCCGGCGGTCAGCCCCGCTTTCGACAGCGGCACCCGGAGACCGGGATCGTAGGTCGTCGAGACGAGCAGCGGCTCGTACAGCCCGGCGAGTTCGGGGTTGGCCCGCAGTGCCGGCACCACCCCGTAGGTCATCGACAACGGGCAGCCGTGCCCGGCGTCCACCGAACCCCACACGCTCGACTTCACCGCACGCTCGAAGTGCGCCGTCGGGCTCGGGTCCGACCATGCGGTACCACCGAGACCGAAACCGATACCCGTCCGCATGAGGTGGTGATAGGCGGGGTCGTAGGTGACCTCGTCCACCCGGTTGCCGTAGCGGTCGTGGGTCCGCAGTTCCGGCGGGTGGGACTCGGCGAGGTCGCCCCACCCGAGCGCTTCCGCACCACCGGCGAGACGGCCGATACGGTGCAGGTCCTCGAGCATGTGGTCGGCGCCCGCGCGGTGAACCGCCTCGGAGATGGCCGGAGTGTCCGCGGCGTCGAAGTCGACGAGTTCGGGGACCTGATTGGTGACGACGTGGGTGGACATGGCGGAACCCGCTTCCTGGTCGAGGTCGTGATCCACGGTATTACATGATTCTTCGGTGCGCCAGAGTCTTGTAATGCCCGTCGTCGCCGCCGAGCCGATCCCGCCCGATAGCATCGACGCCGTGCCCGGACGCGTGGACATTCCCAAGCTCACGGCGCGATCGGTCATCCTCAGCGCCCTCCTCGGCCTCGACTCCCCCGAGGCGTCGACCAACGGGCTCCTGGCCACGGCCACCGAGCTCGGGCTCCGCGAATCGACCGTGCGGGTGGCGCTGACGCGTCTGGTCGCGGCGGGAGACCTGGAACGCATCGACGGCAGATGCCGACTCTCGCCCCGCCTGGTCGAACGACAGCAGCGCCAGGATCGGGCACTCCATCCGGCACGACGGGACTGGGACGGCAGCTGGGATCTCGCGATCGTGACGATCGGTTCGGAGAGCTCGACCGAACGAGCCCTGCTGCGCGACACGCTGCGGAAGGCCCGGCTCGGCGAGATCCGGGAGGGCGTCTGGGCCCGCCCGGCCAACCTCGACATCGAGCTCCCACCCGAACTGCGCCGCCGTCTGAGCCTCTTCCGGGCGGCTCCCGAGGAGGCGTCGACCGAGCTGGCCGCACGACTGTTCACGCCGTCGACCTGGGCCGCGACCGCGGACGAATTGCTCGACGCACTCGCCGCCGCGGCGACGGTCGCCGATCGATTCGAGGTCGCCGCCGCCATCGTGCGGCACATCCTCCGCGACCCGCTCCTGCCCGCGGAACTCCTCCCCGACGCCTGGCCCGGGGACCGGCTCCGCGAGGGGTACGAGGGCTTTCGAAGCGAGCTCACCGGACTCACCGCCCGGCACCTGGCACCCGACGGGGAGTGAGGAACCGGGTCTCCGAACCCGACCGGCGCGGTCATGCGGTGCATCGGCCCGGTCCGGCCATCGGCGCACGAGGGTGTGCCCCGTCCGATCCGTTAGGCATGATGGATCCCGATGAACGCGCCCGACCCCGACCGCAGCCACCCCGCCGACGCCGACGCACCGGCCGGCGGACCTCGCCGACCAGGCGCTTTCGCCCGCAACCCGGTCTTCGTGGTCCTGGGCGCGATCGTCGTCGGCGCACTCGTGGCCGGCGGGATCGCCTTCGCTGCGGGGGTCTTCGACGACAGCGGCAGCGTCGGCGGCAGCAACATCGGCGAGGGTGAGCGGTTGGTCGAGAACGCCTTCACCAAGTCGGTCGCGGGCGACTGTCTGGACTGGCCGGCCGGCAACCCCGGCCAGCCGGTCGATGTGCCGTGCGAGCAGAAACACCGCTTCGAGGTCGCGGGAGCCATCGACACCGCATTGATCCCCGGCGCGGAGTTCGGCGAAGACGCTCTCTGGCCCGGCGCCGAGCGGTTCGCGACGATCCGCGACGAACAGTGCCCGGTGATGGTGGACCAGTATCTCGCCGGGCGCCTCGACCCGCAGGGACGCTTCGCCGTCGGGATGATGTACCCCTCCCAGGTGCAGTGGGACAAGGGCGCGCGTCAGCTGCGGTGCGGGGTCCAGGAGAACGGCGCCGACGGAGCCCCGGTCCAGTTCTCCGGCCGGGTCGCCGACCAGAACCAGTCGTACGTCTGGCCCGAGGGCACCTGCGTCGGCATCGATCCCGAAACGCGCGCCCCGACCGGTTTCGCGGTGAGTTGTGCTGAGCCGCATGCCTTCCAGACGACCGGGATCGTCGATCTGTCGGTCCGCTTCGGCGACCGGATGTCGAACAAGCCGTGGCCGCCGACCGGCGCCCAGAACAGCTACCTCGGCTCGATCTGCCCGGTCCAGGCCGAACGGTTCGTGGGCGGGCGCAAGCAGCTCGACGCGACCACGCTCAACGTCCAGTGGTCGGTGCTCAGCGAGCCGAGTTGGCTCGCCGGAAGCCGCAAGGTGGTGTGCTACCTCGGGCTACCCGACAAGCGCGGCGGCTTCGCGACCCTGGTGGGCGACGCCAAGGGCGGCGCGCTGCTGATCAACGGGCGCGCGCCGGTCGCACCTCCGGAGGCGCCCCCGGGCCGGGCCCTGCCGACGCCGGTGCCGCTCCCGCCGGGCATCGCGCCCAACCCCGCCGAAGCACCGGCCCCGGCGGGCTGACCCGATGGCCGTGTACATGTCCGACGACGAGTTCGACGGGCTGGTCTCCGACGCGCTGGACACCATCCCCGGCGAACTGACCGACGCCATGAACAACGTCGTGATCCTCGTCGAACCGCACAACCCGGAAGAACCCGGCATCCTCGGGCTGTATCACGGTGTGGCACTGACGATGCGGACCACCGACTATGGCGGATTCCTGCCCGACACCATCACCATCTACCGCGACCCCATCCTCGCGATGTGCCACTCGCGGGAGGAGGTCGTCCACGAGGTGGCGGTCACCGTCGTCCATGAGATCGCACACCACTTCGGCATCGACGACGAGTGGCTGCACGCCAACGGTTG
The DNA here is from genome assembly GCF_031844505.1 of Gordonia sp. AC31. Taxonomy (NCBI): domain Bacteria; kingdom Bacillati; phylum Actinomycetota; class Actinomycetes; order Mycobacteriales; family Gordoniaceae; genus Gordonia; species Gordonia sp. AC31. The sequence continues at coordinate 6,153 of NZ_JAUZVK010000016.1, forward strand.
GGGCTAGTGGTGTGGCCGGCGCCCCGATTCCGCCGACTCGATGTTTGACCTGCGGCGGAACGCGGTACGAGGGGTAGCAGATCGAGCAGCCCTCTATCTCAGGAGTACGTCCATGTCCTCAGACGCCATCGTCATCCTCCGGGACGACCACAAGGAGATCCGCAAACTGTTCCGCGACTTCAGGTCGCAGGGCGACAACGCCGTGAAGACCAAGGGCAAGATCGTCGACAAGATCATCGAGGCCCTCACCGTGCACACCTACATCGAGAACGAGGTGATGTACCCCGAGATCCGCAAGCGGGTCCCCGATCTCGAGGACGACATCCTCGAGTCCTACGAGGAGCACCACGTCGCCGACGTGCTCGTCGTCGAGTTGGCCGCTCTCTCACCGGACAACGAGCGGTTCGACGCCAAGACCACCGTCCTGATCGAGAACGTGGAGCACCACATCGAGGAGGAAGAGGACGAGTGGTTCCCGAAGGTCCGAGAGGCGCTGAGCCGCAAGGAACTCCGGGAGATCGGTGAGGAGATGCTGCGCCGGCGGGAGAAGGCTCCCCGACGCCCGTCGCAACCGTCGGCGCTGAAGAAGACGGTCGACGCCATCATCAAGTAACCCTTCGTGACGCTCGCAAGCTCGCTCCTCAGGGAACGGGGTGAAGCTCGCTCCTCAGGGAACGGGGTGAAGCTCGCTCCTCAGGGAACGGAGGGACGCCGTCAGCCCATCGGTTCGTCGACCAGCGGCTCGTCGGCGATCTCGAACGGGGCCGTCGTGGCGCCCCATCGCGTGCACACCCAGATGCCGTCGGAGTACTCGAGTTCGATGGAACCGGTGTTGCCGAGGTGGGTCGCCGCGGCGAACCGGGAGTCGATCCCGGCGAGGCGCGCGGCGATCAGGCGGATGGCCGCACCGTGACTCACCAGGAACACATCGCGCTGGTCTGGGCCGGTGAGGTACATGTCGGCGAGGTCCTCGACCGTCGGCAGGTACCGGTCGTAGACCATCGCGAGGGATTCGCCGCCGGGGATGCGTGCGTCGAGGTCGCCGGCGTGCCAGCGGTGCATGATGTCCTGGAAGACCTCATGCGATTCGCGGTCGGAGCGGTCCTCGAGCTCGCCGGCCTGGACCTCGTGCACGCCGTCGATCGCCGCGGTCTCCACATCCCACACCGACCCGATCAGCTCGGCGGTCTGCCGGGCGCGGAGCGCGCGTGAACTGAGCAGCACCGCGTGCTGTTCCGGCACGTTCTCGAGACCGAACCGAACACCCTGTCGCGCACCGAAATCGGTGAGTGCGGCACCGGGCAGAGCGGTGTCGAGGCGGCGCATGACGTTCGAGGTGGTCTCACCGTGACGGACCAGATGCAGCCGCGCCATCACTTCCCTCCCCGACGCATCGAGTCGACCCATGCAAGCGATTCGGTGTGGTCCGGCGGCGCGGAGCCGGTGGTGCGCGCCGCGGGCCACGAGCCGAGGAACACCACCCGCTCGCATCGGCGGTGAAGGGCGGCAAGGGCTTCGGCGACGGCCGCATCGTCGATGTGTCCGACCGCGTCCAGGAAGAACCGGTACCGGCCGGTGATGCTGCGGCCCTGGGCCTCGTCACGCTGTGGGCGCGACTCGATCCGTGTGAGGTCGATTCCGCGCGAAGCGAATTCGTTCATCGCCGCCATCAGGCTCCCCGGTTCGTTCGACAGCTCGAGGATGACCGAGGTCCGGTCGGCGCCGGTGCGGGGCAGCGGAACCCCGGGTCGGCCGACCAGAAGGAATCGCGTGGTCGCCTCCCGCGCGTCGGCGACACCGTCGGCCAGCACGACGAGTCCGGACAGGCGCGCCGCGAGCCCCGTCGTGACCGCGGCGTCCGCTTTCCCGGCTGCGACGTCTTGCGCGGCAGCGGCATTCGAGCTCGCGATCACGAACTCGGCGTTGGGGAACAGCCCACCGATCGACTGACGCACCTGCGCGGAGGCAACCGGGTAGGCGGCGATCGTGCGGACATCGGCCGCGACCATCGGCGCGGCTGCGGCGATGGCGAACGAGATGTCGAGCACCGTCTCGGCGAAGGCCTGCACCCGACCGTCGACGGCGTCTGCCGCGGGCGGCACCAGTGCGTCCATCGTCGCCGGCACCGAACCCTCCAGCGAACTCTCGATCGGCACACAGCCGTAGTCGGCATCTCCGGTGCGGATCATGGCGATGGTGGCGGCCGGACTCGACGCGGCGACCCGGTCGACCCCGCCCGACAGGTCGAGGCCGTCCGCGGACTGTTGTTCGGCGAGGACCGCGTCGAGCGCCATCTCGGTGAAGGTTCCGGGCGGGCCGAAGTAGGCGATCACAGGCACCACACGAGCCTAGTGGAACAGGCCTGCCGAGACCCTTTCGCGCATGTGTCCCAGGCTCTACGCAGGGGTGTCGAAACCATTGACGCGTGCGCTCCGGGTATTTAGGTTAGGGTTACCTTTCATACGACCCGCGCCCCGCGACGCCGACCGGAGAGACTGTCATGACGAGAACGACGACCGACCGCCCCACGGATGCCGAGATGATCCAGACGGCTTGTCGTCGCGGCGGTTCCGCCATCCTGGCCGTCGAGGGCGCGGACGCCACCCCGATCGACGTCGTGCACCTCTTCGAGTCCCAGGCCTTCGTCCTCGTCCCCACCGACGGCGACGCGATGCGGACCGTCGACGGCGCCGAGGGCGTGCCCGCCATGCTCGAGGTCACCGACTGGGCACCCATCGACTTGCGTGAACGCGTGCGTTCGGTGATCTGGCTGAACGGCACGTTGCACGAGGTCCCGCGCGACCTGGAACGCGACCTGGCCATCGAGATCGCGGGCGAACACCCCGACGACGGTCTCCTCGACATCGGACACGGCGCGTCGATGATGCGCCTGCAGGTCGACACCGCGGTCATCGCGTCCTCGGACGGCGCGGCGTCGGTGTCGGCCACCGAGCTCGCCGACGCCGACCCCGACCCCTTCTGGGAGCACGAAGGCAGCTGGCTCGAACATCTCGACAGCGACCACGCCGACATCGTCGGACAACTGGTCCGCAAGCTTCCCGTCGAGCTGCGCACCGGACGGGTGCGGCCGCTCGGCCTCGATCGCTTCGGCATCCGGTTCCGCATCGAGGGACTCGACAGCGACTCCGACGTCCGCCTCCCGTTCGCGCGGCCGGTCTCCGACGTGTTCGAACTGTCCCGCGCGCTGCGGAATCTCGCGGGCTGCCCGTTCCTGAACTCGATGCCCGACTGACCCGGCTTCCGTAGCAACGCCGCCCGCGGATCACGCATCCGCACCACGGATCGCGGGGTCCTAGGCTGACCGGCATGGCCTTGCGCGAGTACCTCACACCGTCGCCCCACGGCATCCCGGTCGTCACCGACCGGACCGAACGACGCGGCATCATCGTCGAACTGGTCATCGTCGGTGTCCTCACATTCGCGTTCTCGGCGCTGTCCGCGGCACTCGCACTGCTCGAGGCGCAGCTCGCAGGCGGTATCGGCGAGACCACGGTCGCACTCAATCCCAGCCGCTCCGACCTCGGTCTCATCGACGCCGTCCGGCAGATCATGGGCGGCCTCCGACTGTTCGCCATCGCCGCCTTGGGCATATACCTGTTGTGGCGCAGCGGGATCGGACTGTCACGTGTCGGTCTGGGTCGGTGGACCCCGCGCCGCGACATCCCCTCGGGACTGGTCCTCGCCGCCGTCATCGGCCTGCCCGGCCTGGGACTCGTCGCCGTGGCCCGGGCCCTGGGCCTCAACGCGAGCCTGGTGCCCAGCCAGGCCGACACCTGGTGGGAGTGGCCGGTTCTGGTGCTCATCGCGATCGGCAACGCCGCCGCCGAGGAGATCGTGGTGGTCGCGTACTTCATCACCCGGTTGCGACAACTCGGCGTGTCCGACAACGCGTCGCTCGCCGCCAGCGCGATCCTCCGCGGCGGCTATCACCTGTACCAGGGCTTCGGCGGCGGACTCGGGAATCTGGTCATGGGCGTGGTCTACGGGCGCTTCTTCCAGGTCACCGGCCGCGTCTGGCCCCTCGTGATCGCCCACGCGGTCATCGATGTGGTCGCCTTCGTCGGCTACGGACTGCTCCGCGACCATCTGTCCTGGGTCGGCTGAGAACCGAGACATCGTCGACCGTGCGGCCTTTCCCGTCGACTGCGCACTCCGACCGTGCACCCCTACCGGCCACCATTGAACGGAGTGAGATGATTCGCTAGATTCGTCTCATGACCGTCGATGCGCCGTCCGACCCGACCGCCGAGCCGGCGAGCCTCCCTTTCCCGCGACGCCATCGAGCCGCCGAGTCCCGCGGCCGGCGCATCGGCAGACTGCTCAAGGTCTACAACCACCTCCGTGAACCCGGCGACGACGAGCTCGCGGAGCTCGGGCGTCGGCTGCGCACACGGGACGAACCCGCCGCGGCGCTGGTTCGGGCCATGCGCCTCCCGCGGGACACCGACGGCCGGGTCACGATGCGCCAGTTCGAGCGGGCCCTCGCCGGCGACATGCCCTCCGATGCGCCCGACGCCCTGCGCGACTTCTTCGCACTCGTCGAGAAGACACCGGACTGGGTCGATCCCGCTCTCTGCGACCGCGGGGCCGCCGTCTACCGACGGTTCGGCCAGAACGCCAACGACGTCCTGCTCCAGCTCTCCCTGATCGGCGGCTACCGCTTCGGCGGTCCCGCCGACCTGCTGGTCGCGACCGGCGGCCTCACCGGGAACACGGTCATCCGACGACTCGGCGAGACGCAGACCTGGGCCATCGCGGTCGGCGAACCGGGCGGGATGGCACGCGACGGCGACGGCTGGCGACTCACCGTCCACGTGCGCCTCATGCACGCCCTGGTCAACGAGCGGTACGAACACAACGGCCGCTGGAACATCGACCAGTGGGGTCTGCCGATCAACCAGTCCGACCTCGCCGCGACGCTGAACCTCTTCAGCGGCGCACTGATGATGGGGGTCCGCGCCCTCGGCGTCCCGGTGAGCCGTGACGACTCCCGCGCCCTCATGCACCTCTGGAAGTACGTCGGTTGGCTGATCGGCGTCGACGACGACTGGCTCTTCGACTCCGAACGCGACCAGCATCAGCTGAGTTATGCGGTCTTACTGGCGCAGCACGACGTGACCGACGCCGGCGCGGCCCTCACGACAGCGATCGTCGACGCCCAGAGCCGCTTGCACTACCGGTTGTTCCCCCGCCTCGCCGCGCGCTACACCCGCGCCCGCCTGCTGAGCATGCTGCAGGGCTTTCTCGGCGTGCGCGGCATGCGCGACCTCGGTCTCCGCCCCGCGGTGCCGTGGGCGTTCGGTCTCGCGTGGGTCCGCAACACTGTTGTCTACCAGGTCATCGCACGAACACCGGCCGGTCCGCGCTATCTGGAATGGGCCGGCACCCGTTCCCGACGCCGCGCACTCTTCCGCCACTTCGGCCCGGACGCCCCCGAGATCGGATCGCTCGCGGAGCGTTGAGAAGCCGTATGACGCCGCGTCCGGATTCCGGGCTCGAGATCCCACGTTTTCCCAGGCCTCAGCCTGCACCCCTGTCCTAGCGGCGTTCGCCCCACCCGGACGCGAAGTGCCCCAACGGAAATTCACTGTCGCGCCACGGGTCCGGCGCCTACGGTGGACCGATGTCGACGACCGGGATGATCCGCGAATGGCACCACGACGAGGGCTGGGGTGTCATCGAGTCACCAGCGTTGTCCGGCACCGTCCACGTGTCCACCTTCGTCGTCCGTGTTCGGGCCGTTCAGAATCTCGACGAGCTGTCCCTGCCGGGCTTGCGTCCGGGGACCGTCGTCGACTTCGACCATGCGATAGCTGTGCCAGCGGAAAGCGGATGCCGATATGTGGCGCTCTCGGTCTGGCCGACCGAGGTGGCCCGGCCGGATCCGAAGCACAATGGCGTGTTCCGAACTGCCCTGTGGCACAGCGTCGGTGACGCCGGACCGGACGGACTCACGATAATCGAGGAGACCGCCCTCACCGACACACCGACGTCACCGCCACCAACTACCCTCGGTCCGAACACCACCGGGACCGTTCGGTCGTGGAACGGCGAAGAGGGATGGGGCGTACTCGCTTCCGACGCCACCCCGGGCGGGGCGTGGGCGTTCTACAGCGAGATCGTCGGTACCGGTTTCCGGGACCTGGTGCCGGGGCAGACCGTCGAATTCCAGTACGAGCGAGCGAGTCAGGACGGATACGACTACCGCGCGAACAACATCCGCGTCAGGTGAGGCGCCCGGAGCGATCGTCGTCGTCGATGTCGTCGTCGATGTCGTCGTCGTTGACCCGGCGCCCACCCGACCCGGTCACACGCGCGAGGAGATAGAGCACGAGTCCGACGACGATCAGGATGCCCGCGCGCAACCAGGTCGACGCGCTCTGCTGCGTCATCAGGACGATGCAGGAGATCACCGCGAGCACGGGCAGGATCGTCGGCGCCCGGAAGTGGTCGGTGTCCGTGCGGTCGCGGCGCAGGACGAGGACGGCGACATTGGTGCTGACGAACACGAACAGCAGCAGGAGCACCACCGTCTCGGCGAGTGCCGCGACGGTCCCGGTTGCCGAGAGGATCATCGCGACGGCGGTGGTGGCGACAATCGCCGTCCACGGTGTCCGACGACCGGGCAGCACCTTCGCCAGCGCACCGGGCAGCAACCCGTCGCGGGCCATGCCGAAGGTCAGGCGCGACGCCATGATCATCGTGAGCAGCGCGCCGTTCGCGACGGCGATGAGCGCGATCAGGGAGAACAGCTGGTCGGGGATCCCGACATCGGCGATCGAGACGACCTCGAGCAACGGGCCCGACGACTCCACCAGGCGCTCCGGTGGCGCGACGACCGACACGGCGAGACCGACGAGGACGTAGACGACGCCGGCGGCGATCAGCGCACCGAACAGCGCCTTCGGATAGACCCGCCGCACGTCACGGACTTCTTCGGCCATGTTCGCGGAGGTCTCGAACCCGACGAACGAGTAGTAGGCGAGCAACGCCGCGCCCAGCACGGCGAGAGCCGGGGTGGTCTCGTCGGTGAACTCCAGCACCCGCTGCGGCTCACCGTCACCGCGACCCAGCACGATCCCGGCCAACACGACGACGAGCACGAGTCCGGAGACCTCCACCACGGTCATCACCACGTTGGCCCGCAGGGACTCGGTGATCCCGCGGGCGTTCAGCGCCGCGACGGCGAGCAGGAACACCAGCGCCGCCGCGGTGGTGGGCACGTCCAGAAAGACCTGCAGGTAGTCCCCCGCGAAGGCGAGCGCCAACCCGGCGGCGCTCGTCACACCGGCCGCCAGCATGCAGAACCCCACCAGGAAAGAGATGAGCGGATGGCGGTACGCGTGCCGCGCGAACACCGCCGCGCCGCCGGCCCGCGGGTACTTGGTGACGAGCTCCGCATACGACGCCGCGGTCAGCATCGCCAGCGCGAGGGCGAGCGCCAACGGCACCCAGATCGCTCCCCCGACCTCACCGGCGACCTCCCCGACGAGCGCATAGATGCCCGCACCGAGGACATCGCCCAGGATGAACAGGAACAGGAGTTTGCCGGTGATGGCGCGACGCAGCGGGGTGTGCCCGCCGTCGGTCCGGGCGTCATCGTTCCCGGAGTCCTGCGACGTGGCGTCGGCGACGTGTTTGTCGGTCATGGCGTGTCCTGTACCCCGTTCGGTCCGGAACGAGACCTCAGGTGGGCGGTTCGACGCCACGTCGGCAACCAACCGACCGACATCCGTGGCCACCGCCCATGCGTACATTGGTTGGGATGAACGAGCAGGACCCGCCGATCCTCCGGCGAGGTCGCCCCGGACCGCCGATGCCGCCCGGGCGGCCAGCGGGCCCGTCTCCGCGCCCGGGGCCACCACCCGGACAAGGCCACCGCCCTCCTCCCGGTGCCGTCGGTCCGTCCGCTCATCCGCAGGCCATGCCGCGGATCCCTGCACGCGGTCCCGACCCGCGCCGGGCGCCGGGCCCCGGTCCCACCGGCCGGCCCCCGCACCCGTCCCCGGCCGATCGGCCGCCACCATCGGCGCGGCCCGCTCCCGGCGGGTATGCGCCCACCCAGAAGCCGGAGCCGATCCCCGACAATCGGTCTCGTGGACCTCGTCCGCCGCGTGGCGACCGTCGCGACCGGGACCGGTCCGTCGGACGTCCGCCCGCGACCCCGGGGCCGGCCGGTCCTCGCCGGCCCCGGCGCACGGGGCGCCGCGCGGTCCGGGTGGGCAAGATCCTGATGATCCTGCTGCTCGTCGTCGTCCTCGGCAGTGTGGGACTGCTGTTCTACTACGACACGAGACTGGACCGGATCGACGCCCTGCCGGCCTACGCCGGACGCCCGTCGGACACCCCCGGCACCAACTGGCTCATCGTCGGTACCGACTCGCGATCCGATCTCACCGAGGAACAACGCCGGGCGCTGGCCACGGGTGACGCCGACGGCTCCCGCACCGACACGATCATGCTCGTCCACAACCCGCCTGGCGGCGGCAAGGCGATCGTGGTGAGCATCCCGCGCGACCTGTACGTGGAGGTGCCGGGCCACGGCAGCCTGAAGATCAACGCCTCGTTCAGCATCGGTGGTCCGGCGCTGCTCGTGCAGACCGTCGAGAACCTGACCGGCATCCGCATCGACCACTACGCCGAGATCGGCTTCGGCGGATTCGACACCCTCGTCGACTCGGTCGGCGGCGTCGACATGTGTCTCGACCAACCGCTCAACGACCCCAAAGCCGGTCTGCGCCTGGCGAAAGGCTGTCATCGTCTCGACGGTCGGCAGGCTCTCGGGCTGGTCCGGACCCGCGCATTCCCGCGCGCCGACCTCGAGCGCGTGGTCAATCAGCGGAAGTTCCTCGCCGCACTCGTGTCTCGCGCGACCAGTCCGTCGGTCCTGCTCAACCCGTTCCGACTCTTCGGGTTCGTCGGCGGCGCCATCGACGCGCTCACCGTCGATGAGCGAGATCACATCTGGAACCTCGCGTCCCTCATGTTCGCGCTGCGCGACCCCATCACGACGACGACGCCGGCCGGCGAGGGCACCTTCACCGACGAAGGACTGGCGTTGCCCGTCACCGAGCAGACCGAGGAGTTCTTCGGCTACCTCCGCGCAGGTCAGCCCGTCCCCGACGAGCTTCTCGTCGACACCGGCGGGCCGTCGTGAAAGGGTCGCCAAACGCAGGCCAGACTTGCCTTACTTAGCCTGAACTTGCTGGTGAGAGCCATTTTTCGGCTCTACGATGGGCCGCATGTCCGAACACACGAAGTTCCATCAGCTGCTGCACGACCAGATCAGCAACGAGTTCTACGCCTCGCAGCAGTACATCGCGGTCGCCACCTATTTCGACAACCACGACATGCCCCAGCTGGCAAAGCTCTTCTACCGCCAGGCCGTCGAAGAGCGCAATCACGCGATGATGATCGTGCAGTACTTCCTCGACCGCGACATGGAGGTCGAGATCCCCGGCATCCCGGCACCGAACAACCGGTTCGAGGACTACCGTGCGCCCATCGATCTCGCTCTCGCACAGGAGAAGACGGTGACCCAGCAGGTCGTCGACCTGGCGAAGTCGGCCCGCGACACCGGCGACTACCTCGGCGAGCAGTTCGTGCAGTGGTTCCTCAAGGAACAGGTCGAGGAGGTCGCGACCATGACGACCCTGCAGACCATCGCCGAACGCTGCAACGGGAACCTCTTCGACCTCGAGAACTTCGTCGAACGAGAGTTCAACGGCGAGAAGACATCCGACGCCACCGCACCGGTCGCGGCCGGCGGGAACATCTGACGGAGTTCCATCCGCCCCAATCCGAAAGAGCCGCGAAACCCCCGCTCCAGATCCGAGAGAACGACATAACCCTCGCTCCCTGAGGTGCGAGGAGCGCAAGCGACGAGCCACGAAGGGCTGGCGACGGACGTCACCACGCCCCTTCGTGGCTCGCTTCGCTCGCACCTCAGGGAGCAGAAGAAGGCTCTCAGGGAGCAGAAACAGCGCGATTACGGACCACGACGGTCAGCGCAGCGTGACCTGGCGACCGCGAATGCCGTTGCGGGAGCTGCGTTGTTCGATCGTCAGCGGCGAGGTGTCGGCGAGTGCTTCGGCGAGGCGGCGATCGAGCTCGTTGAGACCGGCGTACCACTCTTCGTGGTGCATCTCGTTGTCGAGGTCGAAGACCGGGACGAGCAACCCGTGGGTGCGGAACGATCCGGCGAACCGCGAACCCTCACCCATCGTCAGATGACCGGCCGCGTGGAGCCGGGCCATCGCCGACATCAGGTCGTCCTCCGGCTCGGGTCGAATCCAGCGCAGGTGCGCACGTTCGCCCGCATCGACCCACCAGGGCGCACCGGCGCCGCTGTCGACCACGAGCCGCGCGGTCGGCAGCACCGAGTCGTTGGCGCGCTCGAACATTGCCGTGATCTCCGCCGGGACCTCGGTGCCCTCCACGAACCACCAGCCGAAGTCCTGGTGCACCGTGATGTCCAGGGTGGCGTCGGTTCTCACGACCTCGTCGAGGCTGGGGGCCTCGTCGGCAGCTTCGAGGTCGAACTCACTGCCGGCGTCGGCGTGAGCGGCCCACGCGATGGCCGCGGCGAGTTCGACGGTCAGCGCCGAGCGATCGGGGTCGGTCTGTAGACCCACGAAACCCTCTGTCGCACCGTCGAGGTCGCGCGCGAGAGCAGGCACCGCGCCCGGCAGGATCGTCACGATCGAGACGTCGTTGCGGGAACCGGCCGGCTCGGTGAGCTCCAACCGCGCAGTCGCCGAGGCGACGAAGGTCCGCAGCGCGACGAAATCGCATTCGGACGCGAACCCGGCGAAGGGCCGGGGCGGCGGCGCCAGAGCTGCGGCCTGGCGTGCCTTACGTGCTGCGACGCGCTCGGCGCGATTGCTTCCCGGACGTGGTCCACTACCCCGTTTGCTCTTCTTGCCCATCGGTCCACTCTCTCACGTCGGCCCGCGGCGCCCGACAGGTCGTGCGGGCGGCAGCTCAGTCGACGGTGACCAGCCAGTCGCGCACCTTCGCCGGGTGGTTGGTGGCCAGCCATCGCACACCGAGATCGGCACACAGCTGGACGTCGACCTGCTCGTCGACGGTCCAGCAGTAGGTGACCCGACCGGCTGCGGCGGCGCGATCGACCAGGTCCGGGTACTGCCGCAGGGTCATCACCGACGGCCCGATGCCGGTCGCCCCGACGGCGGTCGCGGCGCCCCCACCCAGGACCCGGGCGGTGTCACCGAGGAGGATCGTCGGCAGCATCGGGGCGTGGCGTCGGATCCGCCAGACCCCGGCCGACGAGAACGAGATGACCACGGCGCGGCTGTGATCGGCCGACGGCGGCGTCGCCACCCCGAACTCGTGCAGCATCTCGAGGAGCTTCTGCTCGACGAGACTGCCGAACCGCACCGGATGCTTGGTCTCGATGAACAGGCGGACGGGTCGGCGCCAGTCCAGGGTCAGCGTGAGCAGCTCCCGCAGCGTCAGGATCGACGCGGGTCCACCAGCCGCATGCCAGCTCCCGAAGTCGAGCTCGCGCAGTTCGGCGAGCGTCATCTCGCTGACGATCCCCGAGCCGTCGGACGTCCGGTCGACGGTCCGGTCGTGCACGCACACGAGTTCGTGGTCGGCGGTCAACCGGACATCGCACTCGAGGCCGTCCGCACCCTGTGCGAGAGCCAGCTCGTAGGCGGCCAGGGTGTGTTCCGGACAGTCGCCCGACGCCCCGCGGTGCGCCACCACCGCCGGCTTGCCCGATCGGGAGACCTTCTCGGCCGCGCCCACGTTCACCCCTGAGTTCATCCGACCGCCACCCACCGTCTCGTCGGGACCGGGGCCGCCGCGGCGGCGTCGAACAGTGTCCGCACCCGGCGTGCCATCCAGAAGGCGAAGGCAGCCGAGACCGCTGCGCTGACGATGACCATCACCATCGCGTTCGCCCCGGTCTGCAGCGAGTCCGAGCGCCACGCGACGAGCCGGGCGATGATCGCCGCACCGGCCGCCGCATTCACCACCACCCAGGCGACCCACAACTTGCGGAGTCGTCGGCCGACGAGGTCGGCATCGAGCGCGGGGTCCTGGCCGACCCGATGCACGGCGACCTCCTGCACCACCAGCGGCGCACCGATGAGGTTGACCAGCGGCAGGCCGGCGAGCGCGGCGACCCAACCGGGCCGGCGCGGGTCGACGAGACCGGCCGCGGCGTAGGTGTCCGCGCGCAACTCCAGGACCCAGCGCATGAAAGCCAGCGTCGCCAGGACGAATCCGAGGAATGCGACGACACCGACGAAGACGGTCAGCCAGTCGGACGCGACGATGAGGAATTCGGGCAGCGGACGGTCACGGTTGACGACCAGCAGGAGGTAGCGCACGAGATGGACCAGTGCGGACGCGGCCAGCGCAGAGCCCGCCACGTTCAGGGCGAACTGCAGTCGGACACGCGAACTCTCGAGTTTCTGGTGCGCGGTGTCGACCTCCGCCGGTTCGTCGTGGAGACCCCAGGTGGGTATGTAGACGTACCGGGGAATCAGTCGGGGGCCACGTCGACCCGAGGGGCCGCGGCGGGCAGGAATCGCCTCGGGTGGGCGGCGGGCCACCCACCGGACGTTGCGACTGCGGTAGAGACGTCCGGCGGACACCGGGGCCGGGCCGGAGCGAGACGGGACGTGCGGCGGGCGCACCGCGCCGGGCGCCGGCGATCGTGCCGGCGTCTGCCGGGCGGCCAGCGCCCGCGCGGCATCCTCGACGACGCTCAGCGGTCCGCCGCATCGGGGGCAGTGTTTACGGCCGGGACGGTGCGGTGCCTGGATTCGACACCGCGGGCACAGGTCGATCATCGGCCGGCGTCGCCCTCGGGTCGTGGATCACCGATCTCGACGGGCTTGCCGTGTTCCTGCCAGGCGAGCATGCCGCCGCGGACGCAGATCCCGTCGTAACCGACCTGCGCGAGGTACTGCAGCACGCGCATCGATCGGCCGCTGGAATGGCAGACCACGTACAGATCGTGATCGGGGTCGAGTTCGGCAAGGCGGCCGGGCACCTCGGCCAGCGGGATGTGCACGGCGCCCCGGATGTGACCGGACGCCCATTCGTCGTCCTCACGGACGTCGAGCATCACCGCGTCGGTCTGCCCGGTGAAGTCATCCGGAAGGTCGGTCACCGGCACCTGAGTGATGTCGCCCATGCTCACGTTTTCCATGGTGGCACAGAGACGGCCGGGCGCGGCGGCAGCTCGACCGGACCACTGCCCGCGCGCCCCGCTGTCATCACCGAGACGGGTGTGGAGCAACGCGCTATGTAGACCTACATAAATTTATCCACATGTACGTCCTGGACATTTGTCCCTCGTTCGCGCACTGACCGTCTACTTGGGGATGAGACTGTGGAATTGTGGAAAAACGCTGGCCACCGGCCCGCGGCTTGTGACCGCGATCACTCGTTTAGCCGAATGTGCGCGTAGGAAATTCACGAAAGTGCACACGCCGGAACGTCGTGAACTCTTCCTTCGATGAACAGCACCTGTGGATAACGTGGGGACAATTCACAAGCAAAACCATGTGAACGGGCTGTGATCGGGCCTTTCAGTCCCGGTGGAGCAGCGACAGCCGCAACGACGGGGCGCGGTCGAATGCAGCCAGAATGCCGGTCGTCACGCTCTCCGCAAATCCGGCAACCGATGTCTGGCTTCCCACGAGTCTCATGAGCAGCGGCTTCGGCGTCTCCACGACGGTGATCTCGGCGTCGGGGTACCGCTCGGCGACGACCGAGCGCATCACGCCGATCCCGTCGACGACCCCGAGTTCCGCGGCGCGGTGACCGATCCACACGTCGCCGTTGAAGAGTTCCGCGTCGGAAGCGGTCAGCTTTTTACCGCGGCGCTGCCTGACCCACGCGATGAACGCCTCGTGCAGCTGTGCCTGCAATTCCTTCAGCCATTCGACGTCCTCGGGCTGTTCGGGCGAGAAGGTGTCGAGTCGCGCCTTGTTCTCGCCGGTCGTGTACAGCCTGCGCTGCACACCGAAGCGGTCGAGCACCGCCGAGAAACCGAAGCCCGACGACACGACCCCGATCGAGCCGACGATGGAGGTGTGGGCGGCGAAGATCTCGTCGGCCGCGCAGGCGATCCAGTAGCCGCCGGAGGCCGCGACGTCCTCACAGAACGCGAGGACCGGCACGCCCTTCTCCGCCGACAGCTGGCGGATGCGTTCGGCGATGTACTCCGACTGTGCCGGCGAGCCACCGGGCGAGTTGATGACGACCACGACGGCCCGCAATCGCTCCGTGGCGAATGCCTTCTTCAGAACCGGCTCGACGGACTCGGTGTTGACGCCGTGCTTGCCCATCCCCGCGATCCCGATCGGGCCGTCGAGACGGACGACCGCGACCTGCTCGGTCCGCGCCTTCGAGAATTTCTTCCCCACCGCCCCCAGCGGTCCTGCAGTCATCTGTCCGAGTGTAACGACGGCGACCCGCCTGCTGTTTTCCCACGCGCCGCGACAGTCCGCGACGTGGGACGCACCGTAGAATCTGCCGGGTGCAGGTGCGGTGGCTCAGCGCATTCCTCGACTTCCCCGCGGAGGTGTTCGGCAGCGAGGTGACCTTCTGGCGCGCGATCTCGGGCAGCACGGTCTCCCCGCCGCGGGGTGAGCACCGCGAGTTCGCCTCGCTGGAGCCCTTCTACGGCGACCCGCATCTGCGAGTCCAGCGGATCGACGACGGACCGGGTGGAGTCCACCTCGACATCCACACCGACGACCCGCACGCCGCCACCGCCGAGGCACAGGCACTCGGTGCGACCCTCGTCGTCGACGCCGGGACTCACCTCACCCTCCGGTCACCCGCCGGTTTCGTGTTCTGCCTCGTGCCGTGGGAGGGCGAATCGAAGCGGTCGCGGCCCATCCGTTGGCCCGGCGACACCATCAGCATCATCGACCAGCTGTGCATCGACATCCCCGCCGGCATGTTCGACGCCGAGGTCGACTTCTGGACCGGGTTCACCGGCTGGCCGACGAAGCCCCGGGGTCGGCCCGAGCTGGTCGCGCTTCGCCGCGACCCCGCGGTGACCCTAGGAATCCTGTTGCAGCGCAAGCAGGATGAGTCAGACAACGATGTGGCGACAGCGCACCTCGACATCGCCACGAATTCCGTCCCCGACGAGGTCGCACGGCACGAGGACTGGGGCGCCCGCGCGATCGAGCACTTCCCGCACTGGACGACGATGGCGGATCCGGTCGGTCGCCGCTACTGCATCACCTCGCGGAACCCGCGCACCGGCGATTGAGTCGCGGGCTCCTTCGATCCGGTCCGCAGACGTAGTGTGTCGTTGCGCTCGGCGCCACGATGTGCGACATCTGCCGGGCCCTGCCGCTCCGAGCTTCAGGTATCGACCAGGAATTCACGGAGCCGATCGACCTCGGCGTCGACCTCGCGCCGTTCGGCGGCGGTCACCGGACGCAGGTACTCGACCGCCGGAACGTCCTTGGCGTCGAGAGACCATGTCCCCGCGAGGAATCCGTCGAGGAACACGAATCCGGGCGACCGGCCATTGGGAGTCACGGTGCGCCGGTACATCTCCGGGTCGGCGACCCGGATTCGGTCGGCCTGGGCGCCGATCACGTGGTCGAAGGGGGCGATCAGCCGCGCCGCCGCCGCCGCATCCGGGTCGGCGAGGGCGAGACCGTCGAGGTCGTAGAGAACCTCGCCGTTCGGGCCGTCGAGCCGGACGAGCTCCCAGTCCGCCTCCAGCTTTTCGACGAGGGGTCGCAACCGGGTGAGCCCGGACCACGTCTGGATGGCCTTCACGGTGGCCGGGCCGAACCCGCGCAGATACATCCGGACGAGATCGGCACGGGCTTCGTCGTCGACGACGGCCGGCTCGCCCGGGCCGGCCCACTCGTCGAACAGGCGGTACGTCGGAGCGCCCCGCCCGCGCCACAAACCACGCGGGGGGACCTGGACCAGTGGCAGCCCGCACCGTGCGATGGCGGTCAGGGTCGACGCATCTTCCGCCGGATGGCGGGCAACCAGCTCGCTCCCGAGGTCGGCGACGGCGAGTTCGCGACCCGCGAGAATCTCGGCGGCGGACCGCACGACGTGCGTCGGGTCGGCGTCCACCAGTCGCTGGGCGTGGATGTCGGTGAGTCCACGCCGCAGCGTGGGCTCGGCGAGTGGACGAATCCAGCGTGCGTCCTCGGCGTCGATCAGGAAGATCGTCGCGCGCAGCAGCGTCATGCGCACGACCTTGCGGTCGGTCAACAGATCGTCCAGCTCGAGGGGATCGAAATCCGCGATCCGCGACCACAATCCGAAGAACGCCGCCCGCGGGTCCTGGGACTGCAGTCCGACGCAGCGGTCCAGGACCTCGATGGCGTCCTCCGCGACGCGGGTGAGCAGGTGCTGGCGCTGCAGCAGGGTGCGATTCCACTGCCGCAGCGAGATCCGTTCGGTCACCGCGTGTCTCGTCGGGTCTGCGACCGATGGGTACGACCGCGCACCGCGACGTCAGGCGGGGTAGGCGACACCGGTCGCGGCATGGCAGCGGTATCCATGCGGGTTCTTCGCCAGATACTGCTGGTGGTAGTCCTCGGCGTAGTAGAACCGTCCGTCGCCCGCCTGCGCCAGCGGCTTGATCTCGGTGGCGATCGCACCCTCGCCCGCAGCGTCGAGTGCGGTCTGGAAGGTTGCGGCGGTGCTGCGGACGACGTCAAGGTCCGCGTCGGTCAGGGCGTACACGGCTGACCGGTACTGGGTGCCGATGTCGTTGCCCTGACGCATCTCCTGCGTCGGGTCATGCGACTCCCAGAAGACCTTCAGCAGGCCTTCGAGATCGACGACGGCCGGATCGAAGACCACCAGCGCCGACTCGGTGTGACCGGTCCGCGCGGTGCAGGTCTCCTCATAGGTCGGATTCGGCGTGTACCCGCCCGCGTATCCGACCGCGGTCGTGTACACACCGGGGACCTGCCAGAAGATCTCCTCGATCCCCCAGAAGCAGCCACCGGCCAGGACGATCGCGTCGAGGCCGTCGTCGAAGCGTCCGATGCCGTGTACGTGGGAGCCGTCGGACTCGGCCCGACCGCGCATGGGCGTTCCGAGAACGAGGTGCTCGCCCGGGACCGTGATCTCGGACGAGCGGCCGGGCAGTGCAGCGTCGGCGGCGACGAGATCCTGTTTGCGTGAACCGGCGGCGAAGAGCTGGTCGAGCCATGGCATGCGCCGAGTCTACGCGCGGTGGGATACGGCCCGGCGACGACGAGTTGAGCTGACCGTTCGAGTCTGTTTATGATGGCGGTCACATCCGTGGCACTGTGATACCGATCACTCGAACGCCATCGCGGCCCGTCCGCCGGCAGGGATGTGCAGCCGTTCCATGGACGAGAGGCGACGATGGCGACGCACGCGACCGGAGATCTCCGACGCGCCCCCGGGCTCGGTCGGACCGCCCCACGCGCCAACTACGACGTCGCGAGGAGTTGCCGCACAAGCGCCCTGACCATTCTCGCGCTCATCGCGGTCTTCATCCTGCTCGTCCTCATCTGAACCCGGCCGCCTCGATGTGGCCTGGTCAGCTCTCAGCCGACGCACTCTCGCATCGTTGACATCTCAACCGCACTTGATGTTTCTTGGCGCGGGATTGTTGCAATCACCCATGCTCTGGGGAAGGCTGGAAGCATTCGCGTGGCGCCCGGCCGAGTCGTCGGAGCCATGCGTGGACAGGGAAACGAGTAGCACCTCAGAGAGGAACATCGTGGCTGAATACACCTTGCCGGATCTCGATTACGACTACGCGGCACTGGAACCGCACATCTCCGGCAGGATCATGGAGCTCCATCACAGCAAGCACCACGCCACCTACGTCAAGGGCGCCAACGACACCCTGGAGAAGCTGGCCGCGGCCCGCGACGACGACAGCATCGCCGGCAAGGTCTACGGACTCTCCGCCACCCTGTCGTTCCACCTGGGCGGTCACACCAACCACTCCATCTTCTGGAAGAACCTGTCGCCCAACGGCGGTGGCGAGCCCGACGGCGACCTCGCGGCCGCCCTCACCGAACAGTTCGGTGGCTTCGACAAGTTCAAGGCCCACTTCACCGCCGCCGCCACCACCCTGCAGGGTTCGGGCTGGGCGATCCTGGGTTACGACACCATCGGCGGCAAGCTCGTCATCCTGCAGCTGACCGACCAGAGCGGCAACATCCCTGCCGCGATCATCCCGGTCGTCATGCTGGACATGTGGGAGCACGCCTTCTACCTCGACTACCAGAACGTCAAGCCCGACTACGTCAAGGCGTGGTGGAACGTCGTGAACTGGGCCGACGCCAACGAGCGTCTCGCCCGCGCGAAGAGCCAGGGCAGCGGCCTGGTCGTCCCGGCCTGATCCCGGTTCGCCGAACCTCAACAGCGCCGGTCACCTTCGGGTGACCGGCGCTGTTTGTTGTTCGGGGCCACGTTCTCTGCTGCAAGCAAACCCCTGCTCCCTGAGTAGCGACTTGAGCTTTCCTCCGCTCCCTGAGTAGCGACTTGCGAGCTTTCCCTCCGCTCCCTGAGTAGCGACTTGCGAGCTTTCCCCCTGCTCCCTGAGGTGCGAGGAGCGTTAGCGACGAGCCACGAAGGGTTTGGCGACGCATCTCACCAGGACCCTTCGTGACGGCCTCCGCAAGCTCCGGCCTCCTCAGGGAGCAGTGGGTGGGCCCGCTCCGAGACAACGAGTTCCGTAGCGGTCCACGACGGCCGTCGGGCCGCAGATACTGAGGAGCGAGCTTACGAGTGTCACCCTCAGAGAACGAGCGTGACCGTGATGGCGACCGCGCAGGCCAGGCCGATCACGATGAGCGCCACCACATCTGCGCGCCCGGGGCCGGCCTGATGGGCGGTCAGGCGGCCGGTGCCGCCGCGGGCGGTGATCGCCTCGGACATCTCGGCGCTGCGTCGGAGCGCCGACGACATCGCCGCGGTGATCAGATCCATGATCCCCATCTCTGCCGACGGATGGTCGCTGCGGCCCTTGGCCGTCGGCCGGAGGCGATGCGCCGCACGCAGCATCCGCAACTCCTCGATGAGCAGCGGAAGACCCCTGAGACACAACGCGATCGCGACCGCCCACTCGTCGACGGGCAGCCGGAGCCACCGCAGCGGGCGCATCAGCCGCGCCAGCGCCGGCGCCACGTCGGCCATGGGAGTGGTCCAGATGACGAGGATTGAACTGGCGACGAGGACGAGTGCCAAGGTGATCGCGCGTAGGAAGACCAGGGCGCCTGGGATGCCGGCGAACGACACGTTGAACGCGACGCCGATGCCGATCAGACCCCAGAACCACCACGGCGGACGAGGTATGGCGCCCAACGGGATTCCCGCGACGAGGGCGGTGATCACCACCACCGCGGCGACCATGCCCAGCGCCGGCCACGACGGCAGCACCCAGGTCATGATCCCGAGGATCAGCACGATCACGAGTTTGGTCCCCGCCCACAGCCGGTGCACGAACGAGTCGCCGGGCACCTGCCGCAGCGGGACGGTACGCATCGTCATCGGGTTCCTCCGTCCCAGCCGGGAGCCTGGTCGATCATCTGCTGCGAATCGGGCAGAAGACGCCCGTCGACCAGTCGGACCCGCCGGGTGCACACCGACTCCAACGACTCGAAGTCGTGCGAGATGATCACGATGGTCATCCCGTCGGCGCGGAGCCGGGCCAGCAGTGCGACGATCTCCTCGCGTGCCGGCGGATCGAGACCGGCCAGCGGCTCGTCCAGGACCAGCAGGTCGGGATGGCGCGCGATGAGACCGGCCAGCACGACGCGCCGCATCTGTCCGCCCGACAGCGCGTCGACCTTGGTGACCGCCATCCGGCGCGGCAACCCGACGAGTTCGAGGACCCGGGCGACCTCGGCGGTGCCCACCTTCTCACCACCGGCCGCCATGATCTCGTCGGCGACGGTGACCTTCTGCAGTTGCAGACGCGCGTGCTGGAATCCGAGTCCGACCGCGCCGACCCGCTCCGTCATCGGTGTTCCGGCGTCGAAACCCGCTCCGGGAGTGATCTTCTCGTGGATGTCCAGCAGACGGCAGGTACCGGTCCCGGGCGGGAGCAGGCCGGCCATGATCCACGCGAGAGTCGTCTTGCCCGATCCGTTGCCGCCGACGACGAGGAGTCCCTCGCCGCGGTAGACCGTCAGCGAGATGTCCTGCAGGGCAACGACCTCCCACGGTGAGCCCGGCAGGTGCGCGTAACCCACCTGGTCGAGCACGAGGAGCGGCCCGCCGATCCGCGAGGTCGGTGCGGGCGGGGGCGACGGGCGCGGGTTCGGCGCGCCCAGGTCGGCGTCGGGACCCGGCATCCAGTCGGGCGCGTGCGGCACGAGGCGTCCCCCGGCCAGGTGGATCACCCGATCGGCCGCCGCCGCCTCGCTGCCGCGGTGCGTCACCAGGACGACGGCGATCCCCCGGCGTGCCGGGAGGCCCGCCAGCAGCGCCAGCAATTGTCCCCGGCCTTCCGGGTCGACCATCGACGTCACCTCGTCGGCGATGAGGAGCTGCGGATCCCGGGCGAGCGCCGCGGCGATTGCCAGCCGCTGTTGCTGACCGCCGGACAGGTCCGTGGTCTCCCGGTCACCGAGTCCGGCGAGACCGACCTCGTCGAGCAGTGCCTCGACGTCGACGTCGACGCCGGGCGGCAGACCCCAGACGACATCGTCGGCGACGCGGGAACCCAGCATCTGTATCTCGGGACGCTGCAGGACGAGCGCGGTCCCGCCGTGCGCGCCCAGACCGGGCAGGCCCGGCCGGTGGACCACACCGGTGGACGGGTCACGCCCGGCCAGGATCTTCGCCAGCGTCGACTTCCCGGAACCGTTGGCGCCGACGACGGCGACGAACTCACCGGGATCGATCCGCAGGTCGATGTCGTGCAGCACCGGGCGCGCCTCCGGTGCGTAGGCGAACCCGACGCGTTCGAAGACCAGCGGAAGCGGCGCGATGCCCGGATCGTGGGCCGCGGCGACCACCGCGGCCGGGGCGAACCCCGACGGGACGGCGTCGAGTGTGTCCTCGCTCGGCACGTCCCGCAGCCTGCTGATCACGGAACCGAGGATCCACCACGCGACGAGCAGCGAGATCGCGGTGCCGAGGGTTCCCGACACCCAGACCCACACCCACCAGTCGTCGGCGATGCTCCGGCTCATGGCGTCGAGCCCATCGGCGACGCCGCCGGTCGGGCCCCATCCGTGCAGCCACTTCGCGACGCCGTGGATGGAGTTGGTCATCGCCTCGATCGTCAGCTCACGCAGCGGCACCAGGATCAGGAGGATCAGCACGGAGATCCCACCGAGCACCGGCGAGGCGACCAGCGTGGCGACCCCGAGCACACCGATCCCCCGGCCCCGGCGCTTGATGTCGCCGACCAGGCCGCCGACCAGCGCGGATCCGAGGACGGTTGCCATCGCGCCGGTGCCCGCCATCGCGAACGCGACCGCGGTGGTGGCGACCGTGGCGGTGACCAGGGCCCGCGGCCGCGTACGCGCCGCGATGAGTGCGAGCGGCACCGGGGCGAGCAGTCCGGCGGCCTGGGCCAGTGGGATGACCGACGCGATGACCACCGCCGCGACGGTCAGTCCGCCGAAGATCGCGACGGACGCGAACTCCATGGGTCGCAGCGGGGGCGAGTTCTTCACCGGTCCAGTGTGCCTGGTGTCGTCGCCCCCACCGGCGGGGACAGTGCTCCGCGACCACCGCTGTCGTTCGTTCGCATGTTAAAGATCCATCACAACACGGTGTTTCGAGTTGTCGACGCCTCGCCACCGGTGGAAGGTCTTCTCACCAGGGTCGGCCGTCGGTCCCCAGTCCGTGGATCACCCGAGGTCGTGCCCGGGTCGGAGGAGGACATGATGCAATCGATTCCGATCGGCCTCACACCGTTCCAGCACGAGGGCACGCTGAACGGCATTCTCATCTCGGGCCGCTGGCCGGAGTCGACGCTCGAGTGGACGCAGACGCTGGTGGCCTCGGTCCGGATCGCCTGCCGGCCGGGTTTCCTGCCCACGACGACGATCTTCGGCGTGGTCGAGCAGCGTCCGGAGCAGGGTGAGGCGGACACCGTCGGGATGATGGTCGCGATCGGCAATGTCGTCGACGACAGCTTCGTCGAGGCGGGCCGCTTCCTGAACAATCCGCCGGCGCTGGTCATGCTGCATCCCCCGTCGCAGACGCGCCCGTCCCTGCCCGAGTGTTCCCAGGTCGCCTCCGGCTGCGTGCTGCTACCCGGACTCCCCGAACTCGGGCTCGAACACCGGGCGGGATGGGCCGAGGCGGAGGCCGACGGCACGGTGGTCAACCTCCGCAATCAGGTGGGTATCGACCCCAACGCCGACCCCGACACCGCCGTGCTGGCCATGCTTCTCGCAGCGTAGGGCGGGGCGGCTGTCCGAAGGCCATACGACGGGTCACCGACCCCGTGGATACGGGTCCCCGAACATCTGATTTTGATGGCCCTACCTGCGGAAATACGGGTCTTCGACGAGTTGCTTCCGCGAGTTAGCGCTGACTAACCTGGCGTCCGTGATTGCCGCCCTGCTCCTCAGCTTCGGCGTGATCTTCGTGGCCGAACTCGGTGACAAGTCACAGCTGATGGCGATGACCTACGCCCTGCGCTATCGCTGGTGGGTCATCCTCCTCGCGATCACCGTGGCCACCACCGCAGTGCACGCGGTCTCGGTGTTCTTCGGCCACTTCCTCGGTCTGTCGATACCCACCACGCTCCTGACGATCCTCGCCGGCCTGGCGATGCTTGTCTTCGGCCTCTGGACGCTGCGCGGAGACCGGCTCGACGACGAGGAGTCCAACCGGGCGACCCGCGTCGGCGCCTCGGTGTTCTTCGCCGTCATGTCGGCGTTCTTCCTCGCCGAACTGGGCGACAAGACCATGCTCGCGACCATCACGCTGGCCACCGACAACGACTGGCTCGGGGTCTGGATCGGGTCCACGCTCGGCATGGTCGCCGCCGACGCTCTCGCCATCGGTGTGGGTGTCCTGCTCGGCCGCCACCTTCCCGAGCGCGTCATCGCGATCGGCGCGGCAGTTCTCTTCTTCGCCTTCGCGGCCTGGCTCATCACCGACGGTCTGATCGGTGCGTCGGTACCTGTGATCGCCGGCACGCTGAGTGCGGTCGTGATCATCACCGGGATCGGCATCGTGCTGATCCGCCGGGAGAACCGCCTCCGTTCCGACGAGGGCGCCCGAGCGCTCGTTCGGTAATTCAGGGGGTCTTTTGCAGTTGGTGCGAGCCGTCTGACTATCGTGAAACTGCAGCACGAGCCGGAGCGGCGTCGCCGACGACGGCGACGCGGCCGGCAGGAGAACGGGTCGGGTACCGCGAAAGGATCACCTCACACATGGACGTTTCAGGCGCTTCCGTACTGGTCACCGGCGGGGCCTCCGGCCTCGGTGCGGCCACCGCACGGCGTTTCGCCGCAGCCGGCGCCCAGGTCTTCGGCCTCGACCTGCAGGCCTCGATCGACAAGGCCGCGCCCACCGACGGAGTCACGCTGGTCGCGGCCGACGTCACCGACGAGACCCAGGTCCAGGCCGTCATCGACACCATCGCCGAGTCCGGGGCACCGCTGCGTGTCGCGGTCAACTGCGCCGGCGTCGGCTGGGCCGCACGGATACTCGGCAAGAAGGGCCCGCACGAGCTCGACCTCTTCCGCAAGGTCATCGACATCAACCTGGTCGGCACCTTCAACGTCATGCGACTGGCCGCCAACCGCATGCAGGAAGAGTCCACCATCGACGGTGACGGTCAGCGCGGCGTCATCATCAACACCGCATCGGTGGCCGCGTTCGAAGGCCAGATCGGTCAGATCGCCTACGCGGCGTCGAAGGGTGGTGTGCACGCGATGACCATCTCGGCAGCCCGCGACCTCGCACGCGTCGGCGTGCGCGTGTGCACCATCGCCCCCGGCACCATCAGCACGCCGATGCTGGCTGGTGTCACCCCCGAGTTCCAGAAGACCCTCGCCGAGGGCATCCCGTTTCCGCAACGTCTCGGCGAGCCCGACGAGTACGCGCAATTGGCGGAGTTCATCGTCGCGCACAACTACCTCAACGGAGAGACCATCCGCATGGACGGCGCGATCCGGATGGCGCCGCGCTAGTCCGACCGACTCGCCTTGTTCACCTGAGGCGACTTCGCCTGTTCGAGGGCCGGCCGGCGCATCACCGGTCGGCCGGCTCCTCGACCAACTGTACGGCGTCGAGCGCCCGGGCCAGTCTGATCAACGGCACGGCATCAGCTTCGAGACCCTCGCCATCGGCCGGCGCCAGGTCTCGGACGGCACCGCCGTCACCCTCTCGCGGATCGTGTCCGGCCACGGCGGCCCGCAACAGCCTCGCCTGCACCTCGGGTTCGGCATACCCGAACACCGCCGGGACCCGAGGACTCAACTGCGTCAACGCGTCTCGGGTCTCGACGACGCGCCGATGCAATCGGGTGGTCGGTGTCAGCCGGCCGGCATCCGGTAGCACCACTCCGGGGACCGCGTCGGTCACCAGTCGCCACAGGGGCACGAGTTCGGCGTCGAGGCGTCGACGACGCCGGTTGGCCGCGACCGACTGAACCCGCGCGTAGACCATCGGATAGCTGATCCCCATCAGGAACGTGACGACGCCGACGATGGCGACGGCCCGATTCGTCGTCAGGAGCCACGGCGACCGAACGACGTTCGTCGCGGACACGATCACGAACACGATCTGACAGACCGCGCCGACCGCGAGACACGTCAGACCCGTCATCAGAAGGCCAAGGGACACACGGAGATAGCCGTCCGCCGTCGCATAGAACTTGCGGACGCTGTTGACGCAGGCGACGAAGCCGTAGGCGAGGTAGCCGCTGGCGATCAGCATGAACAGCGCGAAACCCCAGTTCTGGACGGTCCATTCGTCGATGGTCGCGGTCCGGATCTCGACCGGGATGACCAGCATGGTCACCTGCAGCCCGACGAGTGCCACGACGAGGGGCAACGCCTCCCATCCGGCCCGGCGTTCGCGCGTGACCTTGCCGGGGAAGAAGAACACCACCACGAGCGCCGCGACCCCGATCGCGAGGAGCGCGTAGAACGCCACCCTCGACAGGCCGGTGAAACCGACCTCGTTGAGCACGTCGGCGACCGAGTCGTCGACGACGACGAATGCGAGGGTCAGCGCCGCCACGGCGATCATCATCGCCAGCGGCTGCAACCCCCATCCCGCACGGCGGATCTGATCGAGGCGCCAACAGAACGCGAGGGCGAAGACGACCGCGGCGACGGCGTTGACCGCGCCGATCCCGACGTCCACCCCGGAGGCCAGCAGATTGACCGTCGGGCCCCCGCCCGCGACAGTGATCACGCCCAACAGGGACTCACATTCTTCCCGGTGCCGCAACCGACCGGCGTGTCACAGCCATCCGCGATGACCCCCCAACAGTTTCTGGAGTCCACGCAGTTCGCCGTGCGACGCGGTGCTCCCGACGCCGGTGCCGGCGTCCTCGGCCCAGCCGAGAATCAACGAGGCGAGCATCTCGGCTTCCCACTCGGCGTCGTCGGAGTAGCACGTGCGCCGGAGCGCGGCTGCCGACTCGTCCTGCGTCAGGGCGGCGATCCCCGCCGCCGAGGCCTCACCGAGGATCTGATGGCCGGCGATCAGATGGCCGAACTCGTGGACGACGATCTGGTTGCGGTGCAAGCGTGAGGTGTGGGCCTGGTGGAAGAAGTAGTCCGCGTCGGTCGCGGCCAGCCAGATGCCGTTGGGAACCCCCGCGGGCAAGGCATGCTCGATCAAGCGGATTGGCCGACCGCGACGGTCACCGTACCGTTCGCAGAGTTGAGCCACGTCGAGGGGCAGATCGAGATCGAGCCCCTTCAGCTCGGCGCGGCACAATGCGCGCAATGCGCGCTCGGATCGACGCATGAGCTCATCGAATCACGAGCGCGCACCACGCCGGAATCCACCCGCAGCGATCGACTTCGCTGGCCTGTCCGGGCCGACACCCCTCGGTCCGGAACGAATGGCTCCGCGAACGCCTCACCGGCGGTCAGTCGTCGCTGTGGTCTCCGACGACGCGAAGCCGCGAATCGGCCGACGGCTTGGTGTCGCTCAGACCGGCCGCGATCACGTCCGGCGGATCCTTGGGCAGACCCTGCTGCTCGCGCAGCACCTTGATCAGCTCGTTCACCACCGTGACCGAATCACTCGACAACCCGGCCAGGCGGAAGGCCGCCAGCTGGACGTTCGTGTCGGCCTGCAACCGCATCAGATCGATCTCGTCGCGGGTACGCTGCGCGGCCCGATCCTCGAGAAAGTAGTGCACGTCGACCCCGAAAGCGGCCGCGATGCCCTCCACCGTGCGGAACGAGGGAGACTTGGCCTTCCCCGATCGCAGTTGGCTCAGATACGACTCGCCGAGTCGGAAACCCCGCTCGGTCGATCGCGCCGCGATCGCCTTCGCGCTGTACGCCCTACCGTTCGGACCAGGAACCGTCCGGAACAGTTCCTCGAGCCGCCGGGCGAACAGCCCGGGGTCGAGAGCATCCGCGTCCGTCGTCCTCGAACGATCGGAGTCGGTGCGTCCGGTGTCGCCCATAGGCTTCTCCGCCCCTCCTGAAGTCATGACAATCTTCTCCGAAACGCAAAATTTGAATTTGCAAGCATTAAAGCCCGCTGTACACGGCCGTTGCAACGATCGGTACGATCAGAAAGTACCGGACCGCCGCGCTCTGCGCGTATCACCTGTAAAGATGGTGTAACGATCGATAGTGTGGCGTTCTTCACATTCATGGGGGTCATGGGTTGCCGACGCGGATCCGTCAGATGAACATTCGGGTTCGGCCCGCGGTGCGCGTCGATCCGCCGCATGGTGTCAGCGACGATGTTTCACCCCCTCGACTGTACGCCTGACGAACGATGAGCCACCGTCTCCCGACCCCCCGCGGCGCCCGTGCCAAGCCGCGTGGTCTCGCCGTCCTTCTGATCGCTCTCGCCGCGATTCTCTTCATCGTCGTCGCGCCCGGGGTTGCGTCGACAGCCCCACCCGGCCCCGATGCGCCAGGCGCCGACTGGGCGGGTGACGCCGACAGCGATCCCGATGACACGGACGAGGTCGACGACGCCGACACCGACACACCCGCGGGCTCGCCGACCGACGACTCGGACACCAGCGACCCCGAGACGACCGAACCCGAATCCACGGACCCCGAGAGCACCGATCCCGAGACCACGGACGAGTCCTCCGCACCGTCTCATCCCACGGGCTGCGGTTGTGGATCGTCGCCCATGCCGGGGACGTCGGACACGACGAGCGAGACCACGAGCACGACCAGCAACACGACGACGACCACCACCACCACCACGACGAGCACCGATGATCCGGACCCGACGACCACCATGCGCGAGACCACATCCGGGAGCGATGGCGACGGTGACGACCCGTCCCCCGGCACCCGCCGGGAGGAGGACGCTCCCTCGGCGTCCGACGGCGATGTGAGCGGGTCCGACCCGGCCAGGGTCCCCCCGAACACCGGTCCGGCCGTCGCCGACGTACCGACGGTCGCCCCTCCTGGTGGAGGTGGTTCGACCGGGCCGACTCCGGACTCCGGCTCCGGCTCCGGCAGCGGGCCGGACACCGATCGTCGTTCTCCACAGCCCGACACCGACGTCGAAGCCGACGGCACCGACACCTCGCAGACGGTTGCGGGTGCAGCGGGACCGCCGGTCGATCCGCCGCAGGCCTCCCCCGGTGTACCGCAGGACTCGACGTTGACGTCGGTGCGAAAGTTCGTCCTCGGCGTGGCGCCGGGAGCACTGTTGCTGCTCGGCGCCGTCGCCCTGCTCGGCAGCGGGTCGTTCCTCGACTCGTTGCGCTCGATGCGTCCCTGACACGCGGCGACGAGACGTTCGACCCAGCGGTTCGGCTGAGGTCGTCAGCTCGCCCGGAACCGGTCGAGCAGATCCCGCTCGTGGGGCACCTGCGCGGCCGCGCCGTCGGTCATCCACTCGCGCAACACTTTTGTGGCACGGACATCGTCTTCGTTGTATTCGAGAAGTCGCCGGCGCTGCCCGTCGTCGGGGCGCCCGCCCCCGAGCGCGACAGCCGCCCGGTACCACTCCATCGACGCCTCGCCGCTCGCGTCGTCGTCGCGCCACGAGAACCCCGCGACCGGCGCCACTCGTTTCAAGCCCTTGCCCCGCGGGCAGATGAAGTTCTCGCCGACCGCCTCGTAGATGTCCACCCATTCCGACGATGCGATGAAGGCCTGGACCTCGGCGCGCGCCGGGATGCCCGGCTCGCCGGCAAATCTGTCGGCCGACCCCAGCAGCCATCGGTTCTCCGCCTGCTGGGAGTAGCAGTAGGCCGCGAACGTCTTCCCGGCCTCGCGGGCGGCGGCGCGTTCGGCCATGAGCCATCCCCAGAACTCGGCGAACGACCGCGCTTCGTCGCGCGTGGGCAGCGGGTCCCAGGTGACGAACGGGCGGTACTCGACGGGCGCGGACGAGTCGGTGTTGTCGGTGCGCAGTGTCCCCCACAGATACGCCCCGTGCTCGCCGTAGCTCTCCATGTCGACGTCGATCTCGATGTCGGCGCGGTGGACCCGCGGCGAGTCGACGCGCCGGACGAGCTCGGTGCCGGTGAGCCAGGCGATCGCGTTGATGATCGCGTCGCCGAACCGGACGCCGCCCGGCCAGCCCTCCGGTGGGGCCCCGCGCTGTGCGGCCAGTTCGTCGATCGTCGTGATCCCGGCATCGATCAGGACCGAACCCTGGTTGCCGCTCGCCACGAGACTGACGTCGCGCTTCTCCTCGAGCTCCGGTCCGCAGCGCACCCACCACGGGCACGAACGGCATTCGCTGATCCGGCGGGGCTCGGTGGGGACCTGCCCACCCGCGACCGCGAGCCGATGCTCGAGGATCGCCGAGTAGTCCTCGAGCATCGCCCCGGTGTCCAGGACGACGATGCAGTCCGCGTCCACGCCGATCACGCCGCCGCGCAACTCCGTCGTGTCGGTCGACGACGCCCTGCCGATCTCCACGAGCATGGCGGTGAGATGAGCCAGCCGGAGGTTGTCCCGTCGGTTCGGCCGGCCGGTCCGATATGGGTCGGGGCTCGGTGCCCACATCCAGAACGGACTGGTCACCAGGCTGGGCGCACGCCCGTCCGGTTCCGGCGTCGATTTCGCCGGCTGGCTGACCCGGTGATTGACGACGATGACCGGTGTGTAGCCGTCCCCGACCCGCACCAGCAGTTCGGAATGGCCACGGCGCCCGTGCTCCCGGTCGGTCGGCAGGGTCGCGTTCCAGATCCACGACGCCCCGGCGGCGCAGGCACGCAGCGTGGCCGCGACGCGCTCAGCGGTGCTCGCATCGGCGTCGACGACCACGAACGCGCCCGGCTGATCGCTGTGTACCCCGCGGAGCAGCTCGCGTATCGCCGCTCGATGGTCGGCCGCGGCCTCCTTGCGACGCTGCACGCCAGGCG
Organism: Gordonia sp. AC31; assembly: GCF_031844505.1. Classification (NCBI taxonomy): domain Bacteria; kingdom Bacillati; phylum Actinomycetota; class Actinomycetes; order Mycobacteriales; family Gordoniaceae; genus Gordonia; species Gordonia sp. AC31. The sequence goes on from NZ_JAUZVK010000016.1 coordinate 35,662, forward strand.
GATCGGGTTCGTCGGCGGGACGTCTGTCGTGCGCGAAGTCGAGGGCGACCCGGTGCTCGCAACCGGCGAGGTCGCGCGGCGACAACACGACAGGGACCACGCCATCCCTTTCCGGGCTCGAACGGACGGACACGTGGTCGGATACAACCACATGTCATGCTTGTACTTGTTATCACGCGCGCCTGACGTCGGGAGCGAAGCGAGCGGGGCCACGAAGTGCGGCGCCGGACGCGATCGAGCGAGCCGGTCGACACCGGCGCCGGGAGCGGAACGAGAGCAGGCCGGGGGTCGACTGCGGTCTTCTCGGCAGCAGCGAAAGGGCATTCGATGGGATTGTTCTCCTCCGACGGTACGACTCGTGCTCAGCGCAAGGCAGAGGCCAAGGCTCTCAAGGCGAAAGCCAAGCTGGAGGCCAAGTTCGACGCCAAGTCGCGGCGCAAGGAACAAAAGGCCCGGCGCAAGAACGAGCACAAGTACTTCCAGAAGGAGATGAAAGCCGAGCGCAAGACCGCCAAGCAGCTCGCCAAGTCCCAGACGAAGGTGAGCAAGGCCGAGGCGAAGAAGTTCGCCGTCGAGGCGCAGGCCGCCGCCGACGCGAAGGCTCTCAGCCCGGCCAGCGTGAAGCGCTACCTCACCGTCGCCCGGCTCGTGGCACCGATCGCCGCACCCGTCGTCTACCGGGCCGCGGTCGCCGGACGCGAACAGCTCTCCACACTGCAGGCGAACCGCGCGGGGGTCTCACCGGAGGTGTTGCGCCAGTTCAGCGGTCACGGAGCGACCCTGTCCGCGCGGATCGCGACCACCCGTACGGCACTGGAGAAGGTCGTCGCGCAGGACACCAGCTCCGACTCCACGGATTTCGTCGCGGCGATGACCAAGCGCCTCGACAATCTGGACATCGCGGTGCAGACCGCCGAGACGATGTCGGCCGGTCAGCGCCGCACCGCCCACAAGTCCATCGCCGACGAACTCGAAGCCGTCGACGCCGACATCCTCGCGCGGCTCGGGGTCCGTTCCTGACCCACGGTCCGAGCCGGGTCCTCGCCGTGCCGGTGGGCGGCCGCTTGGGTGATATCGGCGAGCGATCAGCGGCACGTGTGGAAACAGGCTGCGGGATCCGGTCGCCGGTGCCCGGTTCCGGCGCACACCATTAGGATGGGTGCGAACGTGTCGCGCGGCGCAGCAGTTGCCGGGCGCCTGCCGGACACTTGCGAGGGAGCGCCGTATGACCGAGCCGGATCCGAACGCCACGCCGTCCGCCAGAGAGTCGAACCAAGACGAGCAGGCGCTGTTCCCGATTGCCGCACCGGAAGAGTCCGCCTCCGTACCCGACGCCGTACCCGCCGCGCCGGTAGCGAAGAAGGCCTCGCCGGAGACGGCTGCCGCGGAATCCGGCGGCGACAAGCTTCCGCCGAAGAAGGCGGCGAAGAAGAGCCCCGCGAAAAAGGCACCGGCCAAGAAGAGCCCCGCGAAAAAGGCCGCCGGGGCCGCACCGGCGAAGAAGTCGGCAGCCAAGAAGGCACCGGCCAAGAAGGCGCCGCCGAAGTCGGCGCCGCCCGCCCCGGAGCCAGTGGATCCGCCGACTCCGACCCCGGAACCCGAAGCGCCTCAAGTGTCGTCGGCCACGACCCCGGCGTCGCCCCCCGAGCCGCCGGTGACGCACTCCCCGAAGCCGGCCCCGACCGCGTCCTCGGCCCCCGCGCCCGCCGATCCCACCCCCGCGCCCACGCATCCGCCGGTCGATGTGGTCGCCGAATCAGACGCCGCCCGTGCGACTTTCGCGCAGTTGCGCTCTGGTTCGCCCACCGAACCCCCGACCACCAACCTGACGCCCGCGTATGCCGGGCTCGCAGCAGTGGTCGCGCTGATCGTCTTCGTCGTGTTACGCCGAGTCCTGCGCTGACGGTCCCACCGCCGACGGGGCGGTGGTCGAACCGTTCGCCGGGGCGAGATCGCCGACCCGGTCGAGGACCGCGGCGACAACGTCGTCGGCGTGCGCTTCCGGCAGCCAATGGTCGGCGCCGCGCAACGCGATGAACTCGTACTTCGCGTCGACCCACCCCGAACACAGGCGGGCCGCCTCCTCGCCGATGGCCGGGTCGGCGTCGCCCCACACGAACGTGGTCGGGACGCGGACCGGCCGGGGCGCGGATCGCTTGTCGGGGAGCGGCATCGCGCGATACCAACCCAGCGCGCCGGGGAGGGCGCCGTACTCACCGATCTCACGGGCGATCCGCGACGCGAACGGTTGCGGAAGTCCCATCCGCTCCCCGAAGTCCGGTTGTGTTCGCATCGCCCAGCCGAGGAACTTCTCGGGCAGGACCGGAACCTGGAAGGCGGCCATGTACCAGGACCGGAAGATCTGTCCGTGGCGCATCGAGCGCAGGAAGGCCCCTGGGTGCGGAACAGACAGGGCGGTCAGCTTCTTCACCCGCTCGGGATGGTGCGCGGCGACCGCCCACCCGACGAGTGCGCCCCAGTCGTGGCCGACGACGTGGGCTCGTTCGAGGCCGGCGGCGTCGAGCAGGGCGAGCACGTCGGCGGTCAGTTCGCTCTGCACGTAGTCCCGTCGGCGTGCGGGGCGAGCACCGGGCGAGTACCCACGCTGGTCCGGCGCGAGGGTCCTGAACCCGTTGTCGTGCAGGATTTCCGCGACCAGTTCCCAGCACGAGGCCCGCTGGGGGAACCCGTGCAACAGCACGATCGGTTCACCGTCGATCGGACCTTCGTCGGTGACGTCGAAGGTGTGGGGTCCGCGTTCGAACCGGGTGATGCGCGTCGTCATCGATGACCTTTCTGTGTCCGATTCACACCATGGCGATCACGCGCGCCGGACCGCCGGTACCACCGGCGAACTTCGGTGCGCCGACGATCACGGTCGATTGCGTATCCGACGGCTACGTTGTCGCACATTGCTCAGCCGTCCCAGCGCACCCGCAGGATGCGGTCTGCACCTTCGCCGTCGCTGGTTGTCAGGATCAGCGAACCGTCGGGCGCGACGGCCACGCCACGCAAGCGACCATGCTCGTCCTTCAGGGCCTCGGTTCGCGACACCACGTGGCGTCCGTCGTCGGAGAGCTTCAGGAACACCAGTCGTTTGCCTTTGAGTGCCGTCAGCACGACGCCGCCGTTGTATGCGCCCCAACCGGTTTCGGGCAGGAATGCGATTCCCGGCAGAGCGATCGTCTCGTTGCCCGAACTCCAGACCGGACCGATTGCGCCGGGGACCCGCGCCGGATCGGTCATCGGCACCGATTCGTCGTAGATGATCGGTGTGCGATCGGGCCTGTAGCCGTAGTTGCCCCCGGCGACGATGCGATTCAGCTCGTCGTCGCGGCTCGTGCCCTGCTCGATGGCGTACACGCGACCGGTGCCGGGCTGGACCGCCACGCCCTGTACGTTGCGATGCCCGAGGCTGTAGATCGGACTGTGCGGGTTCGGGTTACCCGGAGCGGGCGTACCGTCGAATTTGATGTGTAAAACTTTGCCGCCCAGCGACTTCCGATCCTGGGCAACAGATGGTGTGCCTGTGTCGCCGGTACCGACCCAGAAGCTGTCGGCGGTAGCGGAAAGGCCGCATCCGGCACGACTGCCGGAGGACGTCACGGGGATTCCACCGAGGACCGTCCGCTCACGGGTCATCTGCGTCCAGTCCGCACTCACCCGCCACGACACCACCTTGATGGTCTGACCAGTCTGTGGGGCCGGAAGAGGTGCGCCGGCAAGAGGTTCCGGCACGACAAAGGCGCCGGGCACCGTGTACTCCGCTTGACACGAATACACACGGCGGTTGTCCGAGAACCGTTGGTCGATGGCGAGCCCCATGAGGCCCGCCTCGTGGACCGCGAAGATCTTCGACAGGTCTGCTCTGACGTTCACACGTTTTCCACCGGGGCGCACCGCAACAAACCGCCCCGCGCGCTCACCGGAAAGCACGGTGCCATCGGGTGCAACCACTACACCCCAGGGGATGGTCATCCCGCCAGTCACAGCAGTGACCTGCAGCGGCGCTCGAGCATGAGCCGCCGGGCCGGCGAAGAACAACCCAGCCACGACAGCCGCGGACGCGGTCATCGTCACAAGCCCACGGGCCGGTGAACGAACGGATCTCCTGCGTCCATGACGTGTTCGGGTCACAAGGCCTACCGTAACCACGCTCACATCGACGGGGCAGGACATCGGGCGTCTCGATCAGCGAAATCGTGCTCCCCAGGCACGCCAGATGCCGCGACGTCGCGGCCCGACCGGAGCGACCGGGTGGTGGCGACGCCGTCCGGGGTGAGGAATTTGCGTCCCTGTGAGCGAGGTCGAAGGGCAATCTGCCCTTCCCACACCCTGAGGTGGACGGAAATTCGTCCTACTCGACGCCGTCGAGGGAACGAGTCATCCCACTCCCGAACAAGCAAAGAGTGAGCTCTCTTACTCTCTTACCGGCCCGGCAGGTACTTCAACGCGCGCACGGCGGTCGGCGTGATGGCTCGGTAGATGCTCGTCGGGACCACCGGCATGCGGTCGATGCCGATGAAACGCTGCTCGGCGATGGTCTGCGGCTCGGTGTACTTCAGCAGCCCCTCGTCACCGTGCCGGCGTCCCATCCCGGAGATACCCATGCCGCCCATCGGGGCCGCCGTCGACGCCCACGCCGCGGCGTAACCCTCGTTGATGTTCACCGTCCCGGCGCGCAGTTGCTCGGCGACTTCCTGCGCCTCGGCGCTGCTACCGGCGAAGACGCTGGCGTTGAGGCCGTAGTCGGTGTCGTTGGCGAGCTTGATCGCCTCGTCGGTGGAGTCCACCGGGTAGATCGAGACGACCGGTCCGAAGGTCTCGTTCGCGAAACACACCATGTCGTCGTTCACGTCGGTGAGGACCGTCGGCTCGAAGAAGAAGGGGCCCAGGTCCGCGCGACGCTTGCCGCCGGCGAGCACCTTCGCGCCCTTGGCGACCGCGTCCTCGACGTGCGCTTCGGCGGTGTCGATCTGTGCGGCCGAGGCCAGCGAACCCATGTCGGCGCTGAAATCGTAGGAGGCCGACAGCTTCATCGTCGACACATACGCGGCGAACCGCTCGGCGAAGTCGTCGGCGATCTTCTTGTCGACGTAGATCCGTTCGATCGAGATGCACAGCTGCCCGGAGTTGGAGTACGACGCGCGCGCCGCGCCGCGCACGGCGTTGGCGATGTCGGCACTCGCGGTGACGACCATCGGGTTCTTGCCGCCGAGTTCGGCCGAGAAGCCGATGAGCCGACGCCCGGCCTGTTCGGCGAGGGTGGCCCCGGTCTCCGAGGAGCCGGTGAACATCACGTAGTCGGTGCTGGCCATGATTGCTTGCCCGACAACGCTTCCCGGCCCGGGCACCACGGCGTACAGCTCACGCGGCAGACCCGCCTCGTACAGCAACTCGGCCAGGGCCAGCGCGCAGTACGGCGTCTGGCTGTCCGGCTTGATCACGACGCCGTTGCCGGCGATCAGGGCGGCCACCGCATCGGACACGGCCAGTGTCAGCGGGTAGTTCCACGGGCTGATGATGCCGACCACACCCTTGGGCAGGTACCGCACGCGCACGCTGGTCGCGCCCGGCAGCATGCCCTTGACCTTGCGATCGGCCAGCAGCTTGGGTCCGTTCGTCGCGTAGTGCCGCGCGGTGATCGAGACGTCGATGACCTCTTCTTGCGCGTAGATGCGCGCCTTGCCGGTCTCGGCCTGCGCGATGTCCATCAACGACGCCGCGTTGCGGTGGACCAGGTCGGAGAAACGGTCGATGATCGCGGCGCGGTCGGCCGGCGTGCGGGCCGCCCATCCCTCCTGCGCCTGGCGGGCCCGGGCGACCGCCACCTCGAGATCGTCGGCGGTGGCGACCGGGATGGTCGCCATCTCCGTCCCGCTGAACGCCTCGAGGACGGGGCGCGTGGGACGACTCGCGGCGTCGTCGATGGCGACGAGCGCACCCAGGCGAGCGAAATAGTCGGCGGTGGGCTTCGGCATGGCGGTGCTCCTCAGCGCTGTGCGGGTGTCCGGTCTTCGATGTCGATCGTGGTCTGCGGTCGGGGCTCTACTGGTTGTCTCCCGCCGCGACGAGCACGATGCCGTCGTCGTCGGAGTAGACGATGTCGCCGGGGGTGAACGTCTCGCCGCCGATGGTCAGCGGGACGTCGCGTTCACCGGCGCCGGTCTTGGTCGACTTGCGCGGGTTGGTACCCAGGGCCTTGACCCCGATCGCCATCCCGCCGATGGTCTTGGCGTCGCGGATGGCGCCGTTGACGATGATCCCCACCCAGCCGTTGGAGCGGCCGAGCTCGGCGATGAGGTCTCCGACCAGTGCGGTGTGGACCGACGCGTCGCCGTCGACGACGAGCACCCCGCCGGGGTTGGATTCACCCAGAACCGACTTCAGCAGGGCGTTGTCCTGGAAGCACTTGACCGTCGACACCCGTCCGACGAACTCCCGGTTTCCGCCGAACTGCGTGAACTGGGTGTCGCAGCTTCGGACGTCGGCGCCGATGTCGTCGACGAGGTCGGCCGTCGGGGTGAAGGTCAGCTCGCTCATGCCGAACAGTTTAGGTGTAACCGCAAGTAGCTGGTTACTCGCGGGTAGGGATGGGCCGCACCCCGCCGATGATCTCGGCGACGTCGTCCGGGCGCTCCGACACGAGGAAGTGCCGCGCCCTCGGGAGTACCGCGATCTCATCAGCGTTCAACACCTCGGCGTACCGTCGCTGCTTCCATTCCCAGAAGTGGCGCCACCCCGGGAGCCTGGACGACGCCACGACGACGATCACCGGGACGTCCGGCATCGGCTCGGACCGTCGCAGACTCCGCAACGTCTGGTTCATCGACCCGAACGCGGCGTTCTCGACGAGAAGGGCCAGGAGGTAGGGCGGCTGCCCGAAGACGCGCGTACTCCATCGGCGCTGCTGCTCGCCTCGACCCTCCGGTGGCGCGGGCACGACGCGGCTCCACACCTGGAAACTCGGCCAGCGACGTATCCCGACGCGGCTCGTCACCGCGCGCGCCGCACCGACCACCCGATGGGCGTTGCCCACCCGGAACGACAGCGGGACGATCCGCCACGGGAACAAGACGAATGACCCGTCGAGGATGACGACACCCGCGGTCCGCTCGGGATATCGGCGTGCGAACGCCTCCACATACAGCGACGCCAGCGAATGCCCCACGACGACAACCGGTTCGGCGATACCCCGAGCGTCGAGCACCGCGGCCATCCGCTCCACCTCGCCCAGCAGCGACGGATGGTGACGCCGACCGATGGGATCGGACAGCCCGTAACCCGGGCGGTCGTACCGCACGACCCGCCACGACGAGACGAGCCGCGCGACAAGCGGATCGAGGTCGAACCAGTTGCTCCCGAGCGCCGCCATGAGCAGCAGCGGCGGACCCGCCCCCTCGTCGAGCACGTGGAGCCGATGCTCCCCGACCGTCACGAACTCACCGGGTGAATCCAGACCCGCGTCGGGTGTCGTCTCGTGCACCCGTCCAGTGTGCCCGCGCGGATGGCGCGGCGTCGCCGGACGGCACGACGCGCTCACCGCCGATCCGTCAGCGGTCGTCCTGCGCGTCCAGGCAGCTCCGCAGCCGTCTCAGGCCGTCCCGGATACGGGATTTCGTGGTGGGCAGGGGCGTGTCGGTGCGCGCCGCCACCTCGGGATAGGTGAGTCCTCCGAAGTACGACATCTCGAGGCTTCCTCGTTGCAGTTCCGTGAGATGTCCGAGGCAGGTGTGCACTGCGCTCACCTCCACCGACCGCAGCACCGCTTCGAGCGGAAGATCCTGCGTCATCTCGGGTTCGGCGGCCCGGACGCCGTACTCCGACAACCGCTCGGTCTGCATGTCCTCGGTACGGACCCGGTCGACGGCGCGCCGGTGCGCGATCGTCATCATCCACGTGATCACCGATCCGCGGGTCGGGTCGTAGTCGGCCGCCCGCTGCCAGTACTGCAGGTAGGCCTCCTGGACGATCTCCTCGGCGTAGTGCCGATCACGCACCACCCGGACGGCCAGACCGTAGATCCGCGAACTGGTCAGGTCATAGTAGCGCGTGAACGCCGCTCGGTCCCCTGCGGCCACCAGAGCCAGCAGGTCGCGTAGGACCTGCGATTCTCCCCCGCCCCCATGATCCGCATTCGCGGTGGCGTCGCTCTCCCTCGGCGCCACGGTTTCAGGTATTGCCGGGTCGAGGACAAGGCACGGGAAGGCTCAGTGGCTGCCTGGGAGTCGCCGTGAACCAGATGAGGGTCGGGTGCATGTCAGCGACGGTCCGCCCGACGGTCCTGGTGTACGAGCTCTTCGACAACCATTCCGGTACCTCTCGTCAGACGTCGGGGGTCGATGAGTAGGTCGTTGGACCCTAGCGCGTCGTTACACATTGTGTTCGGTTGTAGCCCGCTGGGAGGACAGCAGGCCTTTCGAGGGGCCAGGACCATTCAACGACGGCGGAGTGGTACCCAGAACCTCTCCTCGGTGAACTACACATGACATCCGCTTACCCGGAATCGGCGCGCACACCTGGCGGCCGGGGTAGGAATACGCGGTGGCCACCTTTCGCCAGCCGGGCCCGGCGCCGGCCGAGATGCTGCGCACGGGTGCGCTCGCCGTGCGTGGCGCGTTCCGTCCGCGCCCGCCGGACCGGCGACTCTTCGACGCCATCGAGGACGCCGGGCTCCCCGACGGCGAGGTGACGGTCCGGGTGCGCGCCCTGCCCCAGGTTGCGCGACGGGTACCGCTCGCCGGCCTCGTCGAGGGAGCTCGTACCCTGCGTCGCGCGTCGTCGGCGATGACGACCTTCGTGGTCGAGCACCCCGAGGCCACGTTCTTGGTCGATCCCGGCTTCTGCCGCGACGCCCATCACCGCGTCCTGCCCGAATTGCCGACGATCTTGCGCCCGCTGATCACCCCGCCGCGGTCGACGGTCAGCACCGCCGACGGTCTCGAGCTGCGGCCGCTGCACCGCTCCCCCGACTTCGCCCTGCCGACGCACGCTCACTGGGATCACGTGTGCGGCCTGCTGGACCTGCCCGGCCTGCCGGTGTGGCTTCCACGGGCCGAACGCGAATGGATACTGGCCGGCTCGCGACCACCGGTCGGCGGGGTGCGGGCGGCTTTGACCGACGGCCGACCGATCCTCGACTACGAACTCGACGGCCCGCCCGTGTCCACGTTCGCCGCGAGCCACGACCTGTTCGGCGACGGCTCCGTGGTCGTCGTCGACCTCGGCGGGCACCCCCCCGGGAGCGTCGGCGTCCTGGCCCGCACGTCCTCCGGCCCGGTCCTGCTCGCCGGCGACGCGGCCTGGCACTTCGAGCAGGTGGCGCGCCTGCGCCAGAAGCCGAGCATCCCCGGCGAATTCGTCGACGACAACCGCGACGCGGCGTTCGCGATGCTGCACCGGCTCCACCTGGCCCGCCACACCGTGCGCGTGATCCCCACCCACGACCACGACGCCGTCGGAGCACTCTGCGGCTGAGGCGAATTCGAACTCGGTCGACCGGGTCAGGCGTCCTGCGGTTTCGCCAGCGGGAACGCGAGCGACTCGCGGATCGACTGTCCGGTGATGAGCATGACCACGCGGTCGACACCGACACCCAGACCTCCGGTCGGCGGCATCGCGTATTCCAGTGCCTGCAGGAAGTCCTCGTCGAGTTCCATGGCCTCGGGATCGCCGTCGGCGGCCAGGATCGACTGCTCGGTGAGACGCGCCCGCTGCTCCACCGGATCGGTGAGTTCGGTGTAGGCCGTGCCGAGTTCGACGCCCCAGGCGACGAGGTCCCACCGCTCGGCGACGCCGGGCTTGCTCCGGTGCGCACGCGTGAGGGGCGACGTCGACGTCGGAAAGTCGGTGTAGAAGGTCGGGAAGGTGGTGCGATCCTCGCCGAGGTGCTCGTACAACTCCAGGACGATCTGCCCGGCGTCCCAGTCGGGCCGGTGATTGATCTCCAGGCGGTCACACACCGCGCGCAATTCCTCGACGGAGGTCTCCGGCGTGATGTCCTGCTCCGCGCCCTCCGAGACCACCTGATGAACGGTCTTGACCGGCCACTCCCCGGAGATGTCGACGCGCTCTTCGTTTCCGTCGGCATCGGTGCGAACGATGACCGGTTCCCCGTAGGCCGCCGTCGCCGCGTACTGGATCATCTCGCGCGTCAGATCGAGCATCTTGAGGTAATCACTGTGCGCCTCATAGGCTTCCAGACTCGTGAACTCCGGGTTGTGACTGAAGTCCACACCCTCGTTGCGGAAATTGCGGCCGATCTCGAAGACCTTCTCGACCCCGCCGACACACAGTCGTTTGAGGTAGAGCTCCGGGGCGATCCGCAGATACAGGTCGAGGTTGTAGGCGTTGATGTGCGTCTGGAACGGGGTGGCGTTCGCGCCGCCGTGGATCTGCTGCAGGATCGGCGTCTCGACCTCGAGAAAGCCACGAGCGCCGAGGAAGTCACGCAACGACTTCACCACGAGACTGCGGGTCGCCAGCGACTTGCGCGTCTGCTCGTTGATGGCGAGGTCGACATAGCGCTGCCGGACACGCGCTTCCGGATCGGTGAGACCGGCCCACTTGTCGGGCAGCGGGCGCAGGCATTTGCCGTTGATCCGCCAGGCATCGATCAGGATCGACAGCTCGCCCTTACGACTCGTGCCGACGACGCCGCGGGCCTGGATCAGATCCCCGAGGTCGACGTCGGTACCGAAATCGGGTGTGCCCGGGATGATCCGGGAATCCTCGACCAGCACCTGCACCTCGCCGGACCAGTCGTGGACGTCGGCGAACACCACCTTGCCGAAGTCCCGAAGTCGCGTCACGCGTCCGGCGACGGTGACGACGGTTCCCTCGGGTTCGGCCTTGGCCGCCGCGATCGTATGAGTGGGTTGATCGGCCGGCGGGTACGGATCGAAGCCGCGCTCGACGAGCCGGTCCATCTTCTCGAGTCGGACGCGCACCTGTTCCGGCCGGTGGACGACCGCACCCTCAGGTGTGGCTGCCTCGGCGTCGAGCTCGGCGATGAGCGCGGGCGCGTCGACACCGGGCGGGATCGACGGCGGCCCCTGCGTGTAGTGCTTGGCCCGTCCGAACCGCGGCAACGTGATGAAACCCTCGGTCACGATCGCGGCGAGGCCCACCCGGGGCAGGATCCGGCTGTCCTCGAAGCACAGGTAGCGCGACTGCCAGTCCGGCAGATACTTCGCATTCGACTTGTACAGCGACTCCATCTGGAAGAACCGCGAGCCGAACATGAGGATCGAGTAGCCCATCCGCATCACCGGCCCGGCCCCGATCTGGGGACCCTGCTCGAAGAACGCCCGGAACGCCGCGAAGTTCAGCGAGACCTCGGTGATGCCCAATTGCTCGGAGTTGCGGCACAATTCGGCGACCATGGTCTCCACGACGCCGTTGGGTCCGTGCCGGTCACGACGCATCAGGTCGAGCGACACACCCCGACGACCCCAGGGCACGAAGGACAGCATGCCGACGACCCGCTCGTCGGGGGTGCCCTCGCCCATCACGGCCTCGACCAGCAGGCAGTCGCCGTCCGCGGGATCGCCGATGCGCGAGAGCGCCATCGCGAAGCCGCGTTCCTCGTCGGTGTCGCGCCAGTCGTCGGCGCGCGCGACGATCTTCGCCATCTCGGTGTCGCCGATCTCGTTGTGCCGTCGGATACGGACACCGACCCCGGCACGACGGGTCCGGGTCACGGCCTGGCGCACCGCCTTCATGGCCGGCCCACTGAGACTGAACTCGCGCGTGTGCAGGATGGCCTCGTCGCCGATGTTGAGCGAGACGAAACCGGCGGCGTCGAAGGCGGCCGCGCCGCGCGGGCTCGACCCCATTGACGCCGGGTGCCACCCGTACTTCTCGCACAGGGTGAGGAATTCGGCGATGGCATCCGGCCACGACTCCGGATCGCCGATCGGGTCACCGCCCGCCAGTCCGACGCCTACCTCCACCCGGTAGGTGATCGCTGCCCGACCATCGGGCGAGAACACGACGGCCTTGTCGCGGCGGGTCGAGAAGTACGCCAGCGAATCGTCGTCGTTGAACCGCGTGATCAGCGCCCGGATGAGGGCCTCGTCCTCGGCGGTGATGAGCCAGCGCAGCCGTTGCGACCGGAACAGCACGACGGCCGCGGCGATCAGCGCCAGGGCGCCGAACAGTCCCAGCAGGCCGTTGACGAACAGGTGGGTGTGCCGACCGTCGAACGAGGCATCCTGGTCGATCGCGCCGAACGCCACGACCCGGTTGAACGCGTACGGCAACCGGTCGCCTCGGGTCAGCGTGTGCGGGAACGCCCACACCAAGGCCCAGCCCAGCAGGGTCGCGATCGCCAGTCCGGCGATCAGGGTGCCGAACGCCGCCAGGACGGCGCCTTTGCGGACCCGTGTGTAGAACTGACGGTACGTCGACAGCAGGAACATCAGGGCAAGCGCGTCGATGAACAGTCCGAGGTAGATGTTCGTGCGGTCCCACCGCGTCACGCCCAGGTCGTCGGCCAGCGACGGCACGAGATAGAGCGCGTTGGTCGCCATGAACAGGATCAGGTAGATGACGCTGATCCACCAGGCGATCCGCTTGCGGGCCGAGAGCGCGACGGCGATCAGGGCGAGCACGAACGCCCAGGCGAAGCTGGTGTCGGGGAGGGTGATGATGTAGTCGTCGACGTAGCGGCGGGGGTCGTGGATCAGATGCCGGATCGCCGGGAAGAGGCTGGACAGCAACGCGATTGCCGCCAGGACACCGACGATCGTGCCGGCGATGTGCGGGGCTCGGGACCCGAACCCGGAGGGCCGTCGGATCTTGTCGAGCAGCGCGAGGGACCTGCGGTCGGCCGCGGTGGGCGTCCGCGGTCCCACGTCGCGGTGCTCGCCGGGATTCTCGGGGTCGACCGGCGCGAGGGGGGTGTCGGTGGCCATGCGTAAAAGGTAGTCGGGATGAGAGGTATGTCCCGGCACTCCACGCGGATTGGCCCCGCCCGGCACAGATCGTCTTGCGTCCCCGACGGCCGAGGTGGCCAGGCGGGCGGTGGACCGGCATGATCGAAGCCGTGTACGACGTGACGATCCGGGACGACTCCATCCGACTCGGCCAATTCCTCAAACTCGCCAACCTGATCGAGTCAGGGGCCGAGGCCAAGGAGGTGATCGCCGACGGTCTGGTCACCGTGAACGACGAGGTGGAGACCAGGCGCGGCCGTCAGCTGACGATCGGCGATGTGGTGTCGGTCGGCGGGATGAGCGTGCGAGTCGTCGCCGAGGGAGACGTGCCACCTGCCCTCTGATCCGAAGAAGCGTCCCCCATTGCTCCCTGAGGTGCGAGGAGCGATAGCGACGAGCCTCGAAGGGCGCTAGGACCGGACGCCGAACCGTCTGAGCTCGGCGGGTGTGATGAGTCGTTCCGCTTCGGCGGGGAACATCGTCGTGGAACCGCGGCGGCCTCCGAGTCGCCAGCCGGTCAGCGAGTTCAGCAGAGAGCCCCGGCGGGGCGAGTGAAATGTGTCAGCCAACTTCATGACCAATCACTTCCTGATACTTCACATTCGTTACAACGGACTGGAACTTTGTTTTACTGTAGCGGCTGTTTCCGGTCGTGTCGCCGGACTTCTCAGTGGCTTTCGCCACGCCCCCGCGACTGCCGACACGTGTGAATCCCGCAGCTCCGGTTCCCGAAACGGCGAGTGCCGCACACGACGGCTAGATCGATCGTCGCACGAGAACTGTTACCTCGCGCGTAGCGACGCGCCCCTCACCTGCATGAATGACCCGGGCGCGGCCAGGCGTTCACTCGCCCCCGCGGGTCGCCGTCGAACGACCGAAGCCGCCGACCCGGGATTCGGGCCGGCGGCTTCGGTGTGATGGACGACGATGGCGGTCAGTGCGCCTCCCGGCAAACAGGCCGCTCGAAGCGGCAAAGGGTGGGACCCGGGGCATTGAGTCCGTCACCGTCGCGGGGTACAACCGCGCTTCCGCACGAGGTATTCCACGGGTCGTCCCACTCTCCCGGCCCGCTATCCCGCGGCACTGGCGCGGCGTCGGCGGACCCGCTTCACGACGAACCAGGCGACCATGAGAACCAGCACGGCGATCACGATGTTGCTCAGCACGCCACTCCACCGTTCGAGTGCGGGGGCGATCGCCGGACCGAAGCCGAAGCCGATCCCGATCCACAGCGCGTTCCACACCCCCGACCCCAGCGTCGTGTACGCGGTGAAGCGCCAGAACGGCATCTTCTCGATGCCCGCCGGGATGGAGACGAACGACCGGACGAGCGGCACGCACCGACCGAGGAGAACCGCCATTCCGCCCCAGCGGACGAAGTACTCCTCCGCCTTGTCGAAGTCGTCGTAGTCGAGCAGCGGCATCCGGCCGACGAGTCGCCGGGTGCGATCGCGGCCCAGAGCCGCACCGATCCAGTACCAGAGCCAGGCCCCGACGAGCGACCCGATGGTCGCCGCGGCCCAGGCGAGCCAGACGTTCATGCGGCCCTCGTAGGCGAGGAACCCGGCGCCGGGGAGAACGGCTTCTGATGGGATCGGCGGCAGGAAGGTCTCGAGAAGGATCGCCACCCCGACGCCCAGCTCGCCGAGCGTGTCCATGAGGTCGAGAATCCAGCCGATGAAACCGCTGTGACCTTGCGACGGGTCAGTCTGGGCGAGTACGGCGGCGAGCTGCGTTGGCAAGGAGATGTTCCGTCTGTCCGAGGGCGGGCGGCTGGTCCCCGGGATCGGTGACCACTTCGGCCGCCACTCTAGTCGGACGTCCGATTCATCCGGTTCTCGTGCAGGTCAGCCGACCGGCGTCGTCACGCGAGGCCGGCGAGGAACCGGTTGGCCCACTGCACCGCAGTGACGCCGGGACGGACCTCGAAGTCCCGGTAGGTGCCGTGCGACCCGGACTGGAGGAATTGGTTGAACGACCTGATCTGCTCGCGAGCGCGCGCGTCACCGAGCTCCTGCACGATCTCGCCGGGGCCGCCGAGGGTGAGCAGTTCGGAGAAGATCGCGCCCGCCTCGGCCTGATACTGCACGATCTGGCTCGGCGTCGGGTCGCTGGTCTCGGCGAGGTAGCCGACGATCCGCGTCACGTAGTAGTCGCGTGGCACGTTGCAGTAGACGTCGGTGGGTTCGCAGAGGGTGAACGCCCTGGGCAGGACCCAACCCATGCCGTCGAGGCGCGGTCCGCCACTTCCCTCACCCCTCAGGGCGGGGCCGATGAGATTGTCCCGCTTCGACCGCCGCGGGTCCGCGATCAGCACGACCCCCGCGACCTGACCCGGACGGATCGCGGCGCGACCGGTGCCGATCTCGGATGCGAGGTCACCGGCGGCGTCGGCGCCCTGGCTGTAGCCGACGAGCGCGATCCGGGTACCGGGGCATCGTCGGAGCATCTGAAGGGCGAGCCCCGTGGTGTTGGCAACCGCCTGTGCCTTGGACTTGCCGTAGATCGCCTTCTCCCACGGGAACGCCGTCGCGTCGTATCCGACGTACTGCACGCGGGTTTCCGGTCCGAGCCCGGCGGTGACCTCCCCCAGCACACCCGGGCTGGCACCGTTGGACCAGGTCCCGGGGACCGCGAGCACGTAGATCTCCGGGCAGCCCCGGGGCGCGGCGGTCGCCGTCGGGACGGCGAGCACACCGCCGGCCAGGATCGCACACAGCAGGGCGCATACGGTCGCGATGATCCGACGCATGGTCCGTTCCCTTCGTACACGCCGAGGAGGCAGCTTTACCGCCGAGTCTAGGTCGGGCATCCGGCAGGCGTGTTGCCGCCTGCGGAACTCCCGTGGAACGACGGATCTGCCTACGCAGAACTCCCGCCCACCCTGAGCGGGTGAGCGGGAGTCGAGTACTGCTGAGTGCGACGCGCGATCAGCGCTGCGCGACCTGCGTGGGCACGATCGGTGCGGGCAGGTCCGACGCCCCGGTGAGGAACGCGTCGGCGGCCGCAGCGGCCGAGCGCCCCTCGGCGATGGCCCACACGATGAGCGACTGTCCACGCCCGGCGTCGCCGGCGACGAAGACACCCGGCTGACCGACAGCCGCGAAGTTGCCGTCGCGCTTGACGTTTCCGCGGGGGTCGTACTCGACGCCCATCTTGTCGAGGAGGTCCTCGCGCTCGGGTCCGACGAAGCCCATGGCCAGCAGCACCAGGTCCGCCTCGAGCTCGAAGTCCGAACCCTCCACCTTCTCGAAGCGGCCGTCGCGCATGACGACCTCGTGCGCCTTGAGTCCGGTGACCTTGCCGTCCTCGCCGAGGAACTGCTCGGTGTTGACCGAGAAGACGCGCTCGCCGCCCTCTTCGTGGGCCGACGACACGCGGTACATCAGCGGGTAGGTCGGCCACGGGGTCGACTCGGCACGCTCGATCGGCGGCTTCGGCATGATCTCGAACTGGTGGACGATCTCCGCGCCCTGACGCAGCGAGGTGCCCAGGCAGTCGGCGCCGGTGTCGCCACCGCCGATGATGATGACCTTCTTGCCCTTGGCCGAGATCTGGCCCTCGACTTCGTCGCCGAGCTGCACCCGGTTGGCCTGCGGCAGGAACTCCATGGCCTGGTGGATGCCGTCGAGCTCACGCCCGGGGATCGGCAGATCGCGACCGATGGTCGAACCGTTGGCGAGGATCACCGCGTCGAAGTCGGCGCGCAGCTGCTCGACGGTGACGTCGACACCCACGTTGACGCCGGTGCGGAAGACGGTGCCCTCGGCCTCCATCTGCGCGAGACGACGGTCGATGTGGCGCTTCTCCATCTTGAACTCGGGGATGCCGTAACGGAGCAGGCCACCGATGCGGTCGGCCCGTTCGAACAGCGTCACGTCGTGTCCGGCACGCGTGAGCTGCTGCGCCGCAGCGAGTCCCGCGGGCCCGGAACCGACGACGGCCACCGACTTGCCGGTCTTCTCCGACGGCATGACCGGGGTCACCCAGCCGTTGTCGAAGGCGTTGTCGATGATCTCGACCTCGACCTGCTTGATGGTGACCGGCGGCTGGTTGATCCCCAGCACGCACGACGCCTCGCACGGAGCCGGGCACAGGCGGCCGGTGAACTCCGGGAAGTTGTTCGTCGCGTGCAGACGTTCGATGCCGTCGCGCCACTGGTCCTTGTAGACCAGGTCGTTCCACTCGGGAATCAGGTTCCCCAGCGGGCAGCCGTTGTGGCAGAACGGGATACCGCAGTCCATGCAGCGGCTCGCCTGCGTCTTCAGATGGCCCTTGTCGAAGTCGGTGTAGACCTCTTTCCAGTCCAGCAGACGCAGTTCCACCGGGCGGCGGTCGGGCAGCTCCCGCTCGGGGTGCTTGAGAAATCCTCTGGGGTCAGCCACGTGCGGCCTCCATGATCGCTTCGTTCACGTCTCGCCCGGTCTTCTCCGCCTCGGAGATGGCCAGCAACACACGCTTGTAGTCGCGCGGCATGACCTTGGCGAACTTGGTCTGGGCGGTGTCCCAATCGCCGAGCAGCGCTGCCGCGACCGGGGATTCGGTCTCGGCGCGGTGCTCTTCGATGATCGTGGCGAGGAACTCGATGTCCTCGTCCTCGAGCGGCTCGAGGTCGACGAGCTCGGTGTTGAGGTTGTCGGCCAGCTTGCCCTCGGGGTCGAAGACGAACGCCATACCGCCGGACATGCCCGCCGCGAAGTTGCGGCCGGTCTCGCCGAGGACGACGACGCGTCCACCCGTCATGTACTCACAGCCGTGGTCGCCCACACCCTCGACCACCGCGGTGACGCCCGAGTTGCGAACGCAGAAGCGCTCACCCACGATGCCGCGCAGGAAGATCTTGCCCGCGGTGGCACCGAAGCCGATCACGTTGCCGGCGATGATGTTGTGCTCGGCGACGAAGTCGTCCGGCGCGTTGCGTGCCGGACGGACCACGAGGCGACCGCCCGAGAGACCCTTGCCGACGAAGTCGTTGGCGTCGCCCTCGAGGCGCAGCGTGATGCCCTTGGGAACGAAGGCACCGAAGCTGTTGCCGGCCGATCCGGTGAAGTCGACGATGATCGTCCCGTCGGGAAG
Source organism: Gordonia sp. AC31 (assembly GCF_031844505.1). NCBI lineage: Bacteria > Bacillati > Actinomycetota > Actinomycetes > Mycobacteriales > Gordoniaceae > Gordonia > Gordonia sp. AC31. The sequence continues at coordinate 53,676 of NZ_JAUZVK010000016.1, forward strand.
ACCCTGTGCGCCATAGGCCTTGGTGACCTCATGGCCCAGCATGGTGCCGACGGTGCGGTTCACGTTGGTGATCTTCGAGGTGAAGGACACCCGCGTGCCGTGGTCGATGGCCTCGCGGCTCTGCGCGATGAGCTGCTGGTCGAGCGCTTTGTCCAGGCCGTGGTCCTGCACGCCGGAGCAGTACAGGTCCTGGTTCATGAACGGCGACTCGGGCATCGCCAGGATCGACGACAGGTCGAGCTTGCCCGCCTTCTCCGACTTCCAGTGCGCGAGCGCCTTGGTCGTGTCGAGCGCCTCGACGTGACCGACGGCCTCCTGCAGGGTGCGGAAGCCCAGGCGCGCCAGCAGTTCCCGGACCTCTTCGGCGATGTACAGGAAGAAGTTCTCGACGAACTCCGGCTTGCCCGCGAAACGCTCCCGCAGCAGCGGGTTCTGGGTGGCGACACCCACCGGGCACGTGTCGAGGTGACACACCCGCATCATGATGCAACCCGCGACCACCAGCGGCGCGGTGGCGAAACCGAACTCCTCGCCACCCAGCAGGGCGGCGACCACGACGTCGCGACCGGTCTTGAGCTGGCCGTCGACCTGCACGACGATCCGGTCGCGGAGTCCGTTGAGCAGCAGGGTCTGCTGGGTCTCGGCCAGGCCGATCTCCCACGGCGCACCGGCGTGCTTGACCGAGGTCAACGGCGTTGCGCCGGTACCGCCGTCGTGCCCTGAGATGAGGACGACGTCGGCGTGCGCCTTCGAGACACCGGCCGCGACGGTGCCGACGCCCACCTCGGACACCAGCTTCACGTGGATGCGGGCCTGCGGGTTGGCGTTCTTCAGGTCGTGGATCAGCTGCGCGAGATCCTCGATCGAGTAGATGTCGTGGTGCGGGGGCGGCGAGATGAGGCCGACGCCCGGCGTCGAACCACGGACCTCGGCGACCCACGGGTACACCTTGTGCGGCGGCAGCTGCCCGCCCTCACCCGGCTTCGCACCCTGCGCCATCTTGATCTGGATGTCGGTGCAGTTCGACAGGTAGTGCGAGGTGACGCCGAAGCGGCCCGACGCGACCTGCTTGATCGCGCTGCGGCGCCAGTCACCGTTCTCGTCGTGATGGAAGCGCCGCGGATCCTCGCCGCCCTCACCGGAATTCGAGCGACCACCGAGCCGGTTCATGGCGATCGCGAGGGTCTCGTGCGCCTCCGCGGAGATCGAACCGAAGCTCATCGCGCCGGTCGAGAACCGCTTCACGATCTCGCGGGCCGGTTCGACCTTCTCGATCGGGATCGGGTCGCGGTCACCGAAATTGAAGTCGAACAGGCCGCGCAGGGACGCCATCTGGCGGGACTGGTCGTCCACCAGCTTCGTGTACTCCTTGAACACCTGGTACTGGCCGGTGCGCGTGGAGTGCTGGAGCTTGAAGACGGTGTCCGGGTTGAACAGGTGGTACTCGCCTTCGCGGCGCCACTGGTACTCGCCGCCGACCTCGAGCTCGCGGTGGGCGCGCTCGGACGGGCGATCGGAGAACGCCAGCGCGTGGCGGGTCGCGACGTCGGCGGCGATCTCGTCGAGACCGATGCCGTCGAGCTGGCTGTTGAGCCCGGTGAAGAACTCGTCGACGGTCTCCTGCGAGATACCGATGACCTGGAAGAGCTGTGCACCGGTGTACGAGGCGAGGGTCGAGATGCCCATCTTGCTCATCACCTTCAGCACGCCCTTGCCGGCAGCCTTGATGTAGTTCTTCTGCGCGGTGGCGAAGTCGAGGTTGCCGAGCACACCGCGCTCGGTCATGTCCTCGATCGACTCGAAGGCCATGTACGGATTCACCGCTGCCGCACCGAAACCGACGAGTGCGGCCACGTGGTGGACCTCGCGGCAGTCACCGGACTCGACGATGAGACCGGCCTGGGTGCGCTTGCGTTCCCGCACCAGGTGGTGGTGCACCGCAGCCGTCAGCAGCAGCGACGGGATGGGTGCGTAGGTCTCGTCCGACTCGCGGTCGGACAGGATCACCAGGTTCACGCCGTCGTCGATCGCGGCGCTGACCTTCGCACGCACCTCGTCGAGGGCCTTGCGCAGACCGGCGCCACCCTCGGCCACCGGGTAGAGGCCGTGGATGTGGACGCTGCGGAAACCGGGCAGTGCGTCGTTGGAGTTGATCTCCACCAGTTTCGCGAGCGTGTCGTTGTCGAGGACCGGCGACGGCAGCTCGATCTGACGGCACGACTCGGGGCCGGGGTTCAACAGGTCGGCCTCGGTGCCGATGGTGCCGCCGACGCTGGTGACGATCTCTTCGCGGATCGCATCGAGCGGCGGGTTGGTCACCTGGGCGAACAGCTGCTGGAAGTAGTCGAACAGCATGCGCGGGCGCTTGGAGAGCACCGCGATCGGGGTGTCGGTACCCATCGAGCCGAGTGCCTCGGCACCGGTCTTCGCCATCGGCGCGACCAGCAGGTCGAGTTCCTCACGCGTGTAACCGAACACCTGCTGGCGCAACGCGACCCGGTCGTGCGGCATGTGCTGATGCGGCGGCGCCTCGATGTCGTCGACCGCGACCAGTCCCTGCTCGAGCCACTCACCGTAGGGGTGCTCGGCGGCGAGCTCGTCCTTGATCTCCTCGTCGTCGACGATGCGGCCGGCAGCGGTGTCCACCAGGAACATGCGGCCGGGCTGAAGACGCATCTTCTGCACGACGTCGGAGTGATCGATGTCGAGCACGCCGACCTCGGAGGCCATCACGACGAGCCCGTCCTTGGTGACCCAGATCCGACTGGGCCGCAGGCCATTCCGGTCGAGCACGGCACCCACGACGGTGCCGTCGGTGAAGCACACCGACGCCGGTCCGTCCCAGGGCTCCATCAGCGCGGAGTGGTAGCGGTAGAAGTCCCGGTGCGCGGGCTTCATCGACTCGTGACGCTCCCATGCCTCCGGGATCATCATGAGCACGGCGTGTGGCAGGGAGCGTCCACCGAGGTGGAGCAGCTCGAGCACCTCGTCGAACCGGGCGGTGTCCGACGCACCCGGGGTGCAGATCGGGAAGATCTTCGACGCCGCGTCGGCCCCGAAGGCCGCGGTGTCGATGAGCGCCTCGCGGGCTCGCATCCAGTTCTCGTTGCCGGTGACGGTGTTGATCTCGCCGTTGTGGGCGACGCGGCGGAACGGATGCGCCAGCGGCCACGACGGGAAGGTGTTGGTGGAGAAGCGCGAATGCACCAGACCGAGCGCGCTCTCGACACGCGAGTCCTGCAGGTCGACGTAGAACTCCCGCAGCTGCGGGGTCGTCAGCATGCCCTTGTAGACGAAGGTGCGGCCGGACAGGCTGGGGAAGTAGACGGTCTCGCGTCCGGGCCCGTCGGCGCCGGCGCCCTTGTTGCCGAGTTCGTACTGAACCCGCTTGCGCACGACGTAGGCGCGGCGCTCGAGTTCCATGCCCTCCGCGCCGCCGACGAACACCTGCCGGAAAGTCGGCATGGCGTCGCGGGCGAGAGCTCCGAGCGAGTTCTCGTTGGTGGGCACCTCGCGCCAGCCGAGCAGGGTCAGGCCCTCTGCCTCGATGACCTTCTCCACGCCCTCGCAGGCGAGGCGGGCGTCTTCCGAGCCCTGGGGCAGGAAGGCGATACCGGTCGCGTAGCTGCCCTCCGCGGGCAGCTCGAAGTCCACGGTCTCCCGCAGGAAACGGTCCGGGACCTGGATCATGATGCCCGCACCGTCGCCGGTGTTGGGCTCGGCACCCGCGGCGCCGCGGTGCTCGAGATTGACCAGCGCCATGATCGCCTTGTCGACGATGTCGCGACTGCGCCGCCCGTGCATGTCCACGACAAATGCCACGCCACACGAGTCGTGCTCGTTGCGTGGGTCGTAGAGACCCACCGGTCCCGGAGCCTGCTTCATAGTTCGCCTCACTTTGCGCGCGAGGAGTGCACGCACTACCCGTCGTCGATGTCTGGGGCCACACCCGGCCGTGTCGGGCCGCGGACCACGATGTCCCCGGCGTCGTCGTGCTCCACCCGCATCGGGGCTGACCTGGGCAGAGCCGACGATCACAGCGGCGGTGAGTCCCGGTCAGCGCCGTTGCTGACGGTCCCTTCGGGCCGCTTCGTCGGGACCCGAACCACCCTGCTCATCGCAGCTACCGCGCGCAGCACGCCAGAGCGCCCCCGGGCAGCCGTATGAGCATTGTGAGTCATTTTTCCACGCGAAGGGCCCACTCTCGAAATCCGGTTACCACAGAGACACCGCCGGTGCACGTCAGACGGAAATCCGGCGATTCGGGGTCCGCCCCGGAGACGGCCCGCGCGGGCGTTTCGGGAGCGTCGACGGTCGCGGCCCGATTGCGGCCGGATCTCGCCCTGACCGATCCCGCACCCGCGCGGCATCGAGCCACTACCGTCAGGTGATGAGCGTCACCGTATCGGCCGATGAGCCCACCCCGGAAGCGGATCTCCTCGCGCATCCGTTCGGCCGCCTGGGCGTCGATCCGTACGGTTCGAGGCGTTCCCGTGCGGTCAACGCCTATCTGGCCCGGGTCACCTGGCCGATGATGACCGCGGCCGGGGTCAGCCACCCCCGCGTCACCGCGCAGATGATCCAGCGGACGCGCCCGGCATTGAACCGGACCATCGAGCGGATCAACCCGCCTCCGGCCAACACCCGGGTGGAGATCGTGCGTGAGAACTTCCGGGGTGGGCAGGTCCGTGGCGAATGGGTGATCGGCCGGCACGCGAGCGCTCCGGTCCCCGGTTCGCGAATTCTGTATTACATGCACGGGAGCGGGTACGTGGTGTGTTCGCCGCGAACGCACCGGGGCCTGGTCGGCCGGCTCGGCAACAAGACCGGGCTGCCCGCCTTCAGCCTGGACTACCGGCTCGCCCCCGAGCACGCCTGGCCGTGCGCAGGCAACGACGCCGTCCGCGGCTATCGCTGGCTGCTGTCCCAGGGGTACCGCGCCGAGGACATCGTGGTCGCGGGTGACTCCGCCGGCGGCCACCTGGCGCTCGACCTGCTCGCCGTCAACCACGCCACCGGGACCCCACAACCGGGTTCGATGGTGCTGTTCTCGCCGCTCTACGACCCGACTTTCCAACTGGCCGTGCGCAATCAGCGCACCGGGGTGCGGGACCCGATCATCGACGCGATGTCCGCCCGCAAGATCCTGCGGCTCTACACCCGGACCGCCGACCCCGATCATCCACGGATGCGCGTCCGTCTCACCCCGGACATGACCCTGCCCAAGACGCTCATCCAATACGGGGCGCGCGAGGTGATGGGGGCCGACGCCCGGGCCACCCACGACGAGATCACCGGCGCCGGAGGGGTTTCGGTGATCCAGGCCTGGCCCGACCAGGGTCACGTCTTCCAGCTGATCCCCCGCCTGTCGGCCGAGGCGCGGTCGGCCATCGACATCGCTGCGCGGTTCATCGAGGTGACCGCGCCGGTTGCTCAATAGCGCCACAACCGCAAACCCACCCCTTTTCCACAAACCCAGCACGCTCCGACGGGATGGGTTTACGGAAATAGGGTGGGTTTGTCAGGGGGGTCAGTCAGCTAGCCATGCCCCGTGCAGCCCGGCGGGGACGCGGATCGGGAGTTCGACGGTGGCGACCGGTCCGGCCGTCGGCTCGTCGGCGGCGAGAAGGTAGAAGTACGAACGCATGTCGGCGGGGTCGGTGCCGATCGCGCCCCAGTGATCGCGTTCGATGCCCGGGATGTAGATCGGCTCGCCGATCGCGGTTCCGGGACTCCAGAAGGTCTCGGTGCCGGCGGAGAGATCGTGGAACCAGAGACTGTCGGTGGCATCGGTGTCGCGGGGCCCCTTCGCCACCGTTGCCACGCGATGGTGGTCCCGGGTGAGCAACCGGTCGTCGACTCGCGGGAACTCCATGTTGAAGGCGTTGTCACTGATCGTGTTCCGGGTGATGGTGCCATCCGGGCGGATGATCGCGCGGGTGAGCGCCGAAGTCGCCGGCCGGGGTTCGGAGGCGAAGCCACCCGGGTAGCTCCACTCCACGTAGTCGACGGTGACACCGTCCTCGGCGCTCGGGCCGTCGAAGGCGTTGGCGAAGTGCCACACCCAGAACGGGTCGGTCTGGACCCAGCGCACCGGACCGCCGTCGCGCGGGATGAGGGCGATGCGCGTGCCGTCGTCGGGTTGCCAAGACAGCAGCGAGCCACCGGTCATCGCGGCTTCGAGGTCGAAGATCAACGGGCACACGAAGAGTACGAGGTACCGCGACGTGAGGGCCATGTCGTGGATCATGACCGACTTGTCCAGACCGTCGACCGGCGTGGGCCCGGTGGTCGTCGTCCCGTCCGCGGACACCACCGACCACGTCAGGTATGGCGACTCGAGTCCGTAGTTGAACAAGACCATCTCTCCGGTGGACGGGTCGATCTTCGGGTGGGCGGTACTACCCACCCGCATCGCCCCGGAGCAGTCGGTCTTGGCCAGTGTGGCCAGCGTCGACGGCTCGAGCAGGTAGGGCTGGTCGGATTCGGCCATCGCCATCAACCGTCCGCCGTGGCGGACGATGTTGATGTCGGGCAGTTCGCGGTAGGTGCCGGCGAGTTCGTCCCCGACAACGCTCGCGGGTGGTGTGTACCCGTCGGTGAGCCCGGACCAGAGTGCATGTCCGGCAGCCTCTTCCGCGATGACCATCGGGGTCCGGACGAAGCGGTTGGTGTACCCGACGCGACCGCCGTCGATGCTGATCCGGTGCACCATGCCGTCACCGTCGAGGGGATAGACGAACGATCCGATGGGATCGAAACGCGGATTGGGGCCGTTGCGCAGGTAGCTGCCGCGCAGATCCGCGGGGATCTCGCCGCGGACGGGCAGGTCGGTGACATCGACCTCCTCCCGCTGCGGGGCGTACACACCGGTGAGGTGGGCGTGATGCGCGAGGTCGACGGGGGCGGGGGTGGGGGGCGTGGTGATGGTCATCGGATGTCCTTAGGGCGGGTCGGTAGGAGGGCTGTGCCGCGGGGGTCAGCCGGCGGTCGGGGCGGTGGAGGCGGCGGGCGCGCTGGGGGCCGCGTCGGCGATTGCCCGGGTCCGCTTGACCGCGAACACGATCAGCGCGATCGGCACGACCCAGTTGAGCAGGATGTTGCCCGGGTGGCTGCCGGACACCGACGCCGACGACGCCAGCAATCCGGCGACGATGTGCGAGCAGCCCATGAGTGCGATCGCCCCGGCCCACAAGAGGCTGATCTGGCGGTTCTTCGCGCGGAACACCGGTGAGTGCCACAGGGCGGGATCGACGGTCTCGCGGGCGTACTGCTCGGTGAACGGGACCGTGAACGCGGACACGGCCATGACCGCGGCGAGGACGAACGCCGAACCACCGCGACCGAAGAACACGAGCGCTTCGTCGACCTGGGTGTCACCGACGATGCCGATGAGCGCGATGACGCCGAACAGGACGACCCCGGCGACGTCGATGATCTTCCAACCGCCGCCGGTGCGGACGGCCTCGTAGATGGTGACGGCCAGGGCCAGCGCGCAGGCGGCGATCGCGGCGAGCGTGACGTGGTCGGCACCCAGGCGTTCGGCCGCCCAGGCGAACACGAACCAGGGGGCGAGTCCCAAGATCATCGATTTGGCGTTCACGGGTGGTCTCCTTCGGTACGGCCGAGGTGGGTCCTCGTTGGGGGTACACCCACTGTCCGCCGGGCCGATGACGCGTACATCTGCGTCATGACGGAGAAATCTGCGCCAACCGTGCGACGATGCTCAGTTCTGCTGCCGACCCACGACGAACGCGGCGAGTTCGACGCGGGTGCGCAGGCCGAGTTTGGCGAGGGCGTGGGAGACGTGGGTCTGCACCGTGCGGGTCGAGATGAACAGTCGGTCGGCGATCTCGCCGCCGCTCATGCCGGCCGCGACCAGTTCGGCGACGGTCGTCTCGGTCTTGGTGAGACTGTCCCAACCATGGGTCGGCCGGTCGCGTGCCGCGGGGTCGAGCCGAATCCCCAACGGACGCAACCGCGAGGCCACGCGTGCGGAGCTGGTGCTTGCTCCCATGGCACGCGTCAGTCGCATCGCTCGCCGGGCGAGCTCGCGGGCGCGGTCCCGGTCTCCCGAAAGGGCGACCGCGCACGCGGCTTCCTCCCACATGCACGCCTCGGACTGCCGGTCCCCGACCGCCTGCACGATCTCGGCGTACTCGTCGGCGGCGTGCACGATCGTCAACGGGTCCGCGTCGTGGAGCACCACCGAACACATCGCGCGGGCCACCGCGACGGGCCCGGACATGGGCCGCGCGGGCGGTACCGGGAACTCGTCGAGCCCGTCCAGAATGCGGCCGAGCAGCGCGGTGTCGCCCGCACGCGCGCCGATCCGCGCGGTCTCGAGAACGACGGTGGGCAGCCAGGAGTACAGACCGAACCGGCGGCCGTGGTCCCATGCGCGGCCGGCTGTCGTCGCGGCCGCACGTAGTTTCCGGTTCGCCTCGAGCAGCAGGGCGCGGGCGTGGGTGGGCACCGGGAAACCGAACTGGTCCGGTAACCCCGTGTCGTCCCACGCGTCGAGGCGGGTCGACGCGGCCGCCAGGTCGCCGCGCAGCACGTCGACCATGGCCCGCCCGCCGACCGCCATCGACTTCCAGCCCATGTCCGCGGAGTCCGCGCGATCCAGTCCGGCATCGAAAGATGCCGCCGAGTCGTCGAGGTCGCCGAGCCCGAGAGCTATTCCGCCGCGGGTGAACTCGTGGTAGGCGGTCATCCAGTCGGCGCCCCGGCTCGATCGCAACCGGGCGGCACCCGCGAGCAGGTCGGCCGCGGCCGCCGGGCCGTGCGCATACTGTTCGATCAGCGACGGCCAGATGTCGGCCGACGACGTCGACAGTGTGCCGCCGGCGGATTCCGCCGCGTCCCGACGCGAGGCGAGCAGCGCGATCCCGAGCGCCTCCTCCACCTCGCCGCGCAGGAACCGGCGTAGTGCCTCGGCGATCAGGCCGGACACCGATCGGGTGGACGCGTCCCGCTCGACGTCGAAGAACGGGGTGTCCGGCGCGGGTCTTCGTCCGTCGAGAATGCCCACGTAGTGCCGCAGGTCGGTGAGCGTGCCGGCGACGCCGTCGCCGACCGGGAGCTGCAGGGTCTCGTCGATCAGGTCCCGCACCCGGTCGGTGTCCCCCTTGGCGATCAGGGCGAACAACAGGATCCGATGCAGCTCGGCGAACTCGGCGATCTCGGTCGCCAGTACCATGCCGTCCTCGGCGACGCGTGAAGCCCGGTCGAGCTGCCCGGTTCGGGCGAGGGCGAGCGCGAGTGCGGTGTTGACCCCCGCCGACGGACGGGCGGTGCCGGCCAACGTCTCCAGGAGTTCCGCCGCGACCGCCGGCGTGCTGGCGAGTTCGCTCTCGGCACGGCGTACCGCCGCGAACATCGCGGATTCGTCACTGCCCGAAGCGATTCGATGATGAGCCACGGACTGTGGATCGTGCCGAGTACTGGGATGGCTGGCGATCGCGTCGTGCAGCACCGAGCGCAGCATCGGATCGAGTTGTCCATAGGTGACGTCGGCGTACAGATCGTGGGTGAACCGCAGTGCTCCCCCGTCGTCGACGCCGACGATCCCGGCGTCGATCGCCGACTGGGCCGGCCCGACCAGCGAGGCGGGCGGAACCGCGTCGACCGCGGCCAGTTGGGCGAGCGTCGCCGGGCGGCCCCACACCGCGAGCTTCTGCGTCAGCTCGCGGGCACGACCGTCGAGGAGGGCGACGTGTTCGGCGATCGCGTCCTCGAGTCCACTCGGTACCCCCGACGCGGTGCGTGCGTCGACCGCCGCGTGACCGTCGACGATCCGCAGACCGCCCGACTGCTGCAGCGCGCGCAGCACCGAGATCACGTGCATCGGGTTCCCACCCGATGCACCGAGCAGCCCGAAGAGTTCGGCGTCCGGTGCGGCACCGACGGTCTCGATCGAGATCCGGTGGACCTCGTCGGCGCCCAGCGGGGGCAGGGACCAGTCGACGACCTCCGCTCGCGCCACCAACCGGTTCAGCAGATCCCGTTCTGGGAGCGGCCGCCGGCCGAGGAGCATCACCAGCGGTAGCACCCGCGTGGCAGGTACGAGGCGGGACAACAGTTCCAGGGTCGCCGCATCGGCGTGGTGGGCATCGTCGATGACGAGCACGAGCGGCCCGTCGGCACACAGCGTGTCCACGCGCGCGTAGAGATCGTCGTCGAAGCCATCGGGAACCGGGGTCGGCAGATCCACTCCGAGCAGCTGCCCGGCGAGTCCGAACGGTTGGCGCCATGACAGTTCGTCTGCCCGCACCGTGCGAACGGAACCATCAGTGGCAGAGGCCAGTTCCCGGAGCGTATGGGTCTTTCCGGCGCCCGGGCCGGCGGTGATCACGCCGACCCCACGGCGGGCGGAACCCGAATCGCGTTGGGCAGCGGCGACGAAGTCGCGCATCTCGTCGACCACCGCCCGACGGTCGGCGGACTGGGACGCGAGCACGGACTCAGGGTATCGGTTGTGTCCGATTCGCGTGATCTATCTGCTCACCTCACCGGCCGAACTCGGACCCGTATCCCTGCCGGTCCGCAGCCGCGGCCAGTCGCCGGTCGAGGTCGTCGGACCAGTCGCGGGCGACCTGCGCGTCGAGCACGGCCAGTCGCTCGGCCACCGGCGCGCGCTGCGCGGGCCCGCACCCGGTGAGAAGGGACTCGAACAGCGCGCGCAGGCGGCGTTGCACCTGTACCTGGCCGGTGCTGTGCCGTCGGATCTCGTCGGTCCCGATCGCGACGTAGTCCGCCCAGCTGCGCCGAATGCCGCGGACCGAGGGGTCGCTCGAGAAATGTTCGCTGCGAAGCCGCGGAGCCAGCAGCAGCAACAGGTCCTCGGTGTGGTCGAGCGCCTGGACCACGACGCTCGGATCGTTGCTCCCAGCCGACATCGCCTTGAGCGCGATGTCCGAGATCGCCTGCAGCGCCGCGGCGGGACTCACCGAGGGTTGATGGGTGTCCCCGAACAGCAGACAGGCCAGCACGCGGCGCTTCTCCACCTGGATCGGATCACCGATGATCTCGACCACCGGGAGATCGTGCGGCACATGGTCGCCGACGGCAACGAGCACGTCGATCCGGACGTTCCACGACGCTGCGTATCGACGAAGACGATCACCGTTGACGGCCAGCAACACCCGACCCCGCGCCGACACCTCCCCCAGCCTGATCTGCATGCGTGGCGCATCCGTCGTGACGTCCAGATCGACGCTCGGTTCGCCCGGTCCGGCGACGACCGACGGAACGGCCTCACCGTCGAAACCGATTGCCACCGAGGGCTCGTCGTGCTTCACCGGCGACATCGGCAGCTGCCGCACGATCGCCGACCGGCCGTCGTCGGCGATCCACTGCAGTAGGCGCGCGGTGTTCAGGATCGTGCCGACCTTCCCGACGAGCGCGATGAACAGGTACGCGCTGACGGTGGTGAGCATGAACGCGATCGCCGTGGACAGGCCGGGGGTCGGCTCGTCCGGACCACCGACCGACAGGTCGATCGCGATCATCACGCTGTAGACGAAGGTCGCGAGGAAGAAGCCGGTGGACCACCGCATGACGGGTTCCTGCTGCAGCATCGGAATGACCCGCACCGAGATCGACGACGCCCCGAACTGCATGGCGAGGGTGACGGCGGTGAACACGAGACCGGTCAGCGTCGCCATCGAACCGGCGATGACGCTGAGCAGCGTCGCCAGCGTTCCCGGATCGACTTCCAGTTCGAGCACTTCGTCGAAACCCACGGTGAACGTCGCGGCGACGATCGCAAACGTCACCAGCACGACCGGCAGCCGCCAGATCGGGACCGTGCGCAGGGCCCGGCGCGTGCGCCGCCATCGGATCGCGGTCGCCAGCGCGCTCGGTACCTTCTCGGTCACCACGCCGACCGCCGTCGGGACGGACGCCGGCGGGGGAACCGGAGCGGGAGCCGGGGTGTCCGGCACCCCGAATCGGCCCGCCACCGCCTCCTGCACGACGATCTTCCATCGCATCAACGGTTCTCGATATCGCTGCTCACGCCCGATCGCGCGAGCCAGTTTGCGGGGGCGGTTCTTGTATCGCCACCGGGCCCATGGTGATCGCGGCCGCGCGAGTCGCGCGGCACCGAACCACAGCAGGACCGGGACGAACATGCCCACCAGTCCGGTCCAGACCTTGCCCTTGATCAGGGTGACGATCGCCAGGAGCACGTTGAGCACGACGACACCCGCCGCGACCAGCCGTGCCACCAGGCCGTTCTCGTTCCGGATGTCCCCGACGACCTCGAACGCCCCGAACGGCTGCAACCCGAGGAGGAAGAGCAGACCGATGGCGATCGCGACGAACACCGCGTCGATCGACGTCCGCCCCTCCTCCGCCCAGTAGACGTCGCGCAGGTGGAGGATGAGCGCGAACTCGTCGAGCACGAGCGCCGCTCCGATGCCGAACAGGGCCGCCAGGACACAGTCGATCACCGGTGTCCGGAGCGGGTCGACCGCGACGAATCCGAAGCCCGCCACCAACATCGCCATCATGCCGAAGAAGGCGTGGTGCACATGCACCCCGCCCGGCGTCACGTTGCCCGGCCACCAACTGACCTCAGCGCGGATCATCCGCACACTGAAGCGGATGAACAGGAAGGTCAGGACGAAGGCGAGCAACAGGAAGAACAACGGCAGACGACCGGTCTCGACGATCCGCTCATCGAACCACCCGGTCATCCCCCGACCCTAGCGGCAGCGCCGGGGGTTCTCGCGGGCAATCGCGACTCTGATCTACGGGCCGAGCCGGCGCAGTGCACTCAGAGCCGCGTTGTGGCCACACATTCCGTGCACGCCGGCGCCCGGTGGCGTGGACGCCGAGCAGATGTAGACACCCGGGATTCCGGTTGCGTACGGGTCGGCAGCGATCCGGGGGCGCATCACGACCTGGAGGGGATCGTTTGCGCCGCCGATGATGTCGCCGCCGACGAGGTTGGCATTGCTCGCGGCGAGATCTGCGGGCGTGCGCACGACGGACCCGACGATCCGATCGCGCGTCCCCGGCGCGAAGCGTTCCAGCTGCGCGAGCACAGCGTTCGTGGCGTCGCCGCTGTAGCCATGCGGCACATGTGCATAGACGTACACCGGATGGACGTCACCGACCGACCGCGCCGAATCGGCCAGATATTGCTGGGCGACGAGGACGAAGGGCCGCTCCGGCATCCGGCCACGATGGATCTCGGCCTCGGACGCGACGACCTCGGCGGCGGAGCCGCACACGTGCACGGTGCCCGCCCGACCGGAGAACTCGTCCCGCCACGGAATTCCGCCGTCGACGGCGAGGTCGATTTTGACCGCGGCGGGCGCCCGCCGAAACCGTCGATACGCCTTACGGACTCGGCTCGGGAGTGCGTCCCCCGCAAGGTCGGCGACCGCGCCGGGCTCCAGGTCGAGCAGGATCACATCCGCCGGTGGGAGGTCGGAGAGGGAGCTGACCCGATGGCCGGTTTCGATGCGGCCGCCCAGCGTTGTCAGCACCGCGGCGAGGGCCTCCGGCATTCGGGCCGTCCCGCCCTTGATGATCGGCCAGCCATACCGATGCGAGATGGCGGCGAACATCAGCGCGAACGCAGAAGTGGTCGGCCGGGTGAGCGGGTACCACCCATGGGCGGCGTTCCCGGCGAACAAGGCCGCCGCCTCGTCCGTGTGCCACACCCGTCCCAGGACGGTTGCGGGCAGGAGAGCGGCGGGCCCGAACCGGGCAAGCGGGCCGAGATGATGCGGCACGTGCAGGAGCGGGCCCAGCACTTCCTGCGCCAGGTCGTCGAAGTTCTCCGCCAACGGACCGAACAGGCTCCGCCATCGTGGGCCGTCGACCCCGAGAAGCCGACTGGTCTCGTCCAGCGAGTTCATCATGGCGCCGGCCCGGCCGTCGGGCAACGGATGTGCGAGGTCGATCTCCGGCCAACCCCATTCCAGGCCGTGGTCGGCGAGTCCGAGACTCTGGAAGAACGGCGACGCCAGCCCGATCGGATGCACGGCAGCACCGTCGTCGTGCAGCAGACCGGGCAGGATTCGCTCGGACGAGCGGGCACCACCACCGATCGTCTCGGCCGCCTCCAGCACGGTCACCTCGATGCCCCGCTGCGCGAGGGTGATGGCGGCGGCGAGCCCGTTGGGCCCCGCCCCCACCACGATGGCCGAGGTCATGAGCGGCATCGTATTCGATGTGCACCGGCACAACCGCGATCGCAGAACTCGATGCCGGGCTCGACATGGTGGTTGCCCGGATGAGCCGCCCGCCTCACTGCATGTCGGGGTGATCGGAATGTCGGGCCGGCCCGGGCTCGCTGCGTCTGGCGGACGCCAGGCGGGACGACGCCTGCGCGCGTAGGGCGGCGACGTCCGCTGCCGGCGCCGGCGCGGTGGACGCCGCGAGTGAGGCATCGGGCAGGTGTCGACGCAGATCCTCGATCAACGCCGCGGCCTGCCCGGGTGGACCATCGTCGTCGTGCACCACGCAGATCGCGAACTCCGAATCGGCCAGGCGTGCCAGGGCGGAATCGGCGGGAAGCAATTCGACGCAGGTCCGGGCCCGGCGAACCAGTCGCTGCTCCCTCTCGCGCGGGTCGTCGGTCGTCCCGGAGTCGTCGACTGACCACGAGATCACCGTGACCGCCGCGGCCGACCGCCGTCCGTCGAGGAGCCCCGCGGTCGCGAGTTCCCAGCCCGCGCGGTTGAACACGCCGGTCAGCGGGTCAGCACAGACCGCGGTGAGCAGCGTCCGCGTCAGCAACCCGAACGACTCGGCCGCCGCCGGGATGGCGACGGCGACGACGATGTAGGTGCTGAGGTACTTCGGTGCGGGCGCCACGGCAAGCGCGACGACGCATCCCGCGGTCAGCAGACCGATGAACGCCCACGCCTGCCGACGCGGAAGAGTGGCACGTACGTACATCGCCAGGAACATCGCCGCGATCATGCACAGGAACTCGGCACTGATCAGCTCGTGGAACGCCATCACCGCGGGGGTGGCGACACCGGCCGCGATCACGGCCGGTAGCGGGCGCTGCGGCCGCACCGACAGCCACCCCAGCGCCGCGAGCCCCAGCACGACAGCGACCAGTCCCCCGGTCGGGTCGGACAGGGTCGCCGAGTCGTCGGTCGGGAACAGCGTGAGAGCCACGCCCACCGCGTACAGCAGCGTCGTCACCGCCAGATAGGTCCGCAGCACATGCAGCGGCGATCGCGGGAGCGGGCCCCTCAGCGCTCCCAGGTGCAGGTCCGGTCGATACATCCCCCACTCCGATCCTCGGTATCGGTCCCCGATCCGAGGTTGCCAAATCGCGTCGAGTTGCGCGACCGGCGCGGGGTGCTCACTCGGTATGACCCATTCGGGGACGGGAGCACTGTTCGGCTCGGTTCAGGGCCTCACCCCGCCTATCCTGATCCGATGGACACCCTCGTCACCGTGGTCGTCGTCGACGACCACCCGTTCTTCCGCGACGGTGTATCCCGTGGCCTGAGCGCCAGTGGGCGGGTGCGGGTCGTCGGCGAGGCCGCCGACGGCCTGGCCGGGCTCGAGCTGATCCGTCGGGAGAAACCCGACGTCGCGGTGGTCGACCACCAGATGCCGCACATGACCGGCGTCGAGGTCGCCCATGCGGTGTCACGCGACGGGTTGCCGACCCGGGTGCTGCTGCTGTCCGCGGTCACCGACGGCCCGATCGTCTTCCGGGCGCTGCAGGAGGGTGCAGCCGGTTATCTGTCGAAGGACGCCGATCGCGACGACATCGTCGGCGCGGTGACCCGGGTGGCCAAGGGAGAGACGGTGGTACCGCCGGAACTCGCCGCGGGACTGGCCGGCGAGATCCGCGCGCAGACCCAACGTGACGCGCCGGCCCTGAGCGAGCGGGAGCGCCAGGTGCTCACGGGATTTGCACGCGGACAGTCGATTCCACAAGTCGCCGCCGAGCTCTACATCGGTGCGTCGACGGTCAAGACGCACACCCAGCGCCTCTACGAGAAGCTCGGCGTGTCCGACCGTGCGGCCGCGGTCGCCGAGGCGATGCGCCGTGGGCTCCTCGAATAGCGCGGACCCCTCGAAGCCAGGGGTCGACGACGGTGGCAGCGTCGAGATCGCGGGAGCGACACGCTATCTGGGTCTCGACGAGTTCGCCGACGAACCGCGGATCCACGACATCCTGATCGACCACGCGATCCGGGGAATCCGGATCCAGGTGGTCCTCCGACTGTTCCTGTCGCTGTTCGTGTTGCTGACCGTCAGCCTCGACCCACCCGCGCACGCGGAGACGTTCAGCGTCGTGACGGCGATTCTCTACGCGGCCTGGTGCATCGGCGGGGCGGTCGTGGTCGTCCGCCATGAATCGGCGATGATCCGATACTCATGGATCGCGCTGCCGATCGACCTCCTCCTGCTCACCGCGCTCGCCGTCGCCGCCAGCCGGTCCAACGAATTGAGTTGGACCACCGACGTTCTCCTCAGCGGATTCGTCCTCGTGCCGATGATCGCGGCGATCGCGTTGCAGCCCAGGACCTGTGCGGTCGTGGTGATCGTCACGACCGCGGTCTACGCCGTCTCTTCCATGCTGGCCCGCACGTCGAACGGCGAGCCGTGGTCGGTGATCGTCCTGCGCATCCTCGTCGTCGCGGCGTTGGCCGTCGGCGCGATCCTGTTGTCCCGCCTACAGCGATCCCGGGTGAAGACCATCGGGGCGCTCGCCGCCGAACGCGCCCGGCTGCTCGACGCCACGATGGAGATCGAGGAACGCGAACGCCGAGATCTCGCCGACAACCTCCACGACGGGGCCCTGCAGTATGTGCTGGCGGCGCGTCAGGAACTCGCCACGCTACGCGACTCCGCCGATCCGGTGACCCTCGATCGCGTGGACGGTGCGTTGCGCGACGCGGCGCAGTTGCTGCGTTCGACGCTGAGCGAGTTGCACCCGGCCGTTCTCGAACAGGCCGGTCTGTCGGTGGCCCTCACCGACCTCGCCGCCTCGTTCGGTAGCCGCGCCGGTGCCCCGACGATCTCCGTCGACACCGCGGGCTGGCCGCCCGAACTACGCACGTCCGCCGACTCGCTGCTGTTCGCCACCGCGCGCGAATTGCTGACGAACGTGACCAAACACGCGTCCGCGACGACGGTCGACGTCACCGCCGAGTTCGATGATGGGCGAGCGCGCCTCGTCGTCGTGGACGACGGCATCGGGTTACCAACCGACATCGACGTCGACCAGTTGATGCGTCGACGACAGGCCAGGGGCCACATCGGCCTTGCGTCCCGTCGGGTACGGATCGAAGGAACCGGAGGTACGTTGTCGTTGTCGAACCATCCCCACGGTGGAACGGTCGCGATCGCGGAGGTTCCCACTCGAGCGGGATGAGGCTTTCCGGGACCGGCGGACGCGTGGCCCTGCTCGCGGCGGACGTGGGTGGCCTTTAGGTAAAGGTGTTGAACCGCCTGGCCGATGGTCCGCACAGCCGTTGTCTCCAGCACAGATCGACGATGCCGACCACAACGCCGCAGTTCGTCCAGCTAGCAGCGTTCTGCCAGTCGGCTTCCCACCGACACGGACAAGGATTCGAGGTCACAGCTCACTGCGTTGGCTCGGTTCCGAGACCTGCAACACTCGAACCGGTCAGGGCGGGATGTCGCTGGTGAGATGTCAGCGTTCCATTGCGCAATTCGACGACATCATCGGCGATCTCGATGACACGGGGATCGTGGGTGATGAGTAGCGTGGACCGGCCGTGGGCGAGACGTCGGAGGGGCTCGAGGATGCGCTGCGCAGTCTCGTCGTCGAGTCCTGATGTCGGTTCGTCGAGCACGAGGACCGGACTGTCGCGGAGGATCGCCCGTGCTATCGCGATTCGCTGGCGCTGACCACCCGAGAGGGTCAGGCCATCCTCGTCCAGAGCTGTGTCGTAACCGTCGGGGAGCTCGCTGATGAACGGATCAGCGTCGGCGGATATGGCGGCGCTGATGATCTCGGCGCGGGTGGCATCCGGTCGCCCGTAGGCGATGTTGTCAGCGATGGTTGTTGCCTTGATGATGGGCTGCTGGGGTAGCAGTGTCACGTGATCGCGGATGGCCCGTCCGGAGAGGTCGGCATAGTCGAACCGGCCGAGGGTGATCGTCCCTGCGTCGGGACGGTCGAATCGACACAACAACGACGCGAGTGTGGACTTGCCCGCGCCGCTGGGCCCGATGAGTGCCGTGATCTCTCCCGGGTGCAGATCGAGTGACACGCCGTCGAGCACTGTCGTCCCCCCGCGACGCAAGCTGACATCACGCATCGAGACCGTGTGATCGGTGCCTGGGTCCGCTACCGCATCGTCACGATCGACGTCCGTGGGCTGGAGGTCGAGGAGTTCGCCGATCCGTTCAGCGCTGACCGCCGCGGCGGCAAGCGACAACCGAACTTCGGCGATCTCCTGCATCTTCGGGTACAGCATCCCGAGGTAGCCGGTGAGAGCGAGGAGTTCGCCGACACTCACCGCGCCCTGGCGTACTTGCCACACCCCGGCAATGGCGATCGCCAGGGTGACCACGACCTGCCCGAAGCCCATGACCGCCCCGAACCCGGCCTCGATCCGCGTTTGCGATAGACGGGCGCCGAGCCAGGCGAGTCCGTGATCGTGCAGGCGGTCCTGCTCACGGTGCTGTTGGTTGTAGGCGACAGCCGTCTCGTGACCACTCAACGCGCTCTGCACGGCGACCGCGATCCCGGCGTTGGCGATGCGTTCGTCCCGGGTGACCAAGGTCTGCCGACGGCCGTAGAAGGCCGAGATCGCCCAGAGCACAGGCACGGCCGCTATCGCCACCAAGGCAACCTGCCAACTCATGACGAGGGCGGCCACCACCAGTCCGATGGTGTTGGTGATCGCCACGATGAGTTGCATGACCCCGGAGCCGATCAGATACTCGACGGCCTCGAGGTCGCTCGAATGACGCGTGACCAGGTCGCCCAACCCGAAACGCCGATGAATGACCGGGCTGAGCCGCTGAACATGGGAGAACACCCCGTCGCGCAACCGCAGGACCACTCGTTCGGAGATACCGACCGCGACGACCTGGCCGTGGTAGTCGGCCCCGGTGGCAATCGCCGTGATCACCAGCCACAACGCGGCGAGACGAACGAACTGCAGTGCGCTGTCGGCGGAGAGCGCACCGTCGATGACGTCGGACAACACGAAGATGGCGACTATCTCGCAAGCGGTGGCGAGAAGCAAAAGTGTTGCGGCAAGGGCGAATCGGGAGCCCTCGCCGCGGAGAGTGGGCAAGAATCGGAGGTAGGCCTCGCGTGCGGTCATCTGTCAGTCCATCGGGTCACGGTGGCGGGCCTGGGGACATCGCGTCAGATGTCCCCAGGCCTCGGCGGAATCGGTCAGGTCGTGCGTCGGATCAGAACCAGGCCCAGACCCAGCGATGCTGCTGCCGGTTCCACACCCTGCGGCGACGCCGCTGGCGCGGCTGAGCGGGCTGCTGCTGACCGGGGCGCTGGCCCTGTCCGGACTGCTGTGCTGGCTGAGACATGAATTCTCCTCGTCTTCGGATGACCGGCGTCCTTGCCGGCCAGAGGAGAAGTTATGGTCCGGGCCTGCGCGCTGCCTTGTACGCAGCTGGGAGAACCCTGTCATCGAAGTCCTCGACAATCCCGCAGCGACGTCGACCGAGTATGCAGCGCGTGATCAGTCCCAGGGCGTCCACTCTGCGACGGCGTAGAGCCTCCAACCCGGTCCGGCTCGTCCAGGAAACCGACAGGTTCGCGTGAACAACTGCCAAGGCCGTTGACGCATAGTTGTCTTCGTAAGCCAATCCGAAACTCTCAGAGGAGAATTCAATCGTGAATCGCAATCGAACCCAGAACGTCCCCAACCGTCGTCGGGTGCGGCGTTACGACAACCGTCAGCGACGCTGGATCTGGACCTGGCAGTAGGCCGGACGACGCCGAATCCGTCGACTACAGGCGGCCCCGTTGCTCAGCACTGGCAACGGGGCCGCAGTTCTGTGCAGAACAGGGTCCTCCGGCGACCGCGCGGGGCGCCAAGGTGATGGTCGGGCGAAATCGAGCACCCTGCAACACTATTTAGTGACGCCAGATCGGTACCGTACCCAGCGGGTGCGACACCTCGGCCTCAGCGATCGACATGAGCCGCGGCCCTGCCACTTTCACCATATGGCAGGTATGGGGGCTTGCCGCAAGACCCCGGTGACGGTGCACAATCGCTCGACGACCGAGACGCAGGAGGCGACTGATGGCTGACCGTGCAGACCATTCCGACATGGCGGGCACCCCGGAACGATTCCGGGTGCACGAGTCCGGGGCCTACTTCCACGGCACCCGCGCCGACCTCCGAGTGGGTGACCACCTGACCCCCGGTCACCGGTCGAACTACCGTCGCGAACACATCTCGAACTACGTCTACATGACGAAGGTGCTCGACGGCGCGGTCCTCGCGGCCGAGATGGCGGTGGGTGACGGCCGCCCCCGGGTCTACGTCGTGGAACCACAGGACGACGTTCATGACGACCCGAACGTCACCGACAAGAAGTTCCCCGGCAACCCGACCCACTCCTACCGGAGTGCCCGACCGGTCCGGGTCGTCGGCGAGATGACCGACTGGGTGGGACATTCGCCGGAATACCTCCAGCAGTTCCGAGCAGGGTTGGAAGCACTACGACAGCGCGGCGAAGCGGTCCTGTACGACTAGCCACCGATCGGTGTTCCGTAGAACAGGTCAGAGCGTTGTCGCTATCCCACCGTCGACGGGAATGACGGTCCCGGTGAGGTAGCAGCCCGCTCGACTGGCGAGGTACACCACTGTCCCGATCATGTCGTCGGCTCGACCGATACGCCCCAGCGGGGAGGCTGCGGCGACCTCATCGCCCAACTCGGCCAGGATCGGCGCCATCATCTTCGACTCGAAAGGCCCCGGCGCAATGGCGTTCACGGTGACGTGACGCGGTCCGAGGTCCCGCGCGAGATGCCGCGTGAGTTGATGGACCGCCGCCTTGCTCGACGAGTAGGAGTACGACGCGGTGCGCGGCACCCGAATCCCGTCGACACTGCCGATCATGATCACCCGCGACGGATTCTCGGCAGTGGCAGGACCGGTCAGCAACGGCAACAGAGCCTGAGTGAGCACGAATGGCGTCTGGACGTTGAGCTTCAGCACCCGGTCCCAGGCCGAATCCGGGAAGTCCTCGAGTGGCGCACCCCACGTCGCGCCGGCGTTGTTCACCAGGACGTCGAGGGCGTCGATCTCCGACGCCACCTGCTGCGCGAGAGTTCGTGCGCCCTCGGGCGTCGACAGATTTGCCTGTAACGCAGTCAGTCCCGCGGCGCGCGCCTCGGCGAGCGCGTCATCGTTGCGACCGGTGATGAGGACCCGCCCTCCGCGGTCATGCAGGCCGTGGGCGATCATCGCCCCGATACCCGACGTGCCGCCGGTGACCAGCACGGTCTTGCCACTCACATCGAACAGGTCAGAAGTCATCGTCGTCGGTACCTCGGTGCTCGTTTCTCCAGGAAGGCGGCGGTCGCCTCGCCCCGATCTTCGGTCATCGCCGTGATCATCTGCTGCCGGTTCTCGAATTCGACCGTGGCACTGAAGGAATCGGACTCCACCGCGGCCCACATCCCGACCTTGGTGAGTTCCACCGACAGCGGCGGGTTGGCCAGGATCAGACCCGCCGTGGCGCGTGCCCGCTCCAGGAGCTCGTCGGGCTCGGCGAGTTCGACGAGCAACCCGTATCGCTCCGCCTCGACGGCCGTGAACTTGCGGCCGGTCAGCATGAGTTCGTGCGCCCGGCCCGTCCCGACGAGACGCGGCAGCAACCACGACACCCCGATATCGCAGGCGGAGAACCCGGCCCGGATGAATCCGACCGCGTACACGCTCGACGTGGACCCGATGCGGATGTCGCTCGCGCACACCAGGGCGAGACCGCCGCCGGCCGCCGGCCCGTTGACCGCGGCGATCACCGGCTGGCGCAACCCGTGCAAGCGGAGCGCGAGCCCGGCGATGTCCTGTTGGCGCTCGAACATCGGGATCACCCCGCCCTGTTCGGTGACGAGGTCGTCGTCGCCATAACCGTTCAGGTCGAGTCCGGCGCAGAATGCGCGGCCCGCCCCGGTCAGGATCACGACCCGGCAACCGGGGTCGTCGTCGACCTCGTCGAGCGCGAGCGTCAGTTCCCGCACGAGGTCGGCGTTCAGCGTGTTCAGCGCGTCCGGGCGATCGAGGGTGATGGTAGTGACCTCGCCGGCGCTCGACGACGACCGCCGGCATCAGAGTGGGGCCCGGTCGTCGTGCCACAGGGGGTGGTCCATGACCTGTTGGTACCACCGACCGGGCCCGATGCGCGGGATCCTGGGTCATGTGGTCGCGGGTTTGCCGACCACGTAGTGGATCACGTGGTGTCCACGCTGTGGCCACGATCCGAACGGGCGCAGTGTGATGCAAGCCATAACGGGTCCCCACTGAGAGGTAAGGCATGACCATCACAGCTCCGCTCGTCGAGGAGAACAGCAGTTTCTCCGACGTCGACTACTTGGCACGGGCTCGCGATGTCGCCCGCGTCGTCGAGTCCGAAGCCGA
Organism: Gordonia sp. AC31; assembly: GCF_031844505.1. Taxonomy (NCBI): domain Bacteria; kingdom Bacillati; phylum Actinomycetota; class Actinomycetes; order Mycobacteriales; family Gordoniaceae; genus Gordonia; species Gordonia sp. AC31. The sequence continues at coordinate 76,268 of NZ_JAUZVK010000016.1, forward strand.
CGCCATCGAATCGGCCGCAACGATCACCGAGCCCGTCGTCGACGCGCTCACCGAGAGCAACCTGTTCTGGATGCTGATCCCCACCGAATGGGGCGGCGGCGGTCTCGACATCGTCACCGCTTTCCGGATCATCCAGGAGATCTCGCGGGCCGATGGTTCGACCGGGTGGGCGTTCATGGCCAACACCTGCAGCATGGCCGTCGCTGCCGGCTTCATGACCGACGCCGGCGCCGGTGAACTGTTCACCGAACCCACTCGCGCGATCACGGCCGGAATGGTCGTCCCGACCGGTCGCGGTGTACGGGTGGACGGTGGTTATCGGGTGAGTGGCCGGTTCCAGTTCGCCAGCGGATCGGCCCATGCGACGCACATCGGCGCCGGGTTCGTCGTCCATGACGAAGCGGGCAACCCCGTTCTCGACGCAGCCGGGCAACCGGAGTGCCGCATCTCTTTCCTTCCGCGTGAGCAGGTCGAATTCCTCGGCAACTGGACCGTCATGGGGATGGTCGGCACCGGCTCCTACGACTACGTGGTCGATGACCAGTTCGTCCCGGAGCGCCACACCATGGAGACCTTCTCGACTGTGCCCGTCCGGCCCGAGCCGGTCTACCAGCTGGGATTGCTCGGTATCGGCGTCGGCGGACACGCACCGGTGGCGCTGGGCCTGGCCGAGCGCGCCCTGCAGGAGATCGCCGACATCACCGCGAGCAAGATGCGCCCCGGCTACGACGGCCCGGTCGGTGAGTCCGACCTCTTCCGTCTCGACTTCGTGCGCAACGAGGCACTGTTCCGTGCAGCGAGTGCGTACGTCTACGAGGTCTACGGTGACGCCGAGGCCACGGCCGCGGCCGGTCGGCCGATCACCGACGCCCAACGTGCCCGCATGCGTCAGGCCGCGACGTGGAGCCAGGAGGTCGCCGCCTCGGTGGTCGACTTCGCCCACCGCTGGGCCGGCAGTGCGACGGTGCGGACGCCCAGCGCGCTCGGCCGGTGCGTGCGCGACGCCGCGGTCGCCACCCAGCACGCTCTGATCGACCGTATGACGCTCGTCGAAGCGGCACCCGCGATCGTCCCCGCCTACCGCAACCGCGGCGCCTGATCAACCGCGTCGTACAGACACGACATCTCACGACCACACGAACAGAAGGAGAGAACATCATGGGTCAACTGGACGGGCGCGTCGCGCTGGTCACCGGAGCGGCACGAGGCCAGGGCAGGTCGCATGCCGTACGTCTCGCCGACGAGGGTGCCGACGTCATCATCGTCGACATCTGCGCAAAGCTGGACACCACCGCATACCGCGGCAGCACCCGCGAGGAGCTCGACGAAACCGCGCGACTGGTCGAGAAGACCGGGCGCCGTGCACATGTCGCGGTCACCGATGTACGTGACCTCGAGGGGATGCAGACCGCGGTACGCGAGGGCGTCGCGGAACTCGGGCGGCTCGACATCGTCGTCGCCAACGCCGGCATCTTCTCCTCGGCGCCGCTGCACGAACTGACCGAAGAGCAGTGGGACGAGATGATCGACGTCAACCTGAGTGGCGTGTGGAAGACGATGCGCGCCGCCGTGCCGACCCTGATCGAGCAGGGCGAGGGCGGTTCGATCATCCTGATCAGCTCCACCGGCGGACTGCAGGGCTTCCCCAACTTCGCCCACTACGTCGCTGCGAAGCACGGGGTGACCGGTCTCGCGCGCACTGCCGCAAACGAACTCGGCGCACACAGCATCCGCTGCAACTCGATCCATCCCACGTCGGTGCTGACCGACATGATCGACCACGAGGCGATGTACAAGCTGTTCCGGCCCGACCTCGACGCGCCCACGCAGGACGACTTCCGCGAGGCGTGTCAGAGCGGGATGAACCTCTTGCCCACCCCGTGGCTCGAGCCGGACGACATCTCCGACGCCGTGGTCTGGCTGGCATCGGATTCTGCCCGGTTTGTCACCGGCGTGGCCCTGCCCATCGACGCGGGCTCGCTGGAGAAGGTCTGATCAACCGCCCCACCGACGCCCCGCGGCGACTCACACCGTCGTCGCGGGGTGCCGGCGGCTGTCCCTCATCACCGAGGCGAGCTCGGAGCGACGCCCGACGCCCGACTTACGCAAGACGTGTTCAACATGCCCCTCGACGGTCCGCACCGACAGGACGAGGTGCTCGGCGATCTGCCGGTTCGTCAGCCCGTCGACCACCAGGTCCGCGACCTCCCGCTCGCGTGGCGACAGGATGTCGCGCGGATCGTCCTCGACGTCGTCGGTCGCGGGTACCTGGTCCGACCCGAAGACGAAGGCGTACAACTCCGTGGTGGACATCGTCCGCCCGCGCCGCCACGCCACCTCGAAGGAGGCGTCCGACATCTGCTCGTGTGTCGCGGACAGAGCTCTGTCCCGCAACGAATTCCAGTGCTGCGAACCGTACAGTTGCTGACCGACGAGATCCCACCGGGTCGACGCCGCCCCCAGCAGCACCGCCGCGCGGCCGCCCTCGCCGGCCGAGGCCATGGACCACCCGAGGAGATCGGTCATGAGCGTGGTGCCGATCGCATCGTCGAAGACGCGGTGACTACGAAGCGCATCGGTCGCCATCGCGGCCGCCGTGGCGTGATCGCCGGCGATCCACGCGGTGAGCCCGAGTCCGTATGTCGCGTACGCAAGGAACCACGATTCCCCCACCGCCCGCGCCGACTCGTGGGCCGACCTGAACAGCGTCGCAGCACCGTCGACGTCGAGCGTCGCCGCTCCGAGCATGCCCTGGTGGACGCGCAGGGTGGCCAGGAGCTCGGCACTGCCCGCGAGGTTTCGATAGGCAGACTCGGCACACTCGAACAGCGCAGTCGCCGAACCGAAGTCGCCATCGAACAGGGCGCGCAGACCGGACGTATGGGTGGCGAAGGCCGCCGTCTCGCGATCATTGTGTGCGCGGGCCAGTTCGCCGGCTCGTCGCAGGGTGAACTCGGCCGCGTTGCGGTCGCCCTGCAGGGTCTGGATCAGGCCCAGGGTGGCGAGCAGTCGGCCGACGGTCCCACGATCCAGCTCCGACAGACTCAGCAACTGGTTGATCCAGGCCCGTTGCTCCCGAATCGAGATCCCGCATGCCCACAGAAATTTCGCCGAACCGAGTGCGGTCGCGACGTCACCGAGCCGAGGACGCAGAGCCGGGTCGTTCAGCGCCGACTGCACGGCCGCACGCAGATTGGCGCGGTTGCGACGGACCACAGCCGCAAGAGTGACCTGATCGGCACTGAACCACCGCGCGGCGCAGTCCGCGATCGTTCGCAGGGCCCAGTCCAACAACCGTGCCCGCAATGCCGATTGCTGCGATGATGCGAGACGTCCGGCACCGTACTCCCGAATCGACTCCAGCATCCGAAAACGCACTCGCCCGTCGACCGTGTCCCGCAGCACGACTGATTTCGAGACGAGCGCCGACATCGAGTCCAGCACTTCGGTTTCGCCGTCCTCTCGGCACACGGCAGTTACCGCGTCGAGCTCGAATCCCTCTGCGAACACCGACAGGCTGGCCCACAGCCGCTGCTCGGACGGACTGCACAGTTCGTAGCTCCAGTCGATGGTCGCCTGCAGACTCCGGTGTCGAGTCGTGCGGTCACGGGTTCCGTTGTTGAGCGCCAGGACCCGGTTGTCGAGGAGATCGGCCAACTCGCGAACGCTGAGCACCGTCAAACGAGAACACGCCAGCTCGATCGCCAACGGGATGCCGTCGAGCCGCTCACAGATGCGCCGGACATCCGCCGCGCTGTCATCGTCCACGGTGAAACCGGACAGGACCGCCTCGGCGCGGTGTGTGAACAGTTCCATGGCACCGGGCCGCGAGCGGTCCCCGGTGGGCAGCGGCGCCAGCCGGTAGACATACTCGCCCGGGATGGCCAGCACTTCCCGTGACGTCGCGAGGATTCGCACGCTGGTGGTCTCCTCGGCGATCCGCGCCACCAGCCGGGCGGCGCCGTCGATGACCTGCTCGCAGTTGTCGAGGATGAGGAGCATGCGCCGATGCTGGAGGAACGACACGAGCGTGTCCTCGACCGACTGCGAATGCGCATCCCGGCCTTCGAGTCCCAGAGCGTCGCAGACCACCTGCGCGAGCATGTGATCGTCACGACTGGCCGCGAGGCTGACGAACCTGACGCCGTCGGGGAACGCGCGCCGGAACTCCGTCGCCGCCTCGGTCGCAAGACGGGTCTTGCCGATACCGCCCGGACCGGCGAGCGTGACCACCCGATGCCGGCCTAGCAGTGCGCGCAGTTCGCGGAGTTCATCGCGCCGGCCGACGAAGCTGGTCGTCTGCTGCGGCAACACCGCCCCGACGAGATCGGACTCGCGCCGAGCCGCGTCGATCTCTTCACGAAGGCCACGAACCCGCCGTGCGAGCACCGTGCGGCTGCGGTCCCAGTCCAGCACCCTCGCGATCTCGGCGATCGTGGTGTCCGGCGACCCGATCAGGATCTCTCGAATCCGGTCGTCCACGTCGTCGACCACCGAACCGCGAGTTCGGCGCCGGTCGTCGGGTGGCGTTGCCATCGACAGCGCCCGCCGCACCGTGTTGCGCGACATCCCGAGCCGTTCGGCCATCGCCTTGATGGACTCGCCCTCGCCATGACAGCGGCGGATCTCGGCCCACTCGTCGACGTTCATGTCACCCCTATCGCTGAGATCCAGATCACTGTGCGTCCAGTCGGAGGGCGGATGCAACCAGGGGGGTCAACTTGTGTCAGACCAACTCGCGGTCGGGTCCGAACCGGACGTCGCAGCAGGCCGGGTAATGCATTTCACCTGCATCGACCCGTAGGCGGTGCCACGTGCGCCGGATCTGGTCCGAGAACACGTAGTTGGACGGTTATCCGCGGGCGGCGTCGGCGTCCACAGTGATGGACACCACACCGACGCGGTATCTGACCGCCGATGAAAGGACACCCGGACGTGAGCCAACAGAACGCCGACGCTCTCAAGAACGCCTTCGCGGCGGCCGACGCCGGCGACCCCGGTCCCCTTGTCGCGCTGTACGACGACACCATGACGTGGGCCGGTTTCACCCTCGAGGGCACGCAACGGCTGTACACGAAGGGCGAGTTCCTCGAGGCGTTCGGAGTACTCGCCAAGTTGGACGAGTCGCGCAACGAGGTCCTCGCCACCGAGGTCCACGGCGACGAGCTGGTGACCGCGAACGTTCGCGCCTACCGGCGTCTCGGCGACCACGAGCTCGACATCACCATGGTGATGACCCACCGCTTCGTCGACGGCAAGGTCACCCACGGCACCGATGTGGTGCCGTCGTCGTTCGAGAAGTTCTGGGCCGACGCCGGAATCACCGGGTGACATCGTGACCTCGGTGATGGCCGCCCCGGCGGTGAGCGACCCGGAGGCCGCGCTGTCGGCGCTGGCCTGCGGCCGACCGGTCGTCGTGGTCGACGACGTCGACGGAGGCGGATGCGATCTCGTCGCCCTGGCCGCGTTCGCCGACGTGTCGTCGATCGCGACGATTGTCCGGCACGGTTCGGGACTGCTGTTCGTCACCGTTGACACCGACACCGCTGAGCGGCTTCATCTTCCACCGATGTCGTGGCAGCACGCTCCCACCGGGGTCGGTCGCATGTGCGTGACGGTGGATGCCGTCTCCGGCACCACGACCGGAATCTCCGCGCACGACCGCGCCATCACCGTCGCAACCCTGGCCTCGACGGACGCGATTGCGGCCTCGTTCACCAGACCCGGGCACGTGGTGCCCGTCTTGACCGGGGACCGGCACGGAACCCCCGATCGCGCGACATCTCTCGCGCATCTGGGCGGTGTCGCTGTCGGCACGCACGGGTCCGAACCGTCCCCGGGTGTCGCGTTCTGCGCGCTCACCTCGACCTTCGATCCGACACGGATCGCCACCACCGTCGAGGACGCCGCGGCCGTCGGCCTGCCCGTCCTCCGCCACTCCGCGGTCCGCTAGGACCCGGGCGGCCACCTCGAGCGGCCGACACGTGCCGCACTCACACCAGGAGATGACCATGTCACTCACCGCCGTCGACCTGAGTTCGACGTTTCGCGACGCGATGGCGCACATGTGCGCGCCCGTCAGCGTCATCACCACCATGGACGGCGATCGCCCCCACGGCACGACCGTGAGCGCGGTGATGTCACTGTCGGTGGATCCGCTGCTCATCGCCGTCGCTCTGGCCGAAACCTCGGAGAGCCTGCGCCACATCCGCGGGGCGACCGCATTCGGCGTCAACGTCCTCGACGCGGCGCAGGAGAACATCGCGCTCCGGTTCGCGACGAAGGGCGACGACAAGTTCGACACGATCGACTGGACCCTCGCGACCGGCGTGCCCCGGATCACCGGCACCGCGGTATGGGTTGCCTGCACGCTCGCGGAGGTGGTGCAGGGTGGCGACCACGCGCTGCTGTTCGGCTCGGTCGTCGACGTCGAAAGAGATTCCGAGGCAGCGCCGTTGACCTATCACGGGCGTCGGTTCGGAACCCACGTCCCGCTCGCCGAGGTCCGGTCGTGACGGCCATCGACGGTGGGCACGCGCGCGCGACCATCACCGCGCACTCCCTCGGCGACATCCCGCGTCGTAGTGCCGCACGCTGGCCTCATCGCACCGCGATCGTCCACCGGGACACCACGCTGACCTTCGCCCAGCTCGACGATCGGGTCGACGCCGCCGCCTCCTACCTGTGGTCGGCGGGAGTACGCACCGGCGACCGCATGATGATCCTCGCGCACAACTGCTGGCAGTTCCCGGTCCTCGTCTTCGCCGCGGCGCGGATCGGCGCCATCGCCGTACCGGTCAACTTCTCGCTCACCGCAGGGGAACTGGCCTATTTGATCGACGACAGCACCCCGGCGCTGATCGTCGCCGAGGACGCGCTGACGGCGGTGGCCGACGAGGCCGTCATCCGTGCGACACATCGGCCTTCGGCCCTGAGCGCCATCGGCCTCACCGGGGCGGCCACCTCGACCGTCTGGAGCGAGCTGGCGGTCGACCTCGACCATCCGCATCCACCCGCGCCGGAGGTCTCCGTGTCCGACGATCTCCCGATCCGGATCATGTACACCTCCGGCACCGAGTCGCGTCCCAAGGGCGTTGTGCACTCGAGTCGAACGCTGATGTGGCAGTACATGTCCTGCATCAGCTCGGGCGGCATGGAAGCCGGAGACGTCGAAGTCCACGCCCTTCCCCTGTATCACTGTGCGCAACTCGACAACTTCCTCGTCACCGACATCGTTCTCGGAGCGCAGAGCATCATCCTCGACCGTCCGGACCCCACCGCGATCCTCGATGCGGTGCAACGGCATCGGGCCACGAACCTGTTCTGCCCACCGACCGTCTGGGTGGCGCTGGTCTCGCTTCTGCGTCGCGAGCCACGGGATGTCTCGTCGCTGCGCAAGGGTTACTACGGGGCGAGCGCTCTGCCCACCGAGATCCTCCGCGAACTCCGCACTCTCCTCCCCCGTCTTCGCCTGTGGAACTTCTATGGTCAGACCGAGATGGGTTCTCTTGCGACGGTGCTCCCACCCGAGCAGCAAGATGCGCGGCCCGGATCAGCCGGCGTGGCAGCGCTCAACGTGACCACCCGGATCGTCGACGACGCGAATCGCCCCGTGGACCCCGGCGTGGTCGGCGAGATCGTGCACCGCAGTCCACAGGTCACACTCGGCTATCACAACCGGCCGGAAGCCACCGCCGAGGCGTTCGCCGGCGGCTGGTTCCACTCCGGGGACCTGGGCTATTTCGACGACGACGGCTACCTGTGGGTGGTGGACCGCAAGAAGGACATGATCAAGACCGGCGGCGAGAACGTGTCCAGTCGAGAAGTCGAGGAAGCACTGTTCGAGATCGCCGGGGTTCGCGAGGCCGCCGTTTACGGAGTGCCGCACCCCAAGTGGATCGAGGCGGTGGCCGCGACCGTGGTCCCCGACGTCGGCGCCGAACTCGACGCCGACTCGGTGATCGCGGCCTGCCGCGACGTACTGGCGCCCTACAAGGTGCCCAAGTACGTGCTCGTCTCGGACGAACTGCCCAAGAACCCGAGCGGGAAGATCCTCAAACGCACTCTGCGGCAGGAGTTCGACGCGGCCGTCGAGGCGTAGACCCCGCGCCCAGATCGATAGACTCAGGCACTCTCGACTCAGGCCGAACCCCGTCACCGATACCCGGCCGCGCGGAGGGCGGCCATCAGTTCCGACCGCGATCCGGCGTCGAGCCGACGTCGGATCCGGGCGACGTGATGTTCGACGGTCTTCGCCGAGATGTACAGCCGCTCACCGATTTCCCGATAGGTGAAACCCTGGAGCAGCTCGTGGGCGACCTCGGCCTCGCGATCGGTGAGCGGCCCGCCGATCAGCGGAGTCGACCGCCGATCTTCGCCTGCCGAGCGAGCGGTGTCCAGGAGGCCGGCCGCGGTCGCGGGATCGTCGGCGCGCGACGCGGCCATACCTGCGAGGCGCGCTGCCTCCCAGTGCAATCCGATGCTCCGTAACGCTTCGACCGCGGCGGTGACGGGTTCCGTTGATTCGCCGGCGTCGCTCAGCGCGACCCAGGCGCGCGCACCGGTCGTCAGCGACCCAACCGTGTGGTTCTGGGCCGCCGCGAGGTCGAGACGAGTCAACCGATGCGCCACAGCGGACTCGTCACGCGTGATGGTGGCGGCTTGGACGCCCGCGAAGTCCCACGACGCCGACCATGCCGGGGGGTCGCCCAGATTCGCGAGCAACCGGTCGGCCGCGTCCACATACCGCGCAATCGCCGGAATCCGACCCAGTCGCGCTGCGGCGATCCAGAACTCGCCAAGCGGACGCAACAGGTAGAGGTCCACCTCGGTGGCGGCCAGCAGCGCCAGGCCGTCCTGCCACGCGGCCGACAGCGCGGACAGGTCGCCGTTGCGGCGGGCCAACCCGACCCGGATGGCCTGCACCCGAAAGCGTTCGGACATCCCCTGGGGTTCCGTCGTCGGAAGCAGACGCGCGGCCGCTTCGAGATCGCCGACGGCGAGCGCGGCCTCGGCGTCGAGAATGGTCCGGGCCGGCTCCGCCGCCACCGTCCGGATCGATTGCGCGGCAACGGTGTCGCCGAGGTTCAACGCCACTGCGGCGGCCGCGTGCAGAATTCGGGCAGCAGACGGGTCTCGGGATGACGTCGCCCCTGCCGAGGTACCGCGGACCACGGCGTCGACCGCATCGCCGGGACTCATCTCGGCCGTGTCGTCGAGGGTGGCGAGCAGCCCGCGGACCACCAGCGACCGTGTGGCCCGACTCGCCACCGGCGCGCGGCCACGATCGGCCGCGCCGATGGCCGTGGCCGCCGCGCGGTCGCCGACCGCGAGCAGGGCAACGGCAGCCGACAACGACTGCGATGCAGGAAGATCGGATCCCGTCCAGCGATACAGGTCGGCGGCGTGCGAAGCGAGTCCGCGCCGCGCCGCGACTGCGGCGGCAAGCTCCACCCACTCCGCGACCCATTCGTCTGTGGGTGCGGCCGATTCCAGCCGACGGTCGGCCGCGGCACCCGCACCGTCGAGATCCCCCGACGCCAGGGCGCGCTGGGCCATCAGCAGCCGGACGTCATCACGCCCCGGCTCCACCCGATCGGCGGCCTGCAGGAGGACCACCGCCCGCGCAGCGGTCGCGTCGACCGCGCCGGCCAGCAGCGCGTCGACGATTCGCGGGTCGTCGACACCGGCCTCGGCCGCGAGCAGCGCAGTGTCGGGGGCGAGCTCGGTCGCACGCAGTCCGACGACCACGGCGCTGCGGCGGAGTTCGTCTATTCGTCGGTCGCCCACCACATCTCGCAGCGGTCCGGCGGCGGCGGACACGAAGGTGCCGGACCCGCGCAGCAGTCCGCATCCCCGCGCCCGGTCGACGGCATCGACCGCGTCGGCCCGGTTGACGCCAGTCGCCTCGGCGACACTGTCGGGGTCGAGCGGAGCCCGCACCGAGGCGAGGACGAGCACTGCCAGCGTCAGCGGATCGAGGCCCCTCAGCACACGGTGATGCCATTCACGGGCCAACCGGTCGACGACCGCCATCTCCGCGGCCGCCGGGTCGTCGATGATCCGCGTTCCCGCACCGGGCCCGGAGTCCCGGATCGCCAGAAGCGCGGCGTCGATGAGCGCTCGCGCTCCTCCGCAGCGCCGGCGGATCTGCGATGCCGTGGTGGGTGCTAGCGTCAGCCCGGCGCGGGACGCGCGGGTCAGAACATCGGCGGTACCCAGCGCCTCGAGTTCGAGGACGGCCCCGAACGGTCGGGCGCGGTCGCGCAACCGGCGGATGTTCGGGTCCAGTTCCCGCGGTTCGGTCGTGGCGATCAACCCGATCGTTCCCGCGTCGAGCATGCCCATCGCGGTCTCGAACATGGCCACCGGCCACAGATGCATGTCGTCGGCCAGCACGAACACGGGACCCGCGCCGTCGGCGGCGGGTAACCCGACACTGACCGGGAGATCCTGCCCCCTGAATCGGTCGTGTACGGCGGTCAGCAGCGCAGTGCGGCCGCTGCCCGGGGTCCCGACCGCCACCGCGCACAGGGGATGACCCGCTCGCGCGCGATCGAGGACGCCACTCACCCAGGATGCGGTGCGCGACGCTGCGGGTGACGGGTCAGGACGCCCGCCGATCGCGGAGACCGATGTCGTCGGTGTCATGGAGAGCAGTCCAGCGATGACCGGGGAGTCAACGGGCTCAGCAGTCGACGCCGACGACGCCGGTGACGCCGCACAGCACCTGACCGGTGCCGTCGAGGACCCGGCCAGGTACCTCCAGGACGTCGCCCGCGGTGCCGCCACCGCCGATGTTGCCACCGGTGCCGCCGCCCGAGCCGCCGCCGTTGCCCGGGGCGGGGACTTCCGGCTGGTTCGGGCTGGGTACCGACGGGGCACCGGGCGCCGAGGGGATCGACGGCGCCGCCGGAGCCGGACCCGGTGCGGGCGCGGGTGCCGGGCCGCCGGAGCCGGTTCCGGGCGCGGGGGCCGCGCCGGCCGGCGCACCGGCCGTGGTCCGCCGCGGCGCATCGGTTGCGGTACCCGGAGCCCGGGTTCCCGTACCGGTCACCGGTGCAGCGGTGGTGCCGGGACGCGCACCGGTCGCGGTGGTGCCCGGGGCGCCACCGGGGTTCTGCGTCGAGGTGGCCGTGGTGGTCGCCGCTCCCGCGGGTGGGGGCGTCGCCTCGCCGACCGAGCCGACGAGTCCGGTGCCGACGGAGAGTCCGGTTGCCGTGACGAGTGCCAGTGCGGCGGCGCCGACCGTGATGAGGGTGCCGCGCTTGCGGCGCGAGAACCGCGGTGCGGGCTCGGCGACCGGAGTGCTCGGAGCCGGGACGATCTCGCGGAGCGGCCGCTCCTCGGGCGCGGCCGCGACGAGGGCTGCTGTCGTGGCAGCGGCCGGAGCGATCGCCGCCCGGCGCGCGGCAAGCGTCGTGCCGGCCATCAGCGCACCGCCGGCTGCCGAGGCGGACGCGGGATCGGGGTCGAGCACGACCGGCAGACGCAGGGTCGAGGACAGCATCTCGGTGACGAGCGGAATCGCCGCACCGCCGCCTCCCAGCAAGACCGCGGTCACCCCGGCCGGTTTCATCCCGGGTGCCGCGTGCGCGCCCGACGAGTCGTGGCCGACGGCGGATGCGGAGACCGCTTCACGAACCAGCGCAACCACCTCGATGACCGGTGCGCGCAGCAGGTCCTCGATGTCGTTCCGGACCAGCCGCGCCTCGGTGCTCACCTGCCCGATCCGCACGTCGACGACGGTGTCGGTGTCCACCGACAGGGATTCCTTGGCCCGGCGACACTCCTCACGTAGCCGGTTCACGTCGTCGAGGATCGCGCCGCTCCGGACCGGGTCGGCCAGACCCGCGTCGACCTCGGCGTCGGCACCGGTCACCCGCAGGGTGTGCGCCAGCAGCAGGCGGTCGAACTCGTTGCCGCTCACGGTGTCCAGATGCAGCGGACGGCCGACCGGGGCCGGGTCGGAGCCGGTGGTCAGGACGGAGACGGTGAGCCCCGCGGCGCCGAGGTCGCAGACGACGACCGCGCCGTCGCCGAAGGCGCCCTCGGCGTGTTCGGCTGCAGCCAGGGTCGCCCGTGACTCGGTCACCCAGGTGATCGCGTCCGCCGGCACCGAGTCGGGGTGGGCGGCAAGTGCCGCCCGGGCCTCGTCGACGGCCTGATCGGACCAGTTGTCGGGGTGCACGACGGTCAGGTGCACGTCGTCGGACGGTGTCGAGTCGACGCTGTTCGTGCCGAGGTCGAGCCGGGCGACCAGCGCCGCGACCGCGTCGACGTAGAGGTCGGCGGCCGCGATCGTGCGGCCGTGGTCGTCGAGCATCGGGACCGGGTCGCCGACCCGTCCGAGGAAGTCGTCGGCATCCACCAGAGCGGACGTCTCGACCGAGACCGCGCCCTCCCAGGACTGTTCCGAGGCGGCTACCGCCACGCTGTTCGCGGTCCCGATCTTCACACCGATCCCGATGGCCATGACGCTCACTCCTGTTCGCACCTGCAGACGGTGGTCGGTGACGGTGCCGCGTCGTGCGGGCAATCCGTCGATGTCACGTGCCCCGGCCCCGGCGGCGCACTTCACCCAGTGTGTCGCGGACCGGCCCCCTGGTGTTAGCGCTGGCCGGGGATTAGGGGGAAAGTCCCGACCCCCCTATGCCGGCGGCGCCCGGACCCCGTCCCCCGGTCGAAATCCCCCTGGGGTCATGACCCACCCCCCGGTCGTCGGCAGGACTGGGGATTTACCCCGATGTCGTCGGGCCCCGAAGTCCATACGGTCGAACTCGACACGGGATCGAACTGCGATCTCCCCGACGCAAGGAACGACGCCATGGCGACCAACGCGGTACTCGACTTCATCCTCGGTCTGCTTCGCGACGAGGAATCCTTCAACGCCTACTGCGGCAACCCCCAGGCCGCGATCGATCGCGCCGGACTCACCGGCGTCACCCCCGCCGACATCTCCGCTGCCGCCCCGCTGGTCGCCGGAGGCGGTCTGGCCGCAGGCGGCGGCCTCGGTGCGATCATCGGTGCCGGCGGCGGGGCGGTCGGTGGCGGCGTGATCGGCGGCGGCGCGGTCGGTGGCGGCGTGATCGGCGGCGGTGGCGTCGGAGTCGGCCTGGGCGGCCTGGAGTTCGGCGACATCAACGTCGGCGGCGGAGACGTCAACCTCGGTGATGTGAACCTCGGCGGCATCGGTGGGCTCGAACTGGGCGACATCGACCTCGGTGGACTCGACCTGGGTGGACTCGACCTGGGTGGAATCGATCTGGGCGACATCGACTTCGGCGGTCTCCTCGGCGGCATCGGGCTGGGTGACATCGACCTCTCGGGCCTGTCCCTGGCCGATCTCGACCTCGGCGGTATCGCATTCGGTGATCTCGACCTCGCCGGCCAGCTGGCCGTCGCCCTGGGCGCGGCGCTGTCCGCTGGTCTGGGAGCCGGCGGCGCGATCGCCGCGCAGTTCGGTGCCGCCCTGGGAGCCGCGCTCGAGACGGTCGTCGACGGTGGCCTCGAGCTCGCCGCGGGCATCGGACCGGTCATCGCCGGAACGCTGGCCGGCGCGATCGGCGCCGAGGGCGCCCTGGTCGCCCAGCTCGGGGCTTCGCTCGACGCACTGCTGGCCGCAGGCGCCGACCTCGGGCTCGGACTCGGGGGCGGTGTCGCCGCGCAGCTGTCTGCGGCGCTCGGCCTGGGTGGCGAACTCGCCGGCTCGTTCGGTGCGACACTGGGCGGTCTGCTCGGCGCCACGATCGGCGCGGGCGGCGCACTCGGCGCCGACCTCGCGGCCGCGCTCGGCGCCGGTCTCGGTGCGGGCGGCGCACTCTCGGCGGTACTCACCGGCGCGCTCGGTCTCGGCGCCGAACTGTCCGGCGATCTGACCGCCGCTCTGACCTCCACTCTCGATGTCGCGGGTGACCTCTCGGCGACGCTGTCGGGTCTGCTCGACGCGCAGGCCATCGCCGACCTGTCCGGCGAACTCGGCGCCACCCTCAGCGGGGCTCTCAGCTCGACCCTGGCCGCGGGCGGCACCGCTGCCGCGTCCGTCGGCACCGCACTCGGCGTGGCCCTGACATCGACGGCCGCGGCCACCGGCGGACTGGTCCTGACCGGCGCGGCCGGCGCGAACGCCGTCCTCGGTGGCGCCCTGACCGCCGTCCTCGGTGTCGGCGGCGGCGCTCAGGCCGGACTCGCCGCGGCGCTCGAATCCGTCCTCGAAGCCGGCGGGATCGTCGACGTCGAGGCTTTGCTCGAAGCCGGCGGCGATCTCAGCACGACTCTCGCCGGCGCTCTGGCCGCCGGCCTCGAAGTCGGTGGCGAGGCCGCCGCCGGTCTCGGTGCCGCCCTGGGCGGCACGCTGGCCGCAGCCCTCGAAGGCGGCCTGGCCGCCGATCTGACTGCCGGACTCGGCGGCGCCCTCGAAACCGGTCTCGGTCTCGGCGGTGCCCTCGGAGCCGGTGTCGGCGGCGCCCTCGAAACGGGACTGGGACTCGGTGCCGGACTGGGCGCGGGTCTCGGTGGCGCGGTCGAGGGCGCTCTCGGCGGCGGCCTCGGGGTCGTGGGCGGCCTCGGCACCGAACTCGGAGCCGCGCTCAACGGACTGTTGTCGGCCGGCGCCGGCCTCGACACCGCGCTGAGCACCGTGCTCACCGGCGTCCTCGGTGCCGCCGCGGGCGCCGACCTGGGGGCCGCGCTGGGTGGCGCCCTCGAACTGGGCGGCGTCCTCGGCGCCGACCTCACGGGTCTGCTCGAGGGCGGACTGGCCACCGACCTGGCCGCGCAACTCGGCGCGATCGTCGGTGGCGGCGGTGAGCTCGCGGGCGAACTCGGCGCCACCCTGGGCGGGGTGCTTGGCGCAGCCGCAGGCGTCGAGGGCATCCTCGACGCCGCCGCGGGTGCCGGCCTGAACGTCGGCGAACTGCTGGCCGCGGACCTCGGCGGTGCACTCGGCGTCGACGGCGCCCTCATCACACAGCTGGGCGGGGCGCTGGACGCCGCACTCGACGCCGGCGCGGGACTGGGCCTGGTGACCGAGACCGCCGCCGACCTCGGCGGAACCCTCGAGGCCGTGCTGGCTGCGGGCGGGGATGTGGGTGCCGACCTCGGCGCGTCCCTCGGCGCCGTCCTCGGGACCGCGCTGAGCGGTGAGCTGGGTGGTTCGCTGGCCGGCCAGCTGGCCGGCGGGGCCGAACTCCCGGCAGCCCTCAGCACCGTTCTCAGCTCCGCACTCGACGTGGATCTGTCGGCCACCGACGGCCTCGTCGCGACCCTGGACTCGACCCTGGAGGCGACGGGTGGCCTGGGCGGGGCACTGACCGGCGAACTCGAGGCGATCGTCAACCCGAGCCTCATCCTCTCCCCCGAGGGCACCATCACCGTGGGCGGACCGCTCCTGGTCACCGAAACCCTCGGCGGCACAGTGGTCGACAGCCTCACCGGCAACCTGGGCGCGGGCACACTGGCCGGCCTGGGCACCGTCGCCGAGACCGGCACCGACCTGGTCGCCGGGCTGGACAGCACTCTGCAGGGCGGCCTGGAGGGGACCCTCGAGACCGGACTCGCCGGCCTGGGCGCCGGGAGCGGAGCGAGCGGGCTCGATCTCATCGGCGCCGGGAGCGGAGCGAGCGGGCTCGATCTCGGCGGCGCAACCGATCTGGGAGCCACTGCCGGTCCGGTTCTCGACGGCGCTCTCGGCGCCGGCGGGGACCTCGGCGGCGACCTCGGCCTCGGCGGCGACCTGGGCCTGGGCGGTGCGCTCGACACCGAGCTGCCCGCAGAGGTCACCTCCGAACTGACCACCGCTATCTCCGGCACGGCCGGCGGCGCAGTGGACGTGGTCGGCGACGCCGCGGGCTCACTCGAGACCGGGGTCGGCGGAACCCTCGACACGACCACCGACATCGTCGGTGGGGTGACCGGTGGTCTGACCGGCGGCGCAGGGGTCGGTGGTGGCGTCGACGCCGGCGGCGGTGCCGGCGCGGAAGGCGGCCTGGACCTGGGCGGCGTGACCGACACCGGCGCCGAACTCGGCGGCGCGGTGGACACCACCGTCGGCGGCGCGGTCGACTCGACCGTCGGCGGCGTGGCCGACACGACCGCCGACCTCACCGGCGGATTGACCGGCGGCCTCACCGGCGGCCTGACCGGTGGCCTCGGTGGCGACACGGACACCGGGATCGGCGTCAACACCCCGGACGCCGGACCCGACGCCGACTGACCTGGTCACGTCGGCAACCCGCCCCGGGACCGTCTCACGCTCCAGCATCCCTGGACGTGGGCCGGCCCCGGGGCGGTCCTCGTCCGGCCCCGCCCTCGCCCGGCGCGCTCGCACGCACCGCCCGACCGGGTGCGGAGCCCCGCCGATTTCGACCGGGCGGGCCGACTCACCGCTACCGTGAGGACACCATGACCACTCCACCCGCCGAACCACCTCGCGTCGGCCGGCACGCCGCCGATCGGGACGCACCTGATCCCGCCCCCACGCGGAAGGCAGCAGCCCCGACCGCACCGGCACACGCCGCTGCCCCGCCCCGGCCACCCGCCCCCGCGACGGCGGCACCGGCCCCGGCGACCCCGGCAGCGGCGACCCCCGCACGGACGCAGGCGCCGAGCACCATCGGCGACCTCCTGACCACGATGTCCGAGGTGGCCCGGGAGGCGGGCCGCAATGATCTCGTCAGCCGCCTCGACGGCGCGCGCACCCGGATCACCGACCCCCGCCTGCGGATCGTCGTGGTGGGTCAGCTGAAACAGGGCAAGAGCTCGTTCGTCAACGCACTGCTCAACCTGGACGTGTGCTCGGTCGGCGACGACGAGACGACCGCGGTGCCGACGGTCATCTCGCACGCCGCGCAACCGTCGGCCCATCTGATAGTCGACGGCCCGGCCGCCGACAACCGCATCCCGGTGCCGATGGACGCCATCGCCGGTATCACCCCCGACTCCCCGCTCGCCGGTGGCCGCGAGGTGCTCCGGCTCGAGATCGAGGCACCCGGCCCGTTGCTCGCCGACGGCCTCGTCCTCGTCGATACCCCCGGCGTCGGCGGCCACGGACACCCTTATGCCGCAGCGACTCTGGGCATGGTCGCGGCAGCCGACGCGGTACTCGTCGTGTCCGATGCCAGCCAGGAGTTCACCGCGCCGGAGATGTCTTTCCTCCAGCAGGTCGCCGGACTGTGCCCGACCATCGCGTGCCTCATCACGAAGACCGACCTGTACCCGCACTGGCGCGCCATCGTCGACGCCGACCGCACCCATCTGCAGACCGCGGGCCTCGACATCCCGTTGTTGCCGGTGTCGTCGGTTCTCCGCACCCACGCGCTGCGGCTCGGCGACGAAAAACTCAACGCGGAGGCCGGGTTCCTCGATCTGTACCGGTACCTGCGCGAGCGCGTGGTGTCCACCGCACGGCAGGCGACCCGCACGACCGTCGCGACCGATCTGCGGGTCGTCAGCGAACACCTCGCGCTCACCCTGGGCAGCGAACTCGCCGCTCTGCGCGACCCGCAGACCGCCGGCCGCGCCGTCGGCGCGCTCCGAGAGGCCAAGTCCGACGCCGAGGCCATGCGACGTCAGTCCGCTCAGTGGCAGCAGACGCTGGCCGACGGCATCGCCGACCTCGCGGCCGACATCGACCACGACCTGCGGGACCGTCTCCGCGCGGTGACCCGGGAAGCCGAACGGGCCATCGACGAGGGCGATCCGGGGGTCGACTGGGAACAGTTGAGCGAGTGGCTGGCCGATCAGACCGCCGCCGTCATCGGTGACAACTTCGTCTGGGCGCATGAACGATCGGTGTGGCTCGCCGAGCGGGTGGCCGACCACTTCGCGGCGGCCGGCCAGAACTCGCTGCCCGACATCGACGTCGCCGATCTGACCGGTGTCCTCGATTCCGTGGCCGAGCTCGCCGAACTCGACAGCGGCAGAGTCGGTCTCGCCCAGAAGCTGTTGATCGGCATGCGCGGGTCGTACGGCGGTGTGCTGATGTTCGGACTCATCTCGACGATGGTCGGCATGGCGCTCATCAACCCGGTGTCCGTGGGCGCCGGACTGCTCCTGGGCACCAAGGCGTACCGGGATGACAAGGAGGCGAAGGTCCTCGAACGCCGCGCCAAGGCGAAGGTCGCGGTGCGCGCGTTCACCGACGACGTCAGCTTCCAGGTCGGCAAGGAGTCCCGCGATCGGTTGCGCGTCATCCAGCGAGTCCTCCGCGATCACTTCACCTCGGTCGCCGAACAGACCGCACGCTCGATCTCGGAATCCCTCAGTGCCGCACAGTCTGCCGCGACCCTCGCCGATTCGGAGCGATCCGGGCGCGTCGCCGAACTCGAGTCCCGGCTCACCGCGGTCGCCGCGCTGCGCAAGGCGGCCGATCATCTCGACCCGGACGAGCCCGCTGCGAAGCTTCCGCGCCGATGACCGACATCGCCCGCGTCCGAGGGTTTCTCGACGCCACCCGCACCGCCCTCGCCGACGACCCGCACGCACAGGCCGAGCTCGACGTGTGCGCCCACCGGTTGTACCAACCGGTGCGGGTCGCCCTGGCCGGTTCGCTCAAAGCTGGCAAGTCGACGCTGCTGAATGCCCTTGTGGGACAGGACATCGCCCCCACCGATGCCACCGAGTGCACGCGGGTCGTCACCTGGTACCGCAACGGCCGGTCGCCGTCGGTCACCGCACACGTCGACGACGGTCGCGCGGTGGGCATCCCGGTCACCCGCATCGGCGGTCGACTGGGCTTCGATTTCGGGCGGCTCACCGCCGATCACGTCGACCGTCTGGACGTCGAGTGGCCCGCGCGTGCCCTGCAGTCGACGACCATCGTCGACACCCCGGGCACGGCGTCCTTGTCGACGGAGTTGTCCGCGTCGACAATCCGGCTCCTCACCCCCGACGACGGTCAGTCCGGCGTGGACGCCGTCGTCTACCTGTTGCGTTCACTGACCGCCACCGACACGACGATGCTGCGCCGCATCGGGTCGGCCATCGGCGGATCGTCGGGCCCGCTGGGTGTCATCGGCGTCGTCTCCCGCGCGGACGAGCTCGGTGCCGGCCGGATGGATGCGATGATCTCCGCGCACCAGATCGCCGGACGGTTCGCCGGCGAGCTCGAACGCACGGGCCTGTGCCAGGCGGTCGTGCCGGTGGCGGGACTGCTGGCACTGGCCGCCCGCACCATGCGGGAGGTCGAGTTCCGCGCGCTGGCACAGCTGGCCGCGACCCCGGCACCCGACCTCGAGGCGGCCTTGCTGACGATGGACCGGTTCTCCCGGCCGGACATCCTGCCCGACATACCCGCCGAGCTGCGGCGTTCGCTGGCCGAACGCTTCGGCGCCTTCGGCATCCGAATGGCGGTCACGCTCATCCGGTTCGGCGCGAGCTCCTCGTCGGCGCTGGCCGCCGAACTCGTCGAGCGCAGCGGACTCTCGGAGTTGAGCGCCATCATCGACACCCAGTTCGGGCAGCGCGCGGACCAGCTCAAGTCCCATTCGGCGCTGGTGACGATGGATCACCTCCTGGCCGCGTCATCGTCGGCGGGGGCGCGTGACGTCCGGGCCGCGGTTCGCCGGGAACTCGCGGACGTCCACGGTTTCCGAGAGCTGCGTCTGCTCGGCACCATCCGGGCCGGGGGCGTCGACCTCCCCGCTGACCAGACGGCCGAGATCACCCGGCTCATCGGCGGGTCGGGCATCGATCCCGCGGCCCGCCTCGGACTGCCCGCGACCGCCGACGTGTACACACTGCGGGACGCCGCGATCGACGCCGCGCGGACCTGGCGGGCACGTGCCGGCCACCCGCTCCTCGCGCCGGCCTCGGCGTCGGCATGTCAGGTCGCGGTGCGTAGTGCCGAGGGTATCGTCGCCCAACTCGGTGAGGCGGTCCGGAGCGGCGGCCAGGGTTTCAGCGCAGGGATGCCGTGACCGACCGGGTGTAGGACGCTCCGGTGGCGACGACCGCGACAAGCGCGGCCGCCGCCGGAACCCACTGGGCGACAACCGGCAAACCGGCGTCGGAGAGTGCTGTCGCGGACGGGTTGACCGTGAGATGGAAGGCCACAGCGCCCGCCACCGCGACGACGGCGCCGACCGTCAGGATGCTCCGGCCGGACCGTCGACTGTCCCAGAGTCGCGCGGACCCGTACAGCCCGAGGAGCACGACGACCAGTGCGATCGCCCCGCCCACCATCAACGAGATGTCCACGGCGCGTGCGGCATCGGTCCCGACGCCCGGATTGGTCCGGACGAGATCGGCGGCCAGGACGGACCGAATGTCGTTCAGCGACACCAGCGTCAGGCCGGCGGTCACCACGACCAGGGCCACCGACACCAACCAGCCGAGGATCACATAGCGAGTGACCGGAGAGCGCCCGACCGGCCGCTGCGGGCGCAGCGGCGTGACGGCGACGCGCGGGCGGGGAGGCGGAGAGCCGTCGGCGTTCGACATCCCTCGATGGTAGTTGCCTGCGCGTTCCGCTACCCCGAACCGGCGCAACCCCGGATCATCGTTCTCGAAGCCACCCCGCGACCACCGCGCACCGCTTGTTGAGCCGTCACCCACCGCTGGTTGAGCCGGCACCCACCGCTGGTTGAGCCGGCACCGAGCGCAGCGAGGAGCCGAGTCGAAGCCACCCGGCAACCACCACCGCACGTCCCCCGATCGGTGGACGTGCCATTCACCCCACCCATCACCCGGTCAGCGGAATCCCCCGACCACCCATCCCCGGCAGAGTCAGTGGTGTCACCAACACAACCCCCACACCACACCGGAGCCCACCATGAAAACCACCACCCGCATCGCCACCGCCACCCTCGGACTCGCCGCCGCCACCGGCATCGCCCTCGGCGCCGCCGGCGCAGCCCACGCCGGCACCCTCCCCATCACCCGACCCGGCGAACCCACCGTCGCCATGACCATCACCAACCACACCGACAAGCCCGAATACCTCCAAGGCGCCAACGCCGACGGCGGCCAATGGATCAACGCACCCCAACACATCCTCTACCCCGGAGCCACCGAAACAATCACCGCCACCGCACCCTTCACCAACCACCTCGACGTCAACGCCATCTACCGCATCGGCACCTTCGGCCCCACCGCCAACTACCAACTCACCAACCACCCCCACAACGTCAACACCGCCATGAGCAGCATCTGGGGACCCCACGCCCAGAACTACTGGATGAACAACCACATCGACACCGGATACCCCCAGGTCAACGTCGGCTTCGACCAGTGGTGACACACCGCGGACAAACGCAGAATGCGTCGTGGGTAACGGTTTCCGGTACCTACGACGCATTCTGTGTGGGTCGGACCTCAGGGGCCGGCGGTGGCCCCCGTCAGTGGTGGCGACGTCGCCAGCACTTCGTTCTCCTCATCGGTGAAAGTCCGTGCCCGCGAGAGGAAACGAACCCCTTCCGGTGCCTCGAGACTGAATCCGGCACCGCGGCCTTTCACGACGTCGAGGATCAACTGGGTGTGTTTCCACAGCTCGAACTGGTCACCGTTGATCCAGACCCGAACGGCCGGAATGGGTTCGGGTAATTCGATCTCGCCGACCAGCACGTCTCGCTGGCCCACTCGATACTCCCCGACCGGATAACACATCGGGGCCGAGCCGTCACAGCACCCACCGGACTGGTGGATCATGAGGCCGCCGTGCAGCTCCGACAACTTGGTCAGGAGCTGCACGGCGGAGTCTGTGGCGACCACGCGATCAGGAACACTCTGCTCGGCGGTCATCGTCAATCACCTTTCGTCTGCTCCCTGAGGTGCGAGGAGCGCGACCCCTCCGCTCCCTGAGGAGCGTTAGCGACGAGCCTCGAAGGGCTCGACGGGTCAGAAGAAACCCTTGGCGCTCTGAGCGTAACCGACCAGGAGGTTCTTGGTCTGCTGGTAGTGCTCGAGCATCATGAGGTGGTTCTCGCGACCGATACCGGACTGCTTGTAGCCGCCGAAGGCAGCGTGTGCCGGGTAGTCGTGGTAGGTGTTCGTCCACACCCGGCCGGCCTGGATCTCGCGGCCGGCCCGGTAGGCGGTCGCGCCGTCGCGGCTCCACACTCCGGCGCCGAGTCCGTAGAGGGTGTCGTTGGCGATGTGCATGGCGTCGGCGAAGTCCTTGAAGGTGGTGACCGCCAGAACCGGGCCGAAGATCTCTTCCTGGAAGATGCGCATCTTGTTGTTGCCCTGGAAGACAGTCGGTTTGATGTAGAAGCCCTCCGACAGGTCACCGCCGAGATCCGCCGCCTCGCCGCCGATCAGCACCTCGGCACCCTCGTCCTTGCCGATGGCGAGGTAGGAGGAGATCTTCTCGAACTGATCGTTCGAGGCCTGCGCGCCCATCATGGTGTCGGTGTCGAGGGGGTTGCCCTGCTTGATCTTTCCGACGCGGTCGACGGCCTTGGCGATGAACTCGTCGTAGATGTCCTGCTGGATCAGCGCGCGGCTGGGGCAGGTGCACACCTCGCCCTGGTTGAGCGCGAACATCGAGAAGCCTTCCAGCGCACGGTCGAGGAACCCGTCGTCGGCGGACATCACGTCGTTGAAGAAGATGTTGGGGCTCTTGCCACCGAGTTCGAGGGTGACCGGGATCAGGTTCTCCGACGCGTACTGCATGATGAGCCGGCCGGTGGTGGTCTCACCGGTGAACGCGATCTTGCGGATGCGGTTGCTCGAAGCGAGCGGCTTGCCCGCCTCGACGCCGAATCCGTTGACCACGTTGAGGACTCCGGCGGGGAGCAGGTCGCTGATGAGGCTGACCAGGTACAGGATCGACGCGGGCGTCTGCTCGGCGGGCTTGAGCACCACCGCGTTACCCGCGGCGAGGGCGGGTGCCAGCTTCCACACGGCCATCAGGATCGGGAAGTTCCAGGGGATGATCTGGCCGACGACGCCGAGCGGCTCGTGGAAGTGGTAGGCGACGGTGTCCTCGTCGACCTCGGAGATCGACCCCTCCTGGGCGCGCAGCGCGCCGGCGAAGTAGCGGAAGTGGTCGATGGCCAGCGGGAGGTCGGCGGCGAGGGTCTCGCGGACGGCCTTGCCGTTGTCCCAGGTCTCGGCGACGGCCAGCTTCTCGAGGTTCTCCTCCATGCGATCGGCGATGCGCAGCAGGGCGAGCGAGCGCTCGGCGACGGGGGTCTTGCCCCATCCGGGTGCGGCCTTGTGTGCGGCGTCGAGCGCGAGGTCGATGTCCTCGGCGGTCGAGCGGGCCACCTCACAGAACACCTTGCCGTCGACGGGCGATGGGTTCTCGAAGTACTGACCCTTCACCGGCGGGGTCCACTGTCCGCCGATCCAGTTGTCGTAACGCGACTCGTAGCTCATCACCGAGCCATCGGCACCCGGCTTTGCGAAGACGGTCATGGTTGCTCCTTGCGTGTGGGCCTCAGCTGAGGACGCTCTGCGGATGTCACACGGGACACCGAAGGCGTCCGTTGTGATCTGCTGCACACCTTAGGAGCGGGTTGGTTGCACGCGCGTTGCAACGTTGGCCACCTGCTGTTCACGCAGCTCAGACCGGTTACGCCCCGTACCTCTTGTCCAGGAGTCGGATGCGGCCGCCGACGACGGCCCGGTCGGGATCGCCCACGGGTAGGCGATGCTCGAGGCGGCGCCACGCGGCGAGGTCGTCACGACCGTGCGTCGATGACGTCCAGCGGCGCAACGCTGCGACGTCGCCGCCGGCGAAGAGACGCGACCGCAGGTCCTCGCGGAGTTCCTCGAAGATCTCGACGATCCCCGGTGCGGTCGATTCGGCGAGCAACCCGCCGCGGCCGAGGTCATCGACGACCGACGCGAGGTCCGAACCCGACGAGATGCGCGACCGGAGATCGTCGACGTCGGAGGTGAGGTCGAGTGTGAGCCGGTACGGCCGGCTCGCGACGACGTCGGCACCGAGGTCGCGGCGGAGTCGGGAGATCTCGGCCCGCACGGTGACCGGGTCGAGCCCGTCCTCGGCCAGCTTCAACGCGAGCTGTTCGGTGTTCAGACCTTCCGGAAACGCTTGCAGCAGAACGAGGATCTCGGCGTGCCGGCGCGACAGGGTGCGGGCGCCGGGCCCGTCGGCGGCGCGATGCCAGCGTCCCGGACCGTCACCGAGCACGGCGAGGTGGGCCGCGGCCCGCGGGCCCGGTGCCGGGTCGAAGGTGGCCGGGTCGGCGAGATCGACGGCGCCCGCCCGCAATTCGCGCTCGACAGCGGCGACGACCGACCGGACCGCCGCCAGCGCGAACGGCGCCGCGACCTCGCGCCCGCCGGTCACGTCGATGACACCGATCACGTGCCCGGTCAGCGGGTCGTGCACGGGCGCCGCCGCACAACTCCACTCCTGGACGGGTCCGGCGAAGTGTTCGGGGCCGACGACCTGCACGCCCCGATCGACGGCCAGCGCGAGCCCGGGCGCGTTGGTGCCCACAACCTCTTCGCTCCACACCGACCCCTCGACGAAGTTGATGTGGCCGGCCCGGTCGCGTGCGGCCGACTCGCCCTCGATCCACAGCAGGCGGCCTGCCTGGTCGGTCAGTGCGACGACGACCCCCGTGTCGGCGATGGCGTCGACCATCAGCGACTGCACCAGCGGCCGGACGGCGGTGATGGGGTGTGCGGCCCGGTAGGCGGCGAACTCCGCGGGCGACATCGCGGACGCCCGATCTCCGTCGAGGCCGGTCTCGCTCGGGTCGACCCCCCTGGTCAGCGACCTCGCCCACGAATCGCGGACGATCGAGCGGACCGCATCCGCCGGCGGGTTGCCGCCGGAGAGAAAGTCCTCGTATGCCCGGCGGATGCGCGTGGCCACCGAAGCCGCGTCTGTCATGCACCCCTCCGTCGATTGCCCGAGTCGATTGCCCGATATGTCGACGATTCTGCCTGCCTCGATGTGATCTCGGCAACAATCACCCAGCTCGGCGTCGCACTTCGCCGTTCCGGTCTACCCGAACCTTGCCGAGAACGTGCGCGGGGTCATACCGGTGACGGTCTTGAAGTCGCGGACGAAGTGCGCCTCGTCGGCGTAGGACAACTCCGCCGCCAGCGAGGCGAGCGTCCCCGACCGGTCGCGCAGCCGCTCGGCCGCCTCGTGGAGCCGTCGACGTTGGATGAGCCACTTCGGGGTGAGACCGAGACGACGCCGGGTCAGCCGCTGCAGGCTGCGTTCGGTGAGGTGGAATCGCTCGCAGATCTGCGCGACCGCGACGACCGACGAATCGGTTTCCACGTACTCCACGATCGCGTTGATCAGCCGGCCGTCGTCGTCGAGCGGGAGATACGACCGAAGCCAGTCCTCGACGCGGTCGGTCGCGGTCCGCTGGGTCGCCTCGACTCCGGGTTCGACGGCCATCACCGACCGCACCGACCGCTCGAGGTCGGTGCCCCGGTCGCCGAAGACCTCGGATAGTTCGGCATGCCGATCGGTCCATTTCCCGACGTCACCGGTCAGCACTCCCCCGGCGCCCGGCGTGAGCATCACCCCGACTGCCCAGCCGTCGCCGGTCAGCACCGTCTCCGACAACCCGGTCACCACGCCGTAGAAGCGGGCGTAGGTGTTGCTGACGACGATGAGGCAGACGGGGTACTGCAGGACGCGCTGCGGCGCCTCCGCCCCGGGCGGGACCCACCACACCGGCACCCAGAAGCGGCGCACCAGTTCGTCCAGATCGGGGCTCGGCGCCCACCGTCCGATGCGGAAGCTCGCGTCCGACGGGTCGATGAGGTGCGCGCGCTCGACGTCGTCGAGCCGCGCCGGATTGTCGGGTTTCATCAATCACCGTCCCGTGGTCTCGCGGTTGACTCTCATCATGACCGCAATCAACGACACCTCACCATTGCTCGACCACTACGTCCGCCTCGCCGACGGCTTCGCCACCGTCCTCGACGCCGCGCCCGCCGGCACGTGGACCGCGGACTCGCCGTGCGAGGGATGGACCGGACGCGACGTCGTCGGCCACGTCATCGACACCCAGCGCGAGTTCTTCTCCCGCCACGACATCGATGCCGGACCGGCACCCTCGCTCGACGACCCGGCCGCCGCCTGGCACACCCACCGCGACACCGTCGCCGGACTGCTCGCCGACCCGACCGTCGGCGAACGCACCTTCGACGGACACTTCGGACCGACGACGATCGGCGAGACCCTCATCCGCTTCTACGGTTTCGACATGGTCGCCCACCGCTGGGACATCGCCCGCGCAGCCGGTACCGACCATCGGTTCTCCGACGACGACCTGTCCGAGATGGAAGCCGCTGTCGACGGTTTCGGCGATGCGATCTACTCCGAAGGCGTGTGCCGCAAGGTCGAGATCCCGGCCGGCGCCGACCGTCAGACGACGCTTCTCGCGAAGTTGGGTCGCGTCGCGTCCTGACTCCCCTCTGCCTCTGAGGCGCGAGCCTCCCCATGCTCCCTGAGGTGCGAGCCTCCCCATGCTCCCTGAGGTGCGAGCGAAGCGAGCCACGAAGGGCATGGCGAGGCACCCTCACCACGCCCTTCGTGGCTCGTCGCTATCGCTCCTCGCACCTCAGGGAGCACAAGGTTCGCAACTCAGCGAGCCGGGGCGGGACTCCGCGCGCAGCTCAGGGAGCAAGGGGGTCAGCACCACTCACGGGATCCACCCGTTGTGCCGCGGATAGCGCGCGCGGAGGTGACCGTAGACATAGGTGCTGACCAGGAGTGCGACGCCCGCACCGATCGACGGCCACAAGAACACGTTGTCGAGTGAATCGCGGATCGCCGCGACCGCCCAGCCGATCACGAGCAGCACGAGCGCGATGGTCGCCAGGATGCGGATGACGAGCACCACGGTGGCGAGCACCGCCCACAACGCCTCCCGCGCACGCCCCGGCCGTCCACCCACGACGTCATCGTAGTGTCGTGCCGGCCCGCGGGTGCTCTCCTGCGTCTCGCATTTGTGCCCACCGGCCGGCACCACATGGACAATGGAGGAATGAAGACCATCCTCAACGTCATCTGGCTCGTCCTGTGCGGACTGTGGATGGCGATCGGTTACGTCGTCGCGGGCATCATCTGCTGCATCCTCATCATCACCATCCCCTTCGGCATCGCGTCGTTCCGGATGGCGAGCTACGCGCTCTGGCCCTTCGGACGAACCGTGATCCGCAAGCCGACCGCGGGTGTGGCATCGACGATCGGCAACGTCATCTGGATCATCGTGGCCGGCCTCTGGCTCGCGATCGGTCACATCACGACCGGCCTGGCGATGTGCCTGACGATCATCGGCATCCCCCTCGGCATCGCGAGTTTCAAGATGGTTCCGGTGTCGCTGCTCCCGCTGGGTGCCGAGATCGTCCCGACCGATCAGCAGATGCCCGGCGGTACGCCGGTGCGGGTGTGATCCACCGAACGTCGCGCTGACCTCCCCCGACCCATCCGCCTCGCCGGTGGATCCGAACAGGTGGCATGACACACGGGTCCCAGACTGACGTCGCGAGCGCCAGGCCCCGTACGGACGCGGCGCTGCCGCCGGTGGCGATGGCCTATTTCTCGCTGCACGCCACCGGCGCCCGACTCCACCAGGAGTCGTTCAGCCGACGGCCCGGATACCCCGATCACCCGCAGCGAACGTCATACTTCTTGCCGCAGCCCCGTTGCCTCCGGGCCCACGCGGAAACGTGACACCCGCCCGCCGGAAGCGGCGTTCGGGGGGACAACGACACATCGTTCGACGACGGCAGGAGGCACGCGATGTCTGAGCATCTCGATCCCGACGCTGCCGATCTGCTGGAGATGGCACCGCTCGTCGCCCTCGACGCACTCTCCGATGTCGAACTGCGCGACGTCCAGGCGCGCGTCGCGGCGGCGCCGCACGATGTCCGCGCCCTGTTCGACAAGCAGGTCCGCGCGACCCGCGAGGCGCTGGCCGCGATGAGCAAGACGACCGCCACGCCACCTCCGCCGACGCTCCGCGACCGCATCCTGTCCGCCGCGCGCGCCGACGCGGGTCTCGACGCGCCGGACGTCGCCGAACCGGCGGGCGCGTCCGCGTCCGGGCCGGTCGTGTCCGGCGCGTCGGATCATCCGATGCCCCCGCAGGACCCCGCATCAGCCGGCACCGACGTCGGGCAACCGGAATCCGCCGCCGGCTCCCCGGCGACCGGGGCCGATGACCGACGCAGGTCTCGCCGTTGGACATATCTCGCCGCCGCGGCGGTCCTCGCCGTCGCCATCGGCGCCGCCGGGTGGGTCATCGGACAGTCGAGTTCCCCGGAACCGGAGGTGCGCCCGCTTGCTTCACCGGCCGAGCAGGTCTTCTCCGCGGAGGACCTGCGATCGACCGGCGGTCCGGTCGCGACCGGGAACGTCACCGTCTACCTCGCGAAGTCTGCGGACACCGGCGTACTGGTCATGGATTCGGTCCCGCCGCCTCAACCGGGGACGGTGTATCAGATGTGGCTCATCGGGCCGGACGGCGCCCGCTCGGCCGGCACGATGACCGACAAGGACGTCGAACCGGTCACCACCGCCGTCTTGTCCGGGATCAACTCCGCCTCGACGCTGGCGTTCACCGTCGAACCACCCGGCGGTTCGGACCGGCCCACCACCACTCCGGTGGCGCAGTTGTCGCTGACCTGACCGGGCCGTTTCCTGGAAACCACCCCGTGGAGCCGGGCCGGCGGCATATATCGGCGGCTGTCCGGTTTCCACGGGTGGCTTCCAGAGCTCACTTCAACAACGCGCGGATCGCCTCGATGCTGTCGGCTTGGGCCGCGGTCTTGTCCGGCCGATATCGGACCACGCGCGCGAAGCGCAGCGCGACACCACCCGGGTAGCGCGAACTCCGTTGCGCACCATCGAGTTCGATTTCGACGACGATCTCGGGGCGCAGGTGGATCGTGTACGAGTCCCGGTGCGTCTCGTGTTTCGGGAACTCCTCGGTTTGCCAGCGCAGCAGCTCGTCGGTCAGGCCCTTGAACGTCTTGCCGACCATCACGAGTTCCCCCGTCTCCGGATCGCGGGCGCCGAGATGCAGGTTCGACAGCCAGCCCGAGCGACGCCCCGACCCCCACTCGGCACCCAGCACGACGAGGTCGAAGGTGTGCGTCGGTTTGACCTTCTGCCATGCCTTTCCACGACGGCCGGCCACGTACAGGCCGTCGAGCGATTTGACCATCACACCCTCGTGACCGTCGGCCATCGCGGCGTCGAAGTGGTTGCGCGCCTCCTCGACACTCGGCCGCGTCACGGCCGGGATACGCAGCTGCGGGGCGATCGAGTCGATGGCGGCGAGCCGCTCGGACAGCGGGCGGTCGATCAGGTCGGTGCCGTCGAGATGCAGGCAGTCGAAGAAGAACGGCTTGAGCAGGCGTTCGGGTTCACCCGCCGCCGTGGGCCCGGAACCGAAGCGGCTCATGGTGTCCTGGAACGACCGCGGTCGGCCGTCGTCGGACAGCATCAACGTCTCCCCGTCGAGGATGACCGAGTCGCACGGTAGCGCGGCGATCACCGAGACGAGGTCGGGCACGTTGGCCGTCACGTTCCGCAATGTGCGGGTGAACACCGAGACCTCGGTTCCCTTGCGGTGAACCTGGATCCGCGCTCCGTCGAGTTTGTAGTCGACGATGAGGTCGGGCCCGAGGAGCGCGAGAGCGGAATCGAGATCGTCAGCGGGGGTCGCGAGCATGGGTTCGACGGCACGACCGACCTCGAGGCCCACCGCGGCCAACGCTTCGGCCCCGAACCGGGCCAGCGCCGCGGTCTCCGGCAGCGAACCGGTCAGCATGTTCGCCCGACGCACCAGCACCAGATCCTGGCCGGTGACCTTGGCGATGGCGTCGGTCATGACCCCGGCGAGTGCTCCCTGCCGCAGTTCGCCGGTGAGCAGTGCCACGAGGAACTTCTGCTCGGCTTCGGTCGACGCCGCGAACAGGGACGCGATGATCTCGCCGCGGCGCTTCGTCGAACCGGGACCCGACGCCGACGCGAGCTCACCAAGTGCGGCATCGACGGCCGCGACCTCCAGAGTCGGCGACTCCGCGGGTGCCGCAATCAGTTTCGACAACGACCGCCATCCGACGCCGAGACGCCCTTGGGGGATCTCGCCGGAAAGCCATGCGACGACGATCGGCAGTTCCGCGTCCGTCGTCGCCGAGAGCGCCTCCGCGAGCACCGCTGTCTTGCGGGTTCGCGACCGGTCACGCGCGACATCCGCGGAGGTCTGGACGACGTCGGTCAGCTTCATGTCGCCTCACCTGCAACCGGACGGGCATTCACCCGTTCGACGGTACGCCGTGCCGCCGACAATCCCGGTCGGCAGCGCGGCTGACTCAGACCTCGGTGAGGTCGACGGTCTTGGTCTCCTTGACGCTGAGCAGGGCGATCATCGTGGCGCAGGCGGCGACCGCGAGGTACACGCCCACCCAGCCGACGCCGTAGTCCGCGACGATCCACGTCGCGATGAACGGGGCCACGGCGGCGCCGAGGATCGACGCCACGTTGTAGGCGATCCCCGAACCCGTGTAGCGCACGTTGGTCGGGAACAGCTCGGGCAGGATCGCGCTCATCGGCCCGAAGGTGAGCCCCATCAACGTCATCCCGAGGATCAGGAAGAACAGCATCATTCCGTCGGTCATCGATGACGGATCGAGCAGCCACTGGAAGCACAGGCCGAACACGATGATCGCAGCGGTGATGATGATGAGGAACGCACGTCGCCCGTACCGATCGGCCAGACGTCCCGAGATCGGCACGCATGCGGCGAAGAAGAGGACCGCGACAAGCTGCAGCTGCAGGAAGTCGACGTAGCTGATGGAGAGCTTGACACCCGATTCGTCGGTCACCTTGCCGGTGCCGTACGAGATCACCCAGGTGGTCACGATGTAGAACAGCGTGTACGTCGCGACCATGATGAACGTGCCCGCGATGAGCGGACGCCAGCTGGTCTTGACGACCTCGGCGAGCGGCGCCTTGACCTTCTTGCCGTCGGCGACAGCCTTCGCGAACACCGGTGTCTCGGTGAGCTTCAGCCGGACATACAGCCCCACGGCCACCATGATGGCGCTGGCCAGGAACGGGATTCGCCAGCCCCAGGTCATGAAGGCATGGTCCGGGTCGGCGGACGCGGCGTCGAAGTCGAGGGCGAGCATCAGCAGCAGGAAGGTGCCGTTGGCGAAGAAGAAGCCGATGGGTGCGCCGAGCTGCGGCCACATGGCCGCCCAGGCGCGTTTGCCCTTCTCGGCCGTCTCGGTCGCGAGAAGCGCTGCGCCCGACCACTCTCCACCCAACCCGAGGCCCTGGCAGAAGCGCATGAGCGCGAGCAGTGCCGGTGCGAGGTAGCCGACGGAGTCGTACGTGGGCAGCAGACCGATCACGAAGGTGGCTATGCCCATGGTGAGGAGCGACCCCACCAGTGTCGCCTTGCGGCCGACGCGATCCCCGAAGTGGCCGAACAGGATCGAGCCGATGGGTCGCGCCACGAAGGCGAGTCCGAAGGTCGCGAACGACGACAGCAGCGCCGCGGTGTCGTCCCCCTTGGGGAAGAACAGCACCGGGAACACGAGGACCGCGGCCGTCGCATAGATGTAGAAGTCGAAGAACTCGATGCTCGTCCCGATCATCGACGCGATCACGATGCGGCTACGGGGTACCGGCGCCTGATCGGGGTGGTCGATGTTGCGGACCGCGGAATCGCTCATCCGCGCGACGTTACGCCTGCGGCTCGAGCGGCCGATTCCGACCCCTGAGAAGAGGCTGAGCGGACCGCGACACCCAACGGACGCGGCTCATCGCAGTCCAACCGCGACTGCTCACTGGTCCCGGTGTGGACCCGTCAGTTGGACGAGGACGTCGACTGCCGTTGCCAGATCGGCATCCTCGAGGTCCGAGAGCATTGTCTGTACGACCCCTCGGACGATGTCGGGTCGCGGCTGGTACCGGATGTCGATTGCGGTCGCGATGTTCCACGTGAGCAGGAAGGCATCGCGGACCGCGTGATCGTAGAGAGCTTGCACAGTTGTGTGGGTGCCGTCGAGGTCGACGACCCGTTGCGTGTCGAGGACTTCGGCGAAGGCGGCGACCAGCAGGTCGGCACTTCGCCGGTATCGGTGTTCGAATCCGCCTCCGTACTGGTCCGCCACCAGCGGGAACGATGCCCTGTCCATCGGTGCAGCTCGCCGAGAGTTCAGCTCCTCGCCGGTGAGGAGCGCTGTGAGACGCGTGTTTCGTTCGACGGCGGCCAGGTATAGATCACCGAGGTCGCCCGACCCCGAAGTGGTCCGGATGCCCATGTCGCCGACTGTCATCTCCGAGACATGCGCACCCACATCGTCAGTGACCGCCCGCAAAGCCGGTGTGTCCATTCGACGCCCCTTCTTCCAGACAATGCCCGATCAATCTGTCGATCAGGCCCGGTGGACCGCGATGATGAGAGGATGCTCCCGCACCGCACGGGAGAAGCCGTTCGCAGCGATCGTCTACCACGGTAGACGATCGCAGAGGGGATGTCGATGGTGAACGACGACAGGGGCTCGGGCGCAGAGCCCGATCTCGGCGCACTTCTCGGGCGACTGATACCGCATCTGATGACCCGCGAGGAGCCGATCCTCCGGGCCGCCGGGCTGTCGATGTGGGAGTACGCCATCGTGCGCGAGGTCGCTGCGACACCGGCAGTGTCGCAGCGTGAGTTGTCCGAACGCACCGGGCGAGATCCGACACGGCTCGGCAAGCACCTGGACGAACTCCAACGGCGGGGCATCGTGTCCAGGGACAGGTCGGGGAGTCGTCGCCAGTGGACCGTCTCGATCACGACGGAGGGGCGTTCACTACTCGACGGCGTCCGGGCCGAGATCCGGGCCGTGGAAGACGAGCTACTCAGCGGCGCCATGTCGGACAGTCAGGCGGCGACCTTCCGGCGGTTGCTGAAAAGCCTTGTCGCAGAGATCTCCTGAAGGTCTTCGAGGCCGGCTGACTACCGGCAACTGCCGGTAGTCGGCCGAGCCACAACGCCGTCAGCTACCCCGCTTGATCCACTCTTCGAGATGAGGAGCTTCGTCGCCGACGGTCGTGCCGTCGCCGTGTCCGGTGTACACCTTGGTCTCGGGGTCGAGGGTGAAGATCTTCTCGGTGATCGAGGCGATGATCGTCGGGAAGCTCGAGTACGAGCGGCCTGTTGCGCCGGGCCCGCCCTGGAACAGGGTGTCGCCGGAGAACAGCACCTTGGCCTCGGGCAGGTGGATGACCGACGAGCCCGGCGAGTGGCCCGGGGTGTTGATGATCGTCAGCTCGGTACCGGCGACCCCGATCTTCTGCCCGTCCTCGAGATCCTGGTGCGCGACATCGGGATGGGTGTCGTTCCACAGCATGTCGTCGCCGGGGTGCAGCAGGATCGGCGCTCCGGTGGCCTGCGACAGTTCCGGGGCAACGGTGACGTGGTCGTTGTGCCCGTGGGTCAGCACGATCGCCTTGACCGTGCGGTTGCCGACGCCGGCGAGGATCGGCTGCGCCGAGTGTGCGGCGTCGATGATGATGACCTCGTCGTCGTCGCCGACCAGCCACACATTGTTGTCGACGTCCCAGGTGCCGCCGTCGAGGCTGAAGGTGCCCGAGGTGACGACGTTGTCGATACGCAGTTCGCCGCTCACAGCTCGACCACCGATCGCAGCACCTTGCCGGCCTCCATCGCCGAGAACGCAGCCTCGACGTCGTTGATGCCGATGCGCTCGGTGACGAACTTGTCCAGCGGCAGACGACCCTGCTCGTAGAGATCGATCAGCATCGGGAAGTCGCGTTCGGGGAGGCAATCGCCGTACCACGACGACTTCAACGCACCACCGCGGGAGAAGAAGTCGACCAGCGGCATCTCCAAGGTCATCTCTGGGGTCGGCACACCGACCAGCACGACGACCCCGGCGAGATCGCGCGCGTAGAAGGCCTGCTTGTAGGTTTCCGGGCGGCCGACCGCATCGATCACGACGTCGGCGCCGTTGCCGTCGGTCAGTTCCTGCACCGCGGCGATCACATCATCGACCTTCGAGCCGTCGATGGTGTGGGTGGCACCGAGGTCTTTCGCCCACTCCAGCTTCGACGCATCGCGGTCGATCGCGATGATCGTCGTCGCACCGGCCAACCGGGCACCGGCGATCGCGGCGTCACCGACACCGCCACACCCGATGACCGCGACCGAGTCGCCGCGGCCGACGTTGCCGGTGTTCATCGCCGCCCCGATACCGGCCATCACGCCGCAGCCGAGCAGCCCGGCCACGGCAGGGTCGGTGTCGGGATTGACCTTGGTGCACTGCAATTCGTGGATCAGTGTCTTCTCGGCGAACGCGCCGATGCCCAGCGCCGGGGTCAGTTCGGTGCCGTCGGTCAGGGTCATCGGGACGCTGGCGTTGAAGGTGTCGAAGCAGTACCACGGACGCCCCCGCTTACATGCTCGACACTGCCCGCACACCGCCCGCCAGTTCAGGACGACGAAGTCGCCGACCTCGACATGAGTGACATCGGAACCAACCGTCTCGACCACACCCGCGGCCTCGTGGCCGAGCAGGAACGGGTACTCGTCGTTGATGCCGCCCTCGCGGTAGGCCAGGTCGGTGTGGCAGACACCGCACGCCTTGATCGCCACCACCACATCACGCGCACCCGGGTCCGGGATCACCACGTCCACGACCTCTGTCGGCGCCTTCTTGCTGCGCGAGATCACTCCCTTGACTGTCTGCGACATACGTTGTTCCTTCCGCAACTGCGTTGTTCGGGGTACGGGTGCGACGTGTGCTGCGAGTGCGGCGACGCATGGGTGACGTCGCCGGAACACATCGCCACAACCTTATCGGTACCGATCAATATCGACTACTCAGAGTGGTCGTCGTCTACTGTGATTATCCACGCGCCCGTTCGGATGTAACCGTAGTTCGACGAACCGCGCACCCGCTTCGGATTCGGTCATCGTGAACACCGCGTCCGATCCGTCCACCCCGATCCCGTTGTTTGACCACCGACGCATCTGGCAACCCTGGTGCGGACCGCTCATCTCCACCACGAGGAGGTAGACCATGGCAGAGAAGAAGAAGGACCCTGGACCTTCGGTCAAGGACGACGAGCTCTACGAGAAGCTGCGCGACGAGGGCAACTCGAAGGAGAAGTCCGCTCGGATCGCCAACGCCGCGGCCAACAGCTCACGGTCGGACGTCGGCAAGAGCGGCGGCAAGTCCGGGTCCTACGAGGACTGGACGGTCGACGAGCTCAAGGACCGCGCCAAGGAACTCGACCTCTCGGGTTACTCCGACCTGAAGAAGGACGAGCTCATCGAGAAGCTGCGGGACCACTGAGACCCGTCTGCTCGGAGAACAGCGAAGCCGCCGACCCGAGGGGTCGGCGGCTTCGATGTGTAAAGGGACGGTGCCGGTCAGTGCGCCTCTCGGCAAACAGGCCGCTCGAAGCGGCAAAAGGGTGGGACCCGGGGCATTGAGTCCGTCACCGTCGCGGGGTACAACTACGACCCCGCTCGGGATATTCCGGCCCTTCCGACGTGACCTGCCCGACACCCACCGATGAGGCCGACCGGCCGGTCATCGGACCAGCCCGACCCGCTGGAACGCGGTCAACGCCGTCTCGCCGGTGTTCCACAGCCCGGTCACGTCACCGCGTGCCCGAGCAGCGGTCGCCGGATCCTGGAGCGCGAGTCCGTTGCGGAACGTCAGCACGTTGTATCCGACGTCGGCGGCCCGCAGCATCGGCCCGGTCGCCCGGCCGGCGCCCACGACGCGGTCGAGGCCCTCACCGACCACGTAGAACCGGAAGATCGGTCCGAGGTTGACGCCGTATTCTCGGAGTGTCGCGGTGACGATCGAATTACCGTGTGCGGCAATTGAGTCGACGATGAAGAAGAAATCCCGCGCATTCGCCGTCGTGGCCTGGGCGTCGGCGGTCGCATACGCGAGATCGACGGTGATGTGTGCGTTGTAGCCGGCCATCGCGACCCGTTGGCCGGGGACGGCGCAGTCGTCGGCCATGTCGAAGTAGTGCCGCCACTGGGGTGCGACAGGTCCGCCGCCGAATTCGCCTCGCACGGCGTCGAGGAACCGGTTGAGGAGTTCGAGACTGATGACGGGCGCCCACCGCGGCGTCTGAAACACGCGCGGAGTGTTCTGCAGCGGCATCACCGCGTCGCGTTCCACTGCGGCCAGTCCGAGGGCGAACAACCCGCGACGGTCGCGGCGGTCGGTGAGTATGTCGACGATCCCGTACAGCTTCGCGACGTTGCGTCGTAGCTGCACGAGCGGGAGGTCCCGCGAATCCTGATCGTAGGTACTGAGTTCGACGATCCGCTCGCGGTCGGCCGGGCGGAGCTCGGTGCCACACGTCTCGGCCGGTACCGCCGTCGACGTTGCCGGCACGGCGACGAGAAGTGTTCCGAACAGAGCTGCGGTCAGCAGTGTCGCCGAGAGTGTTCGCATGGAACCCGGTGTTACCCCTCCGCGCGCGGATCAACCCTCCGACCGGGGTCGCGAGACCCTTCGTGACGCGCCCTCCGCAAGCTCCGGGCACTCAGGGAGCAGGGTGACGCGCCGCCGCCCTCCGCAAGCTCCGGGCACTCCTCAGGGAGCAGGGTGACGCGCCGCCCTCCGCAAGCTCCGGGCGCTCCTCACTGAGTGGAGTCCGTCAGGGCAGGAGGCCGGCGCTGCGGGCGGTCACCACGGCTTCCAATCGCGACGACGCCCCGAGCTTGCGCATCGCATCCTTCATGTAGCCCTTCACCGTGTACACGGTGACGCCGAGGGTCTCGGCGATCCGGGCGTTCGAGTAGCCCAGTGCGGCAAGGGAGATCACGTCCTGCTCCCGACCGGTCAGGTCCACCTGTGTCTGCGCCACCGGGTCCGCGGCAACCAGGACCTCGGTGATCGCGGCGAGTTCATCGGCGAGCCGGGCGTCGTCGACGGTGTCGGCCAGCGATCGGAGTCGGGCGTAGGCCGCCGTCATCCGGTCGCGCATCTCGGCCTCGTCCTGTGCGGCGTGCTCCAGACGTGCGCGGGATGCGACGATCTCGTGTTCGACGGTGCGCGCCTCCATGGCGAGGACGTCGAGCATCCGTCCGCCGATCGGGTCCGGCGTGTGCAACGCGCCGTAGAGCACCGCGACGGGCGAGCGGTCGACGATCACCGGCGCGGCCATCATGGCGCGCAGTCCCTCCCGCTCGATGATCGTGTTGTAGCGATGGGTGATGCGTGGGGTGCGGAGGTAGTCGTCGACGACCATCGGGCGGTTCAGCGAGACGACCTTGCCGCCCAGCCCGTGGCCGACGTCGACCGACACGCCGTTCAACGCTCCCACCGTCGATCCGGCGAAATGCTGCAGGCGCAGGTTCGACGGACCGCTGAGGACGCCCGCGAAGGCCAGCGGCACCCCGCTGGACCTGCGCACTCGACGCAACGCCTCGGTGACGATCCCGCTCAGCGGCTCGGGCATCTCACCTCACTTCTCCCCCTCTTCAGGGGGTGTTCCGGGGGCATGTCGCGGAGGACACTGTGACTCAGCTTACTCAGTACGGAGCGAGGTTCACGATGACACAGGCCACCACGAAGCCCGTCGACATGGTCGACCGCTGGTTGGGAATCTACGGGGCGCCCGACGCCGACGCCGCGTCGCTGCTCGTCGACGGTCACGATCCCGACGCGATCGCCTTCACCGTGATCGAGGTCGAGCAGACCGGCGATCAGCAGTCCGGCGGTGTTCGCCCGGTCACCACCGACATCACTTATGGCGAGCTCGCCGAGCGGTCCAAGCGACTCGCCGCGGCTCTCGCGGAGATGGGCGTCGGTCGCGGCGACACGGTGGGCGTCCTCATGGGCAAACGCGAGGAACTCGTCGTCTCGCTCCTCGCGATCGCCCGACTCGGCGCGATCTACATCCCGCTGTTCACCGCGTTCGCCACACCCGCGATCGAGATGCGCCTGGCGGCCGGCGACGCGAAGGTCGTCATCACCGAGCCGAGTCAGGCGGACAAACTCGCCGGCATCGACGGGATCACCACGGTGATCGCCGGCGAGCAGTTCGAGGAACTCATCTCCTCGCATGAACCGGTCACCGAGTCGGTGGCGGTCGGGGGCGACGGCACCCTGATCCTGCTCTTCACCAGCGGCACCACCGGGGCGCCGAAGGGTGTTCCGGTCCCGGTCAAGGCGCTCGCCTCGTTCGTCGCCTACATGCACTTCGGCCTCGACGTCCGCGCCGACGACGTGTTCTGGAACGCCGCCGACCCCGGCTGGGCCTATGGCCTCTACTACGGCGTGCTCGGTCCGCTGGCCGCCGGCCGGCGCAACCTCCTGCTGCACGCCGGATTCACCCCCGAGCTGACCGCGAAGATCCTCGGCGACCTCGGTGTCACCAATTTCGCGGCCGCGCCGACCGTGTACCGCGCGCTCAGCAAGGACTCGCGCATCTCCGGGTTCTCGCTGCGCCGGGCGTCCTCGGCCGGCGAGCCCCTGACCCCCGACGTCATCGACTGGGCGCTCCGCGCCATCGGCACCGAGGTCCGCGACCACTACGGCCAGACCGAACACGGCATGTTCATCAACAACCACTGGCACGAGTCGGTGCACGAGACCCTCGTGCCCGGTTCGATGGGTCAGCCGATGCCCGGCTTCGCCGCAGGCATCGTCGACGGCCAGATCGCCATCGATGTCCCGGCCAGCCCGCTGATGTGGTTCGAGGGCTATTTGGACGCACCGGAGAAGACCAAGCAGCGGTTCTCGCCGGACGGGCGGTGGTACCTGACCGGCGACACCGGCCGGGTCGACGACGAGGGTCGCTACTTCTTCACGGCACGCGACGACGACGTGATCATCATGGCCGGATATCGGATCGGCCCGTTCGACGTCGAGAGCGTCCTGATCACCCACCCGTCGGTCGTCGACGTCGCCGTCGTGGGTCGCCCGGACGAACTCCGCGGTGAGGTCCTCGAGGCCTTCGTCGTCACCGCCGACGGGGTCGAGGGCTCCGACGCTCTCGAGGCCGAGCTCCAGCAGTTGGTCAAGACGCAGTTCGCGGCGCACGCCTACCCGCGCACCGTGCACTTCGTCGACGCCCTGCCCAAGACACCCAGCGGCAAGATCCAGCGGTTCCTGCTCCGCCAGAGATGAGTCGCTCGGGCGCGTAACGGCGCCACCGCGCGGGAGCGATGAACCGGTTGCGCGGCCCACCGAGCCCGGCCGCGCCCAGACCGACCCCGTCGGCCGGGCTTCGACGACCTCGCCCGACCCGACGCGGTCACCGGACGCGCAACCAGCGGATCACACCCCTATCCGCTGGTTGCGCTTCTCCGTCACTCGCACGCTTCGGTCGACGGCGACGGGCCCACCAGCGCCCGTACCGATTCGGGCGGCGTCTCGCCGCTGTGGGTGAGCGGGGCGTCGTACACCGTTCGTACGGGGACCACCCCAGTCCAGTCCGTCGACTCCCCGCCCGGCCCACCGGTCCGTGCCTTGGCGATCCACTGACCGTCGGCGATCGGCAACCGGAGGGCGACGGTCGCCGCCAGCTCCTTGCGGGTCGTCGGCCGAACCTCGGCCACACGCCCGGGAATCAGCTTGTCCGACAGCACTTCGAGGTCCGTCAGGGCATCGCCCGACACTTCGAGTACGCCCCGGATCACCGCCGAACGGTAGTTCGCCGAGTGGTCGAAGAGGGTGTCGGCGACGACGAGGCCGTCCAGGACGAACACCGTGAAGGTCACCGGCGCACCGGCGGCCACGTGCCGCAGTGCGCCCGCCCCGGTGGAACCGTGCAGCAGGATCGAGTCGCCGTCCCGGGCGAAGAGCATCGGCACCGACCACGGCAGTCCGTCGACGACGGTACCGAGGGTCCCGACCTTCGCCTCGTCGAGCAGCGCGTCGAGCAACGCACGGTCGGCGGCCCGTTCGGGTTTGCGCGTCAGGGACGCGAGCGGCGAAGTCGCGTCAGTCGGGGTGCCGCCGTTCGAGGTCATGCGGACATGGTCGCCCGTGCCGGCCCCCGGTTCAACAGATTTGCTGACTCAGACCAGGACTCTGCCACCCGGCTGAAAACCACTCAGCAGACCCAATCGGGCGACATATCGTCGCCGGCGTCGCGCTGCTGGGCGCATTCCAGACGGTTTCTACGACTGATGGAAGAACCCGGCTGAACGAGGACCGAATCTGTCCTCTATCGCTCATAACGTGGTCCTCACACCAACAGAGAGGACACATCATGGGCACCTACACCCCCGCGGAAGTCAGCGTCGACGTCACCGGCGAGAAGAAGGAGCTGCTCACCGTCCTGCAGGACCAGCGCAACATGCTCAAGATCACCGCGCGTGGCCTCTCCGACGCCGACGCGCGCAAGCAGACGACGGTCAGCACCCTCACCATCGGCGCCCTGATCAAGCACCTCGCGCATGGCGAGGAGAACGCTGCCCGCATCATCACCGAGCGGGACGAGAACGCCGAGTTCGACATGAGTCAGGCCATGACCGAGTACGTGATGAGCGACGACGAGACCATCGCCGGGTGGCTGGCCGAGTACGACCGTGCGGCGCTCGAGCTCGATCGCGTGATCGCCGACGCCGAGAACCTCGACGAGCTGATTCCCCAGCCCACCGCGCCGTGGGCGCCCGAGCGCGAGTGGTCGTCGATCCGGACGATGATCATCCATCTCATCCGGGAAACCGCGCACCACTGCGGCCACGCGGACATCATCCGCGAGGCGCTGGACGGCCAGACCACCATGGGCGCGGTCTCCGAAGGCCAGGACTGGGCCGAGGGCTGGGCCGACCAGGATTGGGCCCAGTGACGCCCTCGACGGCCTGACCGACAAGGCGCCCTTCACGATCAGTCTCGTCGTTGACCAATCCGCGGATCGCCCGGCACCGAAGACGTTGTGAGGCTGCCGGCACGGCGCAGTCGACACCCCAACACAGATTGGATCGACGATGATCAAGCGAGTTCCCCGCGTAGCAGGAGCGTTGACCGGACTGGTCCTCGCCGTCGGCGTGATGGCCGGCTGTTCCAGCGACGACTCTGACACCTCGAGCGAGACCACCGGCGCGGCAACCGAATCCAGCGCCATGATGAGCGAGAGCGCGATGGCCGATCCCGCCGCCAATCTCGTCGGACCCGGTTGCGCCGCATACGCCGAGGCCAACCCCTCGGGCCCGGCATCGGTCAACGGCATGTCCAGCGTGCCGGTCGCCACCGCGGCTGCCACCAACCCCGAGCTCACCACGCTGACACAAGCACTTTCGGGCCAGCTGAATCCCGAGGTGAACCTCGTGAAGACGCTGAACGAGGGCGAGTTCACCGTGTTCGCGCCGACCGATGACGCGTTCGCGAAGCTGCCCCCGGAGACCGTCGAGCAGCTCAAGACCGATGCCCCCCTGCTGAACAAGATCCTGACCTACCACGTGGTCGAGGGCCAGGCGGCTCCGGACAAGATCGTCGGTGAGCACACCACTCTCGAAGGTCAGCAGGTGACCGTGACCGGTTCGGGCGACAACCTGAAGGTCAACGAGTCGGGCGTCGTCTGCGGCGGCGTCACCACGTCGAACGCTCAGGTCTACCTGATCGACACGGTGCTGATGCCCCCGGCCGGCGAGTGATCTCACCGTAGCCGCTGTGTGACAGCACTTTCCACGATTCTCACCGACGAGACCCGTCGGTGAGAATCGTGCTGTGCGCGGTCAGTGCCGGGCCGGCTCCACTGTGTCGGCCGACTGAAGGCGACTCTCGGACATCGCCGATACCTGGATCGGCACCCCGGTCATGTTGGCCATCCCGGCGAGTCGCTCGAGATCGGCCGGATCGGAGGAGATGAGCGCGTTGACGTTCACTCCGCCGGCACCCAGATCATTCTCCGCCGCGGCATTCGCCTGCGTCCATCCACCGGAGCCGTTGTGGCCCCAGCCATGCGGAATCGCGACGACACCGGGCTTGATGTCCTCGGTGATGGTGACCGGCAACGAGATCCGTCCGTGTCGGGACGCCACCGTCGCCAGGTCGCCCTCGGCCAGGCCGCGTGCCGTGGCATCGTCCGGATGTATCCGGGCCGCGTGAGACCGTCCGCCGCGCAGCAGCATCGGCGCGTTGTGCTGCCAGCTGTTCTCCGAACGTATCTCGCGCATTCCGATGAGCCGCAACGGATAACCCGTGTCGACGTCCACACCCAGTTGATCGATCTCGGACATCAGTTCCGGCGCAGCCAACCGGATTCGACCGTCGAGGTATGTGACATTCTTGCTCAGCTGCCCGGGTGCGAGGTTCTCGGCGACCACGACCCCATGCGGGTGGTCCTCGACCAGGCGCCGGTAGGTCAACCCGCCCCGACGCAGACCGAATCGGTCCCCGCCCAACCCCATTCGGATCACCAGGTCGGAGATCCCGCGCG
Organism: Gordonia sp. AC31; assembly: GCF_031844505.1. Taxonomy (NCBI): domain Bacteria; kingdom Bacillati; phylum Actinomycetota; class Actinomycetes; order Mycobacteriales; family Gordoniaceae; genus Gordonia; species Gordonia sp. AC31. The sequence continues at coordinate 118,605 of NZ_JAUZVK010000016.1, forward strand.
GGGTGACCGGACGACCGATGCGTCGCGCCAACCGGTTGCCGACATGTAGCGAACGGATCAGCACATTCTCCGGAGCGAGGAAACCGATGAGCTCGTTGATCACCGTCCACTCCTCCCGCGCTTCACCCTGCGGGGGGATCACCGCCTCGGTCGCCTGCTTGAACGGGGTGGTGAACAGCGCTTGGAACGGGAGCAGGAAATCCTCGCGCTCGTACATCGTGGTCGCCGGCAAGATGTAGTCGGCCCGCGCGTTCGTCTCGTTGCGGTAGATGTCCAGCGACACCATGAGATCGAGTTCGTCCAGCGCCGAACGTAGTTCGTCGCCGTTGGGTACCGACAGCACCGGATTGCCCGCGCTGACGAACAGGGCTCGCAGCTGTCCGCGACCGGGCGTGGTGATCTCCTTGGCCATCAGCGACGCCGGCGCCGTCCCGAGGACCTGTGGCAGATCGCCGACCCGGCTCCGACGTCCGGCCCACCGGAAGCTCGACACCCGTTGCAGCGCGCTCACTCCCAGCCGCTGCCCTGGAATCCCCAGATCACCGAACATCGACCCGCCCGGTACGTCCAGGTTGCCCGCGACGAGGTTCACCATGTCCAGCAGGGCGGTCGTCAGCGTGCCGGTGCGCCCCAGTGAGGTACCCACCCGTCCGTACACCGCGGCCCGCTCCGTGCGGGCGAGCGAGCGGGCGACAGCGCGCACCCGCTCCGGATCGATGTCCGTACGGCCCGCGGTCACCTCCGGCGCATAGGCCGCGACGAGCGTCTCGAGCTCCGCCACGCCGCGCGCCTGCCGCCGGAGCCGGTCACGGTCGGCGAGGTTCTCGTCGAACAGCACGTGCAACAGCGACAGCAGGAACAGCGCGTCGGTGTCGGGCGTGATCGGCAGCCAGTCGAACTCACGGGCCGTCTCGGTGTGCCGGGGATCGACGACGACGACGGACCCGCCGCGCGCGGTGATCGCGTTCAGACCCTCACGGATACGCGGCGAACTCATCACGCTGCCATGCGACACCACCGGATTCGCCCCGATGATGACGAGGTAGTCGACCCGGTTGATGTCGGGAATCGGCGCGGTCAACGGGTTGCCGTACAGGAAGTGACTGGCGACGAAGCGGTTGTTCACGTCCTGGGATCCCGCCGAGTACACGTGCGGCGTCCCGAGGAGGTTCATGAAGATCGCGGTCCACAGCGTGTGCCCGGTCGAGAACGTCGCCGGGTTGCCGAAGTACCAGCCGATCGAGTCGCTGCCGGATTTCTGGTGCACCTCGACGAGCCGGCGGCCGATCTCCTCGAGCGCCGTGTCCCATGAGATCTGCTCGAACTCGCCGTCGGGGCGTCGCCGGAGCGGGTGCCGGAGACGATCGGGATCGTTGACGATCTCGGTGAACGCGACCCCCTTCGGACACGCGAAGCCCCGCGACAGCGGGTGCTCCTTGTCCGGCCGCAACGAGATCAGCCGATCGTCCTCGACGGTCGCGATCATGCCGCACAGCGGCTCGCAGATTCGGCAGTAAGTGTGTTTTTCCATCGGCATCTTGCGTCCCCTGACCTCGCGCGATGACTGGCCGCAGGCGGGCAGGCCTACGGTTGGTGTGATTCCGTTCACATCTGAAGACAAGTGTTGCATGATGACAGCACCTGAGGCATCCCCACCGAGGAGGTCCCCGTGACCGACAGCGAACCGAACGCCACACAGCCAACCGTGCGCGACGTGATCATCATCGGCGCCGGCTTGTCCGGCATCGACTGCGCCTATCGGCTGAAGGAGCAGAATCCCGACGCCGACTATCTGATCCTCGAACGTCGCGAACGCATGGGCGGGACGTGGGACCTGTTCCGGTACCCCGGCGTGCGGTCCGACAGCGACATCTACTCGCTGAGCTACCCGTTCGAGCCGTGGCGCAAGCCGCGGGCGCTGGCGCACGGAAACGACATCCGGGAGTACATCGAGGACACCGCCCACAAGTTCGCCATCGCCGAACACATCCGGTTCGGGCAGCACGTCCTGACCGCCGACTGGGACTCGGCGACCGACATCTGGACCCTCGGGGTCGAGGTCGGTGAAGACCGGCGCCGCGAGACCCACCGCGCGAGGTTCGTCATCTTCGCGACCGGTTACTACGACTACGACAACCCCTACACACCGCGGTTCGCCGGTGCCGACGACTTCACCGGCCAGATCGTGCACCCGCAGCACTGGCCCGAAGACCTCGACTACCGGGGCAAGCGCGTCGTGGTGATCGGCAGCGGCGCTACGGCGGTGAGTCTCATCCCGAGCCTGGCCGAGCAGGCCGAACACGTCACGATGCTGCAGCGCTCGCCGTCGTACATCTTCTCGTCCAAGCAGAAGCAGTACCTGGCACCGCTCGTGCAGAAGTTGTTGCCCCCGCAGGCGGCGCACAAGGTCATCCGCACCAGGTACGCGGCCCAGACGGCCGCGATCGTGCACCTGACCCACCGGTTCCCGAAGCTCGGACGCAAGATGATCCGGAACAACGTCGTCGCGAACCTGCCCGAGGACTATCCGGTCGACCTGCACTTCAATCCGACGTACAACCCGTGGGACCAGCGGATGTGCATGGTCCCCGACGCCGACCTCTTCGCCGACATCACCGAGGGCAAGGTCGAGATGGTCACCGACCACATCGACCGGTTCGACGCCACGGGGGTCACCCTCACCTCGGGCAAGCACCTCGACGCCGACATCATCGTCACCGCGACCGGACTGCAACTGCTCGGCTTCGGCGGTACCCGGCTCCGCGTCGACGGCGCCGAGGTGAAACCGCACGACCGCTTCGTCTTCAAGAGCTACCTCATCGAGGACGTCCCGAACCTCGCCTGGTCGGTCGGTTACACGAACGCCTCGTGGACCCTTCGCGCGGACATGACCGCTCGCGCCGTCGCCGACCTGATCAGGTACATGCGCACGAACGGCTACACCCATGCCTATCCGCATCTGGGTTCGGAGGTCATGGGTTCGCGACCGCTGTGGGATCTCAAGGCGGGGTACGTCGAACGGTCCCCGGATGCACTGCCGAAGTCGGGCACCCGCGGTCACTGGCAGGTGCGGCACAACTACTACCGCGACGCCATCGACCACCGCATCAACAAGGTCGAGGAATCGATGGTGTTCGGCCGGGCCTGACCCGGCTCCGCGCGCGGGGCCCGGACTGGTGTCGGTGCCCCGCCGTGCGGCGTTACGGCGGTGTGGTCCAAACGGTCGAGATTTGCCATCGACGGTGTGAAAATGCTGGTCAAGCCTTGCTCCCCGTTCTGTGACGCGCCGATACTGGGCTCGGGTCGAACGATTGCCCGCCCGGGCAGGAGTGGACCAGTAGGAGCTGCGCGATGACCTATCCACCCGGTCCCCCGACCCACCCGTCGACCCCGTACGGCGCGATCCCGCCGCAGCCCGACGGTCGTCGGGCACTGACCCTCGTACTGAGCGCCGTCGTGGTCGTCCTCGCGCTCGTCCTCGCCGCGGGCATCGTCTTCGTCGTCAAGGCCCGCGACGGGGACATCTACGTCCCCGGCCTCACCCTGACCGCGGCGAACGACCCCGGGATCGATCCGTTCACCGATCCGGTCCTCGTGTCCGGGGCCGGCGACCTCCCGGCGAACGTGGCACTCACCGGTACCGCGGGCGCAGCCGACCTCGGTGGCCGCGCAGTCAACGGCACCGACGCCGGGTTGTATGCCGCGGGAGACACCGCCGCCTGCGACACCGCGGCACTCAGCAACCGGTTGCTCGCCGATCCCCCGGCGGCTCGCGCCTGGGCCGGCGTCTACGGCATCGGAACCGCCGACATCCCGCACTATCTGAACACCCTCACCCCCGTGGTGCTGACCACCGACACCTGGGTGACCAACCACTCGTACACCTCCGGCCGAGCGGTCCCGTTCCAGTCCGTCCTGCAGCGTGGGACAGCGGTCTACGTCGACTCCGCAGGCGTCCCGCGCGCCATGTGCTCGTGCGGCAATCCGCTCGCCCCGCCGGCCGCCGCCCCGCTCGGCGGGTACCGGCTGGAGGGCCGGACGTGGGAGGGGTACAAGAGTCGATCGGTCACCCGCATCGCGTACAACAACCAGAACGTCACCGCGGTCGGCAAGTCGACGACCATCGTGCCCGCGCCTTCGGTCCCGGCTGCCCCCGGCACCCCGGTCGGCGATGCCCTCCAGTTGCTGAATTTCCTGACCGGACAGATCTTCTCGCAACCGCTCGGCGGACTGCTCGATCTGAGCCGCTTCCCGCCACCGTCAGGTCCGCTGCCCACCCCGGCCGCGCTGAACACGCCGTTCGAGGCAGACACCGAAGAAGACGCCGAGCACAACGGACTGATCGCGCCGGGCAACCCCGCGGCCGCCCCGGCCCTCGAGGAGCGGGCCGAGGAGCACGGCGGTCTGCCGGAAGGAGCACCGGACTCGGACTCGGCGGCTCCGGACTCCGCTGGACCGGACTCGTCCGAATCGGACTCCCCGGTGCCACCCGCCGCGCCGGACAGCCCGGGACCGGCCTCGGACGCGCCACCACCGGATGCATCGGTGCCCGCCTCCGACGCCCCGGTCCCCGAGGCGCCCGGGTACGAGGCGCCGGGTCCGGAGGCGCCCGAACCCGGGTCGGAGCCGGGCCTCCCCGGCGCGCCGGCACCGGGAGCCCCGGCCGAGGCCCCCGCGACGCCGACCTCGTTCCGCGGTTCGGGGGAGTTCATCGGCAGTTTCAGCTTCGACGACGCCGGGCTGTCGGTGGGCTGCACGGCACCCGGCAACTCTTCGGCGGGTACGGTCGCCCTCTCGTGCACCGACGGCGTGACGCGGTCGGTCGCCGGTTCGGCCCTACAGCGCACCTCGGTGTCCGGCGCCACCACGAGCACCGGGGTGTGGACCTTGACGCTGACCGCGGTCGGCGCGTCGAAGACGGTGACCGTCCGGTCGGCGAACTGGATCGTCGTACCGCCCGCCGCCCCGGCTCCCGAACCGCCTGCGCCGGGCCCCCTGACGACGGACCCGCCGGCGCCGGCCCCCTCCACACATGCCGCGCCGCCCGCCGGAGAGGCCCCGGACGAGGCGACCACCACGACCACCACGGAGAACTCACCCCCACCCGAGGCTCCCGCGGGCCCCTGACACCTGCGGTGACACCTCTGATGTGAGCTGCCCAACAGCAGGCGTCGTGGGACGTCCGTACCATCGCGCGCATGTCTGCTCTCACGACGTCGACGCCGAGCCCCGCCCGCGACCTCCGTCCGGAGTCCGTTCGCAGACGCGTCCGACGGCGGGTGGCGAGCGTCGCGGTCGTGGCGACGATGGTGTCGCTGGTGATGCTCGCGCCGAGTGCGCAGGCCGATCGGATCATCAACGGTCACCTCGTCGGCGGCAAGATCGGCGAGGCCTACTCGTCGACGGGCGGCTTCTTCAAGTGGGGCGTCCCGACCGGCCCCGAACGCGCGGGAGCCAAGCGTGGCAGATTCCAGGTGTTCTCACGCGACACGTCGTTCTACTGGCACCCCGCCGCCGACGGCGGTACGGCACACCAGGTCGGCGGCGCGATCCGGAGCCGGTGGCAGAAGGCCGGGGCCGAGCGCGGTGCGTTGGGTTATCCGGTCAGCAACGAGTACCGGTCGGGCAGCGGACGGAGCAACGACTTCCAGGGCGGTGTGGTCACATGGTCGAAAACCGGTGGCGCGCAGATCGTCTGGGGCCAGATCCGGCGCAAGTGGGAGGAGACCGGCGGAGCGGGCGGGTACTTCGGGGTCCCGCTCGGCGGCGAGTACCGAACCGGCAACCGATTCGCCCAGGACTTCCTGAACGGCACCATCTTCTGGCCCTGACGGGCACACCCGGGCCCTGATGGGCGGATCCGCCACGGTTCACTAGGACGTCCAAGTATCGTCGACGGCATGGCTTCGCGACCTTCTTCCACCAACACCATCGACGGCATCCTCCGCAGGTCCGCGGCGCGGCATCCCGACCGCACCGCGTTGGTCTTCGACGACCGTTCCTTCACCTACCGACAACTCGACGACGCGGTGTCCGCTGCCGCCGCCGGGCTGCTGGCCCGCGGACTGCAGCAGGGCGACCGGGTGGCGGCATACGGCACGAACTCGGACGCGTATGTCATCGGTTTCCTGGCGTGCTGCCGCGCGGGACTCGTCCACGTCCCGATCAACTACGCGCTGCGAGGTGAGGAGCTCCGCTATCTCGTCGTGCAGTCCGGCGCACGTGCCGTCCTCGTCGACCCCGCCCTGTCCGAACGGATCGACGAGATCCGCGGCGATCTCGCCGAGGTCGAGGAGATCGTCCCGCTGCGCGACGCCGACGATTCGCTGCTCCAGACGGCGACCAGACCGGCCGGCCAGTTCACCTCGGCGGCCGACGGCGACGATCTCGCCCAGCTCCTCTACACCTCCGGAACCACCTCGAAGCCCAAGGGCGCCATGATGTCCCACGCGGCACTCATCAGCGAATACGTGTCGTCGGTGATCGCCCTCGACTTCACCGCGGACGACAACCCGCTGATCGCCATGCCGCTGTACCACTCGGCGGGGATGCACGTCTTCATGCTTCCGTACCTCTCCGTGGGCGCGACCGTCCGACTGATGGCGACCCCGGACATCCCGGAGATCCTGCGTCGCGTCGAGGCGGACCGCATCGGGTCGCTGTTCCTCGCGCCTACCGTCTGGGTTCCGCTCGCCGGTCACCCGGATCTGGCGACCAGGGATCTGTCCTCGCTGCGCAAGGCCCAGTACGGCGCGTCGATCATGCCGGTGACCGTGCTGAACCGGCTCCGCGAGCAGTTCCCCGGCATGCAGTTCTACAACTGCTTCGGACAGTCCGAGATCGGGCCGCTGGCAACGGTTCTGCGCCCGGAGGAGCACGAGGACCGGCCGTCCTCGTGCGGTCGGCCGGTGTTCTTCGTCGAGACCCGGGTCGTCGACTCCGACGGCAACGACGTCGAACCCGGGGTTCCCGGCGAGATCCTCTACCGTTCGCCGCAACTGTGCCGCGGCTACTGGGAGAACCCGGCCGCCACCGAGGACGCGTTCCGCGACGGCTGGTTCCACTCCGGCGACCTCGTCACCCGCGACGCCGAGGGTTTCATCACGGTGGTCGACCGCATCAAGGACGTGATCAACACCGGCGGCATCCTGGTCGCCTCCCGCGAGGTGGAGGACGCGATCTACACCCACGAGGCGGTCTCGGAGGTGGCCGTCATCGGCGAGCCGGACGAGAAGTGGATCGAGGCCATCACCGCGGTCGTCGTGGTGCGGGACGGCCGGTCGGTGACCGAACAGGAACTGATCGAGCACGTCCGGTCCCGGATCGCGCCGTTCAAGGTCCCGAAGAAGGTGCGGTTCGTCGACGAGCTCCCCCGCAACCAGAGCGGCAAGCTGCTCAAGCGGGAACTGCGCTCGCGGTGACGGACGCGCGGCGCGACGGACCTGACATCGTCAGAACCGTTGCGCCGCAGCCACTGCCGCGTCGATGTCGGCGTGCGCGGCCGCCGGTCCGAGTATCCGCCGCAGGTCTGCCGCCGTCGGCGCATCACCGGCGGCGACCATCGCCCGGAGCCGGGTGCCGAGGTCGGCCGGCGACTTGAGTCCCAGCTCGCCGAACCAGTTGCCGAGTAGATCGACGAGCGCGTCGCCGGTTGTCTTGTCGTCGGTGAACGGCAGACCGACGCTGGTGAAGCCGTCATCGGCGTCGTAGTCGGACCGCATCCACCGGCCGTCGAAGCCGTAGATGAACCCGATCCACATCCCCGCGGTGCGCTGCCGGTCGAGGTACGGCACGATCGCCGCTTCCCACCAGTCGGGCGCATCGGCGAGCAGGTCGGTCTCCTCCTCGCCGAAGTACGTCGCCCCCTCGCGGAAATACGTCTCGGAGTACTCATGGTCGTGCCCGACGAGCACCGCGCGGCCGGATCCGGCCGACACGACGTCGGCCCAGTTGCCTCCGCCGTCGTCGTAATGCCACCCGTGAGCGGTCGCATGCGCCCCCTGCGCCCAGCGCTCACCCCGCACGGCCAGCAGTGCCGCATACGCAGCCCACCTCGGTTTCATCTCCGCCGGGGTCGGCAACCCGACCGTTCGCAACGCCATGCCGTGACTCCTCTCTGCCGGGTTTGTCCGAACCAGGGTATTGCCGTGGCCGACGGTCCCGCTCCCGGCGCACCGAAAGGAACTGAGCGATAACGGAACAGGCGAGGAATCGACGACCGGCACCCGTTCGCAGTACGGTGTGGATCGTGACGCGATGGCACCGCAAGGTTCTGACACTGGCCGTGTGTGCGGCGGTCGCGATCGGCGGTTCCGGAGCGGCCGGGACCCTCGCCGCCGGCCCGGCGATCTCCTCGCCGTCGAATCTCGGCGACGCCGGCGCGGTCGTCTCCGCCAGGCCGCTCGCCCCGCAGTTCTGGGTGCCCGGCTCCGCCGACGCCACCGTCCTGACCTATGTCACGACCGACGCTTTCGGCACGAAGGCGCTCAGCACCGGGACCGTGTTCACCCCACGGGGGACGGCACCGCCGGGCGGTTGGCCGGTGATCTCGTGGGCCCACGGAACGTCGGGGATCGGCGACGACTGCGCCCCCTCGGTCCGGGGTCCGGGCCTGCCCGAGCGCGACCTGCCGTACCTAGCCAAGTGGATGCAGCAGGGCTACGCCATCGTGGCCAGCGACTACGCCGGCCTGGGCACCCCTGGTCTGCACGCCTACCTCGACGGCCGCACGACGGCCCACAACGTCGTCGACATGGTGCGAGCGGGCCGGGAGTTCTCTTCGACTCGACCTGTCGCACAACGGTTGTCGCGCTCCTGGGCAGCGGTCGGGCAGTCACAGGGCGGCGGCGCGGCCATCTACACCGCGCGCTACGCGACCGAGTTCGGCGGTGAAGAGCTCGACTACCGGGGTGCCGTCGGCACCGGCACCCCGGCCTACATCGAACGACTGGTCCAGATCGCGGGTCCGGGTGTCCCGCCGGTGGCGATCACCCCGGCGCTGACCGCCTACCTCAGCTACATCCTCGCCGGACTCCGATACGCACACCCCGAGCTCGGCATCGATCGCATCCTCACGCCGACCGGCCGGAAGTATGTGGCCCTCGCCGAGACCCGCTGCGTCGGCGAATTCGAGGAGCAGCTCCGGGGCGTCTCGCTCGGCGACTACTTCACCGCCCCGCTGACCAGTCTGCCGAGATTCTCGGCGACCCTGGCGAATTACCTGGGCATGCCCGAAAAGGGTTTCGACAAGCCATTTTTCATGGGCCACGGCCTGTTCGACACCGACGTGCCGTACCCCACCACCGCGGCCTATGCGGCGACCCTGACCGCCAACCGCCAGCCGGTGACCTTCCGGACCTATCCGAGCGACCACAGCGGCACGCTGGTCCGATCGCAAGCCGACACCATCCCCTTCCTCGGCCGACTCTTCGGAAAGTAGCCGCCGAGGGCGTTCGCGCACCCCGGCACCGGCGTGGCGTCATGTCGTGGCACGATGGGGTCACCGGTTGAGCAGCTGCCGTCGTACATCTCCCGGGACGGGGCCGCGAGTCGGCCTGCCGCCGTCCCCCGTAGAGAGGGCCACCCGATGCAGGCAGAGAATCCTGATGCTGTGATCGTCGACGACAGTGGCCTGAGTGCCGGACGCGCGCTGATGTCGGTGGTGTCCGCAGCACATGAGCAACTGGTGATCCTGACCGTGGAGGGCAGCATCGACGTGCTCACCGCCCCGCAATTGTCCGACGCCGTGTCGCAGGCGCTGAGCGGACAACCCGACGGTCTGATCATCGACCTGACGACCACCGAGTTCCTGGCCTCCGCCGGGATGGCGGCGCTCGTCGCGGCACACGAGGCCATCGCACCCACCGGCATGTTCGGAGTCGTGGCCGCCGGACCGGCGACCGCCCGCCCCCTCACCATCATGGGCCTCGACCAGACGATGGTGCTCTACCCGACTCTGAACCACGCAATCACGGCCATGACCACCACAGAGGGGCTGGCCGACCGTCCGGCTGGTTAGTCACAGATGGTTCGGATCTCATCGGCTCACCGCGACCCCGGCGACTCGGACGGGACGGACGCGACCGGTCTCGCATTTTCGGTCACGGCCTCTCCCGAGTCCGCCTACCGCTTCCGGCAACAGTTCGCGCAGTGGCTGGACACGACGATCAGCGTGGACGCCGAGCGTCGCAGCGACATCGTCCTCGCGGTCTACGAGGCGGTCGCCAACGCGGCCGAGCACGCCTACGCCACCCCATCGCCCGGCACCCGGCCCGGTGCCATCGATGTCCGGGCGCGGAAGACGCGCGACGATTCCCTGGAGGTCATCGTCACCGACACGGGGCAGTGGAAGACAGATGCGTCGTCGTCGCCGTACCGCGGTCGCGGACTCGCCCTGATCTCGGCACTCTGCGACGCATCCGACGTCACCAGCGGACCGCACGGGACCTCGGTGACCCTGAGCTGGCGTCAACGACAGAGCGTCTGAGAACCGCCCGAGAGACGGGTGTCCCCCGGGCTGGGGACACAAGTACTTCTTGTCGGTTAACAACCGATGCCTGAGTCAGCCGGGCCGCCGACCTAGGGGTACGGTTCGGGCAAGGCTTCGTCGACGGGTCTGTTCAAGTGACCAAGTCTGTCGGCCGAGTCACATAACCTGAAGTCCGAAGGCGGGTTCGGGGCCGGCCGTCGAACAGCTCGGTGGAGCGTGCTCCCGATCCTGACATCGCTGCACAATGCGCATGCACGTCAGCGCACGAGGAAGGGAGTCGAGATGACCGACTTCACCGTGGACTCGAACATCGACGACGCGTGGCGCACGTTCGCGTTGCACGTCGGAGATCGTCTGTCGCATCTCGAGGCGGGCGAGACCCTCACGATCCAGCAGGACCCCGCCATCCCGGAGGGTCCGCACGGGACGATGCGATTCTCGGTCACCGGTTCGCGCCGGCTGCGCTGCACCATCGAGGACACCGACCTGCATCCCACGCCGGAGTACTTCGCCGAGCATCTCGACCTCCTCGCCGCCCTCGGGTGGCGACGTCTGCGCAACGGCACCCACATCTTCGAAGTCGGGCGGCGCCGCGTCGATCAGCTCGCGCACACGACGGTGCTGACGCTCCGGCAGGTCTGGGAGGTCGTGCACCCCGCGTTCCTCGACCATTCGCCCGCCGCGCGCCCCGAACCCCAGATCGAGGTCGCGGTCCAGCCGTTCGACGCCGACCATCTGCGGGCATTGCTCGTCGGCTCGCTCGAGGACCTCACCGGCTGCCGTATCCAGACCGACGCCGACGGCGACATCGCCCTGCCCACCAAGCCCGTCTCGTCGTGGCTGAGTCCGCGCAACGACGCACCCCGCTTCGAGTTCTTCGCGCGCCTCGCCGGTGACATCACCGACCGCCGGCGCGCCGCCGATATCGTCGCCGCCCAGCCGACCATGGGGTCGGCGGTACGTGTGCATCTCCTCGAGGACGAGGTCTTCGCGACGCTGACCGTCGAGTGCGCCGTGTTCCATCCGCACAACCTGAGCTCGGCGCTGGCCGAGTGGTTCACGTTCCTGGCCGACTGCGCCCCGTCGGTCATCGCCAAGGTCGGTGAGGACGCACCACTGACCGCGAGGAACGACGGCCGTTTCCCCGACGCTCTGCAGACACTGCTCGAACTCGACCCCGACGGCCGCTCGCTGTCCGCCCGCGAGGTCGCCAAGATCTGCCGGTACAGCCAGGCCGACATCCTCTCGTACATCAACACCAGCGAGGAGCAGCACCTCACCTGGCGGCGGTCGGCGGTCGACGCGGCCGCCGCGTCGGACCCGGCCGAGGCCGACGCGTGCCGCCATGAAGCCGAGGCCTGGAAGGCGACCACGCACAACCTGCGGGCGGCGCTGCGCGTCGTCGTGCTGTCCGACGACGACGCCGCGGATCGCAGCTCGCAGGCCAAGTGACTCAGGCAAATCGGTACCGGCAGGACCCCTGCACGTAGTCTGCGCGGACGATTTCCGACGCGGAGCATCGCACCGCCGCCAGATGAGGCGTTCAATTGGTTAGGCAACCCTCAGCGGTTCCAGTCATCGATCGGAGCCCTCACATGGCCATCACCACGGATCGGCGCGCACTCACGATCACCTTTCCCGAGCTGGGTCGCGACGCCCGGTTGCACGTCACGTTCCAGCGGGCTCTGCGCACCGCGGACCCGGTCGGACGGCGCGGCGCGGTGGGCGGCCATGGCGCCCTCCGCCTCGCGCAGGGTTCACCCGACGGCGACGCGCACGCGACCATCCCGATGTGGCAGTCGGAGGCCACCTGGCTCGACTTCTCCTCGCCGCACCTGCACCCGTTCCTGGTGATGGTCGGCGTCGACGGTGTCAACGTCGTCAGCGGCAGTGCGTTCACGTGCGTGCCGGACTTCGACGCCGGCGATTACCTCGAGGTGCCCACACAGCCGTCCGTCGCGTGGTGTCGAGGCCCCGCCGGCCGAGAACAACAGGTCGTCGCCCCTTCGACACAGGGTGTTCAGGACTTAGGCCGCGCCGGGACGCTGGTGCAGTTGACAGTCATCCCGATGCGCGCCGAAGCGTGGGCCAGACGCCGCCGTCATCTGCCGTCGGCGTCCGGGACCTGTGTGCTCTGCGACATGTCGCGAACCGGGCAGTCCGGTGCGCATCCCCGGCTCCCCGCGCCGCGCGTGATGGGTCCGCTGGAGTCCGCGGACACCTGGCATCCGACGACGTCCGACGCCGCCGCGGTCCGCATCGTCAACTCGATCACGTGGAAATCGCTCACCGGGGAACCGGTACCCCACGTGGCGTTGACGAGCACCGACTACGCCGACCACGATCTCCCGTGGGACCCGGTCTACGACGAGAAGATCGAGCACTCCGCCCCCCTGTAGTTCTGTTGCGGGTGTCGCCACGGGTGTCTGCGCGGCGTCGTACTATTCGGATCCGGTCCGCGTACGTCCCGCCCACGAGGAGCCTGCATGTCCCCCGATTTCGACGCCGACCTCGAGGCGGCCTGGCGGGACTTCGCCGACACTCTCGCGGTTCGGGTGCCACGTCTCCTGCCGGGTCAGACGCTGTCGATCGTCGAGGCGGCCGCCGGCGGATGGCGACGACGGATGACCTTCGCGGTGGCCGGGAGTCGAGAGTCGGCGGACCGCCTGCGCTGCACCATCTCGGCGGGGGACCTCACCTGGACCGACAAGGACCGGTGGATGCGCCAGGCCACCTACATCGTCGACCGAGGCTGGTGCCGGCTCGAGGGTCGCAGCGCCTTCTGCTTCGAAGCCGATGCCGTTCGGTCCGGCGACCTCGCCGGCGCCGCCGTGCGGGCGTTGCGCGAGGTGTGGGGTGTCATCCACCCGTCGTTCGTGAGCATCGGCGACCCGTCCTTCGCCCGACACCACTCCCCGGCTGACGGTATCGACGCCGACGAGACCGACGCCGGCCGGCCGGTCGACTCGGATCGAGTCGGCAGCACGGACGCCGACACCCTGCGCTTCACCGCCCCGGCCCGTTTCCTCGACGCCCCCGTCGAGGGCGGGGTGGTGCCGCAGTCGAAAGACCATCTCGTGGAACTGGCCCGCGCCGCGATGAGCGCGGCCGGACGTCCCGCCGTGGTGAGCCCACGCAAGGCCATCTTCCTGCGGTCGACGGGCACCTCACTGCTCCGACCGACCCGAGACGCCCGCTCCCTGGAGATCGTGACCATCCTCAGCTCGTCGGTGCCCGCACCCTCGCTGCTCGGAATGGTCGTCGCCGAGTTCTCGCCGCGGTGGCCCGAAGTCGCGCTGGTCGTGCGCAACGGGCTCGTCTTCGCCCAGCGCCGCATCGACGTCGCGGTCTTCAGTCCGGCCAATCTCGATGCCGCCCTCCGACGCTGGGACGACTTCGCCCGGTCGGCGCGCGGGGAGATGATCCGACGCCTCGAGAGCGGCCCCAAACTGGAGCACCGCCGCCGTGGCGATCGGTTGCCCGGCGCCCTGCTCAGTCTCCTGCGGGTCAACCAGAAGCTCGACAACAAGCTGTCCCCGACGACGGTTCTCGCGGCGTGCCACCGGGATCGGGAGCGTGTGCACGAGTTCTTCGACATCTGTGCCGCCGAGATGCGCGAGTGGATGGACAATCTGACGACAGCCCGCAATGCCGAGCTCGGCGACGAGGAGATCGCACTGTGCGAGGCCGAGCACCAGGCCTACGCCCGCGTCGCCCGCCTGCTCCTCAGCGCCATGGACCTCGCCGACGGGGCATCGGGGCCGTCGCAACGCCCCCCTGCTCCCTAGTCCGAAAGGAGCGACCCCCTCTGCTCCCTGAGGTGCGAGGAGCGCAAGCGACGAGCCACGAAGGGCCGCTGCGCCTTCGACGAACTCCGGCGCCATCTCCGCCGAGGATCGCGACCGCTCAGTCGGTGGAGCTGTACGAGAGGTGTACGACGCCGTTGTCGAAGACGTCTGTGCCGACGAGCGTGAGAGGCAGATCGGCCAGACCGTCGAAGAGGCGGGCACCGCTCCCCAGGACCACGGGGTACACCAGCAGGTGCAGCTCGTCGATGAGCTCGTCGCGCAGCAACGCCCGCACGAGGGTGCCGCTGCCGCTGATGTAGAGGTCGCGATCCTTCTTGAGTTCGCGAATCCGGTCGGCGTCGTAGGCGCCGATGATCTCCGAGTTCTGCCAGGCAGCCGCGTCGTCGAGGGTCGAGGACACCACGTACTTGGTGGTGTCGTTGAAGAACGGCGCACCGGGATCGTCCTCGACCGTCCGGTGCGCCCAGGCCGGGGCAAACATCTCGAAGGTGTTGCGTCCGAGCAGGATTCCGGTGCAGTCGGACATGAAGGAGCCGAGCAGCTCGCCCATCCCGTCGGCGAATCCATACGGCATCGTGAAGCTCGGGTCCTCGTAGCTGCCGTCGAGGGTGATGAATTCGTGGACGTGGATCTTTCCCATGGTGTGGCCTCTCGTCTCTTCGCGGTGAACGTCACGATGTCAGACCGTGGGGCGGCGGAAAAGTCATCGGCTTCGAGTCTCGTGACTGCTGTCGGGACCCTTCGAGGCTCGTCGCTTGCGCTC
>NZ_JAUZVK010000017.1:0-86191 GCF_031844505.1 Gordonia sp. AC31
ACAACGAATGGATGCCGAAATGACCGGGAACCGCCAGCGTCACAACAGCTCCCACCCACAACAACGCAAACACGACCTGCGCGGCCGGCCAGGCCACCAACACCCAACGAGCATCGATACGGCCCTGCACCCGAACCATCCATCGAGGCCACAGCCAGCCCAGCACACCTGCGGCAACAACTAACACCACCGCTGCACTCATGGATGCTCACCCATCGTTCGCCTCGATCCTCGACGGCCGCCGTCGTGCTCGCTGAGACCCACGCTCAATACACCTTCCCGGCGGTCCGCCACCTGCACCACCAGCCAGTATGCCCCAGGGGCTCGTCCGTGACGCCGCAACTCCAGCACCCACCGCGCCGCCAATTACTAGGCCCTATAGTAGTTAGATGACGCGGGTTGACCCAGCCTGCGCGTACTAGTTCGAGGGATGCGCTGTGACCGAGAACCCGAGGGGGACGCACTCGCCCCCGGACGACCACCGTCGTCAGTATCTGCATGCCATGCGCGACGTCTACCGGGCACCCACGCCATACTCGGCCCACCAGTTCTTCCACCGCGCCCATCACTTCAGCGTCACCTCGAACCGACGCCGCCACCTCGCCGCACACATCGGTCTCGTCCGCCACCTCGCTGCGATCGGCGACCTCGCCGGGGCGCGTCACCACCTCGGTACCGTCCTTGCCTCCCTCGTCCTCCAAAGACATTGCGGCCAACAACCTTCGCAGGCTTCCATCCCCATCCAGAAGTCGTGACCACGACCACGACGCCCCAGAGGGCCAGGGTGGCTCTCTACCGACCCTCGATCCCGGTCTCGCCGCCACACCGAGCACACCATCCAGCGCCGCCACCACCGAACACGGCCCTATCCACACGAAAGTCCTAGCCGCTTGCCTGTCTCGAGCCTGTCCATCCGCACTGTTGCGGTCGTAGTCATCGCCACGCTGACTGTGCTGAGCGGTTGTGCCACCCAGGAACAACCCACATCCCCACCCCCGCCGGCAACCTCACCAGAGATAGTCGCAACACTGACCCCAGAACTCGACCACCTCCACGCCCTACACATCCGCGCCGACGGCACCATCCTCGCCGGAACTCACACCGGCGTAGTCGCCCTCACCGCAGACGGAACCACCAGCCGGGTCGGCGCCTCCGACGACGACTTCATGGGACTGACCGGGGTACCCGGCTCTGACCGGCTCTTCGCCTCCGGCCATCCCAGCCCGCGGAGCTCGGCACCCAACCCGCTGGGACTCGTCGCCAGCGAAGATGGCGGGCAGACATGGACACCGAGATCGGTGGCCGGCCAAATCGACTTCCACGCGCTCGCCACCAACGGACAACTACTCGTAGGCTTCGACGGAATCAACCGCCTGCTCGTATCGACCGACGACGGGACAAGCTGGAACACCGGCGCGTCCCTGGCCGCAGCAGCACTCACGATCACCGACCACGGCGTCTGGGCGACCACCCCCGCAGGGCTGCAACACAGCACCGACGACGCCCAGACCTTCACAATCGTCCCCGATGCGCCGGCCCTAGCCCTCCTGGCGGCCGCACCCGATGGCACGCTCTGGGGCATTGACACCGCCAACACCGTCTGGCGCAGCCCAGACGGCACACACTGGGAACAACGCAGCACCATCAGCAGTGTCACCGCGCTGGTCGCCAGAGACGCCGAAACTGCATACGCCGCAAACGGGCAATCGCTATACACGCTCAGCTAACGGACTCGTGGGGAGCAACGAAGGAAGGAGGCGACTGAGATCCGGAAGAGCGTTTAGATCTCGCCCACTCCTCGCGAGAACCGCCTAGGTCGCCCGGGCACCCCCCTCTGTCAGATCGCCTTGGGCGGGGACGGCCATCGAAGGCCCCGCCAATCGGCTGTCCTGGTAGCTGCAGTGATGACATAACGTAAAATCGGCGATGAACAAGGACGAGTGAAAACAGATGCGAGTCAGCACCTTTGGGTTCTGACCGTTCCCCCGATGCTAAGCAAAGATCACTACCCTGGGTTGGAGTGGCGCCACGTCAGTGGTTGCCGCCTGGCTCCCGAGTCCGTTGTCAGCTGGAACTCACACTGGGCGGGTTCTAGTCCGTAACGTACGGACTGAGCCTGTCTAGGCCCGCCCCCTGTTACTCGTCATACTTCAACACGTCTCGCTACCGGCTGAATGACGCAGGGGGAGAACACCTCTCACGGTGATGTGACATAAGTGTTGCCACTCACGTACCCCTAACCGTTGAAGGGTGGAAGGCCGAAATGTCGAAGCGCAATGAGGGTTGCGATGATCTCCACGATGGCGATGAGAAGCGCCGAGATCGCAATGCCAGCGCCGCGTTCGTACGGCCGTCTTTGGACTTCGGAGAACGCAATGAACGCGAACACAACAGTGACCGGGATCAGGCCCAGGAGCGCGGCGAACAGTGCGAGGCAGGCACAAAGGTTCGTCGTTTCTTCAGGTTTGGGCAAGTGGACTGGGTCCGCGGTGAGGGTGACGCGCGAGCCTTCGCGACGAGTTACGGGCACGCTACTGAGCCGTCCAATCGCCAAACGGCAGACCAACACTGAATAGCAACACGACCACAACCGCTATCTCAACGACAGCGATGACGATGGCAGCGACGGCTAAGCCGAAGCCTTGCTCGTGCGGTCGTCGTGCTGTCTCGCGGATCGCAATCCACGCGAGAACGATCGCGGCCGGCACAATTCCCGCGAGTGCCGCGAATAGTGCTGCGATGGCGCAACCGTTCGTCGTTTCATCAGGGTGATGGCCGTACGGGGTCACCTGCGTGCGTCCACGCGTCAGAGTGCTGCTCATGCGTATGCCGTCAGTGCAGCCGAAGTAGTTCGTCGTGGCGTTGTCATCGACACATAAAAGGGCACGTCTGAGTGTAGGTGCACCGCGCTGAGCCGCAGTACGTCGGATATACAACTCCTCGGCGTGCCGGTGCTTCTCGGCGTACATCGAACAGTTCTAGTTGGGACTGTGTCAGCTGGAGTGGTGGACGAATACCCTCCTGACTTCAGTGTGCCAAGGTCGTACCCCGTCCGACCATCCGCGCCTGGCTTGCCGGTGTCGGCATTCACCACCAGCGCTGCGAGGGAAGGCTCCCCCGCGTGATTGCACTCATCCGACAACGCGTCGAGGACGCGCGGCAACCTATTGCGTAGCTCGACTCCACTCATGCCGATCGCCGTTCCGAGCTCTTTATAAGTCAGCAACGTTCTACGCATTGCCGCGACAGTAAGCGCAGCTCGTGCTCGCGCGACCTCATCTTTCCAGTCTTTAGCCATTCCCCCAATGTAGGGCTGCGGCTAGCTGTGTGTACCGCGTCGGCGACGTCATCCAATGATCCGTGTCCCACCACGGCCCGGCCGGACCTTACACGACCGGTCGCGCGCGGGGCTAAGTTACTCGCCCTACATCAACACGTCCCGTTACCAATTAAGCAGCCAAGGTGCCGGACCTCCGCTGAACCTCGAAGCTGCGACGCGACCCATGTCGTCGTCCGACGAACGCATCGGCAACGACCTTGCCTCACGTTCCGATGAGTTCCTACTTTTACAGCGCAGCGGGCCGGCGTGATGAACATCCAGACGTCTCGTGCGCCGTCCAGTCGGCCGACAGGCGTGACGAACAATTTGGCGTCTTGTCCGCCGAACCCGACGCTAGCCGCTCTTAGGCCGATTCCTTGCCTATGTCGTCAACATGACCGCATGTTGTCTTTCGTCACGTGTGACGAAACGCATGTGTGGCCGCGCGTTGCGGCGAACCACCCGACAGGCTTTGTCGGAGTACAGCATCCGGAGTCTGTCGAGCGATGTGACAGTCGGCGACCAGGATGACCTACCATGCCTGTGGTCGGTCTGGTTCACCGTTCGCCCCGTCCGCCGGGCGTGTGCCCGCACACGAACCCGAATTCCGTTGAAATCAAACGACTGCTGCCGTCAGCAGTCGCCAACGCCACCGGTTCCGACGGTGAGTTTTCGCTGCCGAACCCACAGGGAGGGTAATTCCTATGCCGCACAATGAGTCACGGTCCGACCGGTCGTCGGTGGCGGACAGGGTCGCCCAGACCACCGGGGAAGCCATCCGCGCGGCGCGCGCCCACGACTCCGAGGCGTTCGGTGCCGCGACCGACCTTCTCGCGTTGCACCCCGAGTCACGGGAGGTGCATGCGCTCATGCTGCGCGAACTCCTCGAGACCGTGTTCCCCGATGGTCTGACCGGCGATGATGTGTCCGAGGTGATGACCAGCACCAGCCGTGCCGCCGCCTCATGGACTTCCGCCGTCAGTCCCACAGCGGTAGCCCTCGTGCTGACCGGCGCGTTGGGAGTGGGCGACACCGCCGACCCCGATGCGCTGCCGTCTGCCGGCCTACTGGACGCCGAGACCACCGCCGCTGCCCTGGTGGTCATCACCGACCTCACGGCACGTGCCGATGTCGACCCGATGGAGTACGTGACCCGCGCTGTGGACGAGATTCGTCGCGCCCAGACGATGGAGATGCCCTGATCGGTGGGTCACACGGTGACCGCGAGCCGCCCGTCGTATTGGACGACAACCTCTGCGCGGGACCGACTGCGAGCGCCCGGCGGGGACGAACGCACCTGCGTGCAGAGGCGAACCTCGACTAGATCTCCCCTGCGGTCATTCGCTTGCGACGCGTATGACGACCTTGCCGCGCACGTGACCGGACTGGCTCCGCTCATGCGCGTCGGAAGCATCAGCGAGATCGAACACCTCCGCGATCTCCGGCGTGAGATCGCCTGCGTCGGCGAGTCGGGCGAGTTCGGCAAGGTCCGCGGCGTCGGGACGCACCCAGACGTAGTGGCCGCCGAACTCCTCGCGCGCCCGCGCGTCGGTGATCGAGGCGACCGTGCCGCCGGCGCGCAACACGTCCTCGACCGAGTCGAGTGCGTCGCCGCCCACGTAGTCGAGGATGACGTCGACACCCTGCGGCTCGAGTGCCAGTACCCGGTCGGCGAGGCCCTCGCCATACGTCGTGGGCTCGGCGCCCAGACTGCGGAGATAGTCGTGGTTCGACTCCGAGGCCGTCCCGATCACGCGTGCGCCCAGGGACCGGGCGATCTGCACGGCGAACGATCCGACTCCGCCCGCGGCGGCGTGAACCAGCACGGTGTTTCCGGACTTAACTCCTGCCCGGCGGATGGTCTGCAGAGCGGTGAGACCGGCCAGCGGGAGCGCCGCAGCCTCTTCGAAGGACCAGTTCGACGGCTTGTGTGCCAGGGTGCGCACAGGGGCGGCGACGAACTCGGCGAACGTCCCGCCCGCCACTTCCCCACCGACGACGTCCTTACGGACGTAACCGAACACTTCGTCGCCGACCTGGAACTCAGGTGTGTCCAGGCCGACCTGCTCGACCACTCCCGCGACGTCCCAGCCCGGGACCACCGGGAAGACGGTGTCCATGATCTCGGCGAGATAGCCCTCGCGAACCTTCCAGTCCACGGGATTCACACTGGAGGCGCGGACGCGCACCAGCACGGAGTCGGGTCCGACTTTGGGCGTGGGCAGGTCGGTCAGTTCCAGGACGTCGGGACCGCCGAAGCGGTCATAAGTGATTGCTCGCATGGTGGCACCAACGGGACGCTCGTCGGAATGATTCCAACAGCTCGGCGATGTCTGCCGACGTCCCATCGTCGTGATGTGTACCGAATGCGCCCGTTATCCGGCAGGCCGGGACGTGGTCCATCGCGGGGACAACCAGCGCGATCCCGGCCCGAGCCTGCTGGACGAAGCCCGGTCGCAGCATGAAAAACATTGTGCCGTAGTGTTTTCACCCGTGAATTTCGCTGCTGCCGATGCCATCGTGACCGACTCCACTACCCACGCCTGCGTGTGGTGCTCATCCAGCGACGACATCGCAGAACTCCGCGGCGAACCGCGGTGCGGGCGCTGCCGCGAGGCAGAACAAACTATCGCGGCGGCCCGCGAGTTCGTCGGTTTCTATGGGCTACGACCTTTGGGCGCGTCGATGACGTCCGACGACGAAGAGGAACGCGAACACCGGGTGGCGGCCCGTGACGCCTGGGCAGTGCTGAATCGGACCCGCACACAGCCCCCACCGCGCGTCCGGTCCGGCCAGCGCGGTGTCACACGATCCGCGTCCACCACCACAAACAAGGACGGCAGCACAACGGCTCGCAAAGCCAAGAACGTCGGGGCCGGAAGCGCCCGCCCTGCGGACGTCTCCCGACCCGACCATGAGGAGCTCATGAGCCGCGCGCAGTCCTTGCTGGCGCAGCTCGCCGAGATCGAGCAACGGCTGGCAGTCGCGCAGGCGGACCCCGGCCTGAGCGGCAAGGCCAAGGCGAGCGACTTGACCGCCAAGCGCGATTCGGTGCTGCGTACGCTCGCCGCTCTGGAAAAGGCCAAGCGGGCCCTGGAGCCGGCCTGAGTTCTCACGTGCCAGGACGGTTGTGATCCGAAGGGCGATGAACCGTCACCCGATCCTCCTCACGGAGTAGCGAACGGGGATTGTGCGGTCCACAGCGATTCCACTGTCACCGCCACAGCGACACGATCAGGACGAGGATGAGCAGCTTCAGGGCCCAATCCCCGAGGTGTACAGCTGCCGCGGACAGGGCCGTTCCCTCGTGGAAGACCGCGCCCGCGAACAGTACCAACGGGATGAGGAACAGCCCCGCGGCGAGCAGAAGTGCACCGGTGGCATCCGGATCGAGTTGCGCGACCAGACCGGCGACGAGGAGTACGAGCATTGCGTTGCGGATGAGTTCGACAACCGGCGTCGCCCAGGCCGGTCGGTGTACTTCCGCCGCGGCGGGTGCACCCACGACGCCGTAGTACACACCGCTCACCAGGAACGCGGCGACCGCTGCGGCCACGCACGCCAGTACGTTCACGCTGCCCAATGTCTCATCCGATCGGTGGTAGGTGCAGGGTCTGACACCACCCCGATACAAAACTCATCGGTGGTAGAAGTGTTGATCCGACCCAAAGCACACGCGTGCGTCGGCTTCTCAGTCGGCACCGACTCCGGAGAAGAACGTCCGGACGGCGACATCGGCGGCGCGGCGACGCGACATCACCCCGCCGGCGATCGAGACCGCACCGACAAAACAGAGTGAATAGAACACCCCGGCCAGCCATCTCGTTTCGAGATCATCGGCGATGGCACCGTCTTTCTGCGCCCGAGAAAGGATCTCCGGAAGCATCTGGTCCTCTTCCTCAGCCCACTCCGGGTGGCCGTCGAACCGGTGTGGGTCGGCGAACAGGAACACGATGACGTCGTCGATGCCGATGATCACCCGCATCAGCGATTCGAGTGCTGTGCGAGCCGATTCGCACCCGTCGACCGCTTCGCTCGCCTGCCGCTCGAGAACGCCCCTCGCCTCGACGAGCGCCGCATCGACGAGAGACTGACGGTCGGGGAAGTGGCGGTGCAAGGTGCTCCGGCTGACGTCCGCCCGGTCGGCGATGTCGCCCAGGGACGTCGAGAAATCAGTTGCCCACGCCGCGATGGCGGCTGACACTATGGCCTGTCGGGTGCGCAGGCGCACGCCCGAGACGGCAGCCGGTTCCGGCGCATCGTTCACCTGGCCGAGACTATCCACCACACTCGGGTATCTGCAACACACTTGATTTAAAATGGGACACCAATGTGTCATTGTAGAGCTTGCATGTTCCGCTCGGGAGGGCTCACACCATGACGACTTCGACAACCGCGGCCGATCCCGGGCAGACCCCGGATATGCCCATGCGCGCCAAACTCGTGATCCTCTGGGACTACATACGCCCCTACCGGGGCGTCCTTGCCGTGGGCGTCGTCCTCGGGTTGCTCGGCACCGCTGCCGAACTCGCGACCCCGCTGGTCACGAAGTGGGTGCTCGACGGTCTTGCCGTGTCGGAATCTCTGGCGGCGCCGATCACCGTGTTGGCCGTGTTGCTCGTCGCCGGGTCGGTGATCGGTCTGATCCAGACGATCATGCTGGGGACCCTGGCCGAACGCATCATCCTCGCCACCCGCACCGGACTGATCGGTCACCTGCTCCGCGTCGAGGTCCCCGAGCTCGCCCGTAGGTCGAGCGGCGAGATGGTCGCGCGCGTCACGTCCGACACCCTGCTGATCCGCGAAGCGACGACGTCGAGCATCGTCAACGGTGTCAACGGTTTCGTCGGTATGGTCGGCGCGCTGGTACTCATGGCGTTTCTGGACCTCCCGCTGTTCGCGACCACGATGGTCGTCGTGGTCATGGTGGGGATCGCCGCCGCCGTACTGATGCCGGGGCTGGCGAAAGCGCAGCAGGACGCGCAGGCCGAGATCGGTTTCCTGGGTGGCCGGTTGGAGGGGATCCTTCGATCGATCCGCACCGTCAAGGCGAGTCGGGCCGAGGCGCGGGAAGCCGACCGGATCGGCGAGTTCGCGCACCGGTCGGCGAGCAAGGGAATCCGGGCCGTGCGTATCGAAGCATGGGCCTGGACGATCACCGGGTCCGGGATCAATCTGGCGGTGATGGTCGTCCTGGCGTTCGGGGCCTGGCGCGTCGCCGACGGTTCGATGGCCGTCAGTACTCTGATCGCTTTCCTGCTCTACGGATTCCAACTGATGATGCCTGTCTCGCTGCTCACCCAGAGTGTCACGGCCTTACAGTCGGGATTGGCCGCGGCTGCGCGGATCTCCGAGATCTCCGATCTGCGAACCGAATCCGACGACGAGGTGGTGGCGAATCGCACGTCGGCTCGTGTCGACCGGACCGCGTCCGCATTCGAACTGCGCGACGTGTTGTACCGGTACACACCAGACTCCCCCGCTGCGCTCAACGGCATCGACCTGACGATCCCGCGCCGCGGACACACTGCCATCGTCGGACCGTCGGGTGCCGGGAAGACGACCATCTTCTCCCTCTTCCTGAAGTTCCTACGACCGGATCGCGGCGAGATCGTGCTCGACGGCCGGCCGCTTGACCACTGGACACTCCACGACCTGCGAGCACGCATCGCCTACGTGGAGCAGGACACCCCTCTGGTCCCCGGAACGGTCCGCGACAACCTCGTCTACGCGGCGCCCGAGGCGACAGACGACGAGGTGTGGCGTGCCCTGTCGGCCGTACGGATGGATGAGCGTGTCCGTTCCATGCCCGACGGCCTACTCACCGACGTGACCACGTCAACGCTGTCGGGCGGGGAACGGCAACGCATCGCGCTCGCCCGCGCGCTGGTCGTCGACCCAGAACTCCTCCTGCTCGACGAGGTGACCGCGCAACTCGACGGGTTGACCGAGGCGGCTGTGGCCGAGGGCATCCGTCGACAGGCCACTCGCGGAGCCGTCGTCACCATCGCGCATCGGCTCTCGACGATCATGGACGCCGACCAGATCGTCGTCCTCGAAGCCGGTCGGGTGCGGGCGGTCGGCAACCATCGGAGCCTGCTAGCCACCGATGAGCTCTATCGAGAACTGGTGGCCGCCATGCGTATCGACACCGACGTGGATGCTGCCGAGCTGAATTGATCCGACACCCGCCCACCCGGCACAGGCCGGGTGGGCGGGTGTCGGGCCGGCGGGTCGGGTCAGAACCGCCCGACGACCACGTTGGTGGTCTGGACCCGTGCCCGGCAGTCGCCGTCGGTGAAACGGACCCGGGTGAACACCTCGTCGGCACCGTCCCGGTCCTCGTTGAGAACCGAGCTCGGAACGACGAACTCCCGGAGATACTCGAGCCCGCGGTCGGAAGCCCGGAGGAACCCTTCGGTCCCGACCGAGGTGCCCGGGAAGTTCCGGTCGTAGAGGTACTGCTCCCGGCCGTCGTCGCCCAGCACGATGTAGTGCATTCCACCGCAACCCCGATCGTTGAGGTGGGTGACGAATCCGACCGCGTCCGCTCGTGTCATCGGATACAGGCCCTGGATGATGATGCGGTTCTTGCCGGCACCGGTGATGTTCTGGTCGACGATCGTCAGCGTCGCGCCCGGTGTGCGCGCGGGTGCTGCCGAAGCCGTCGTCGCAAGCGGCGCGGCGACGCCGATGGCCGCGGCGATCGACAGGGTCGCGCCGAGACGAGCGATGGCCTTGCCACGACTCCGGGGCGCGCTCATGACCGCACCGCCTCGATGACGCGGTACTCCCAGTCGATGGAGATCCCGCCGGGGACCGGTTGCTGCCGAGACTCGGCGAGGGAGATCAGATCGGCACGCAGTGCGTGCTTGCCGCCCTCGTCGAGCTTCGACGCCGCGGAGAACGTCGGACCGTAGTAGCCGAGGAACAGGTCCGCGAAAGCGGCGGCGTCGACGAACCGAACGGTCAGTACGGCGGTGTGCGAATCGACCGAGTGCACACGATCGCCGAACAGCGATGCGACGTACTGCTGATCGCCCCACCGGGTGGCGGGACGCGCGCCCGGCGGCGGCGTCACGTGGCGGCCGACCGCGGCGAGCATTCCACCGACGAAACCGTCTGCGGTCCAACTCGTGACCACGATCCTTCCGCCTGGGCGGACGACTCGGGTCAATTCGCGCGCGGCCTGCTCGTGATCGGCGGCGAACATGATGCCGATCGACGAGATACCGGTGTCGAACGCGGCGTTGCCGAACGGCAGGACCTCGGCCGGGGCTTCCACGAAATCGACGTCGAGATGTTCTGCGGCTGCCCGACCCCGGGCGATGTCGAGTAGTGCCGGCACGTAGTCGATCGCGGTGACGTCGCCACCCTGGCGGGCAGCGGCGAGCGCGGAGTGGCCGGTGCCGGTCGCGACGTCGAGAACGCGTTCGCCGGGGATGACCGATGCCGCGACCACGGTCGCTTCGTTGACCGGCACGGTCAGCGCGGCGATACGGTTGTAATCGCCGCTGCTCCAAACCTTCTGCTGCTTCTCCCGCAGCGATACCAGGTCTGGTGAGAGAGATGTCGTCATCGGATTGTCCATTTCTGTGTGGTGGGACGACTGGCCGCCGGTGACCGTTTGTCGGTACCGGCGCACCACAACAGTCGGTCACCGGGCATACGGACGGCATCGGTGAGGACCTCCCATCTTTCGCCGAACGTCCTTCCCATGAATGGGTAGACCCACCTATTCGAGCGTCGGGCGGCCTACACTCGGACGGTGCGATTGTTGGAGAGAACCGAGCAGTTGTCGCAGATCAGCGCGGCATTTGACCGGTTGCCGGTGGGTTCGGCCTTCTCCGTCGCCGGCGAGAGCGGTGCAGGCAAGACGACGCTGATCGCGCAGGTGTGTGCGACCGCCCGGGACGTGCGTGTGCTGCGGGTGGCGTGCGATCCGCTCGACACACCACGTCCACTGGGTCCCGTCAAAGACCTGGGCATCGGTCTGCAACCGATGATGCTCGCCGACGTCTGCGAAGCCGCGTTCGCTCATCTGAGGGCTGCACCGACGCTTCTCGTGGTCGAGGATCTGCACTGGGTCGACGCCGCGTCGACCGATGTGCTGAGGTTCCTGTGTCGACGCATCGAGTCGATGCCGCTCGTCCTGCTCCTGACGCATCGAGAGCTCGAGCCCCAGGCGGCGGCGCGTGCCCTGCTCGCCGAGGGCGTGTTCCGGATCGAGCTGCCGCCGCTCAGTGTCGCGGCGATCGCGGAACTGGTCGAGGGTACGGGTCTCGATCCCGTGCGGGTCCATGCCGCGACCGGAGGTAACCCCTACTTCGCGACCGAGGTCTCCCGCGAACCCCACCTGCCGATCCCGTCGTCGGTGCGCGATGCGGTCCTGGCGCGGACGACCAAGGTCAGCGCGGCCGATTTCGAAGCCCTCCAACTGATTGCGGCGTCGCCGGAACGGGTGTCGGACACCGCGCTGCCGGTCCTGCGGATCGGTTACCCCACTCTGCAGCGTCTCGCCGACACGGGACTTCTGGAATGGGGGCCCGACGGCATCCTATTCCGACACGAATTGGCCCGTCGGGCAATCGAATCCACGATTCCGCCGGGTGGGGTGGCCCATCTGCACGCGCAGCTGCTGGACGCACTCGAGCAGCTGGGCACCGTGCACCCGTCGGTGTTGACCCACCACGCCGTCGCCGCCCGGGACTTCGACCGCGCCGTCCGTCATGCCTGCGCCGCAGCCGAGGACGCCATCCGCGGCGGAGCGCACACCGAGGCCGTCGCGTACTACGAGATCGCCAAGCAGCACCAAGTCAATGCTCCGGCTCGCGAGCGTGCCGAACTGTTGTTGGCTCTGGCCAACGAGCAGTACATGGTCAGCCGACTGCGCGATGCGATAGCCAGTGTGAACGAGACCTTCCCGTTGTGGACCGAACTGGGTGACGACACCGGGTTGGCCACGGCACATGTGGCCGTCGGGGTCTACGAGTACTACAGCGCGCACCGGCAGAGCGCGGAATCGCACCTGGGCCGTGCAGCGGAGATCGCCTACGGTACAGGGGCGTCGACGGTGTACAGCGAGGCCCAGATCCACCGCGCGTTTCTCGCGTTCATGCGGGGCGACGTGTCGGGAACGGCGTCCCTGCTGGCCGACACCGCGTCGGCATCCGACGAGGAACTGCGGCTGTGGAACAAGGTCGTCTCGGACTCGACTGCGCTGTCCACCGGCGAAGTCGACTCTCGCAGAAGACTTCTCGATCACATGGAAACCGCTCGCACCCTCGGCTTCGACGAACTCGCCTCAACCGTCTATTCACAGGTGGCCAGTCTCGATGTCGAACAGGGAAGGTACCGGGCCGCCGACCGGATCCTCGACGCGGGTCTTCCGTTCACGGTGGAGCGCGACATCCAGATCTGTCGCCACTGGCAGACCGCGGTGCGGAGTCGCCTGCATCTGACCCGCGGACACTGGAACGGAGCCCTCGAGGACGCCGGGGCGGTCATCGACGCCGACGGGATGCCGATCGCCACGCTGTGGCCGCTCCTGGTCACCGTGCTGGTGCCGCTCCGATGCGGCGCGTCGTTCGACATCGACGAGATCGAGAATGCCTGGATTCTCGCCAACCAGATCGATGAACCCCTCCGACGGCTCGCGGTCCTGACCGCCCTGGCGGAGATCAGTTGGATGACCGGGACCGAGGACGCCCGGGTCACCGCGGCGCACACCCTCGACGATGACGGAACAGAATGGGGCACAGGGAGCCTCGCCGTCTGGCGTGCGAGGCTCGGGTTGTCGACGCAGACCGGGCCGATCGCGGCGCCGTACCGATTGTCGCTCGACGGTCGGCACGCCGATGCCGCGCGCTGGTGGTCGGACGCGGGTGATCCGTTCGCATCGGCGATGTGCTGGTTGGATTCCGACGAACCAGCCCGTGGTGTGACGATGCTCGACGGACTCGGCGCCGCGGGTACCGCCGATCGTGCGCGTGCGTTGATGCGCGACCGGGGTTGCGCCACCGTCCCGCAGCGCCCTCGGCCCACGACACGCGTGAACCCCGGTGGCCTGACGAACAGGCAACTCGAGGTCGCCCGCCTGGTGGCGGAGGGACTGTCGAATTCGGAGATCGCCAAGCGGCTGTACATCTCGTCGAAAACCGCGGACCATCACGTGTCCGCGGTCCTGGCGAAGCTGGGTATGACCTCGCGTCGTGAGGTGCTCGCACAGGGCGTCGAGTTGGGGCTCCGGTAGCGCGAACTCGCGGAAGAAAAAGGAGTGGTGGGCATCGCCGGACGGTGTTAGCGTGAGCCGCGCTGTGCGGAGGGGGCAGCACGAGACCTGGAGGTGAGTCGATGGTTGCCGTCGAGATCGCTGGCATCGTCAGCATCCGAACCATCCCTGTTCCTCCAGCCCGTTACTGATCCTCGAACACCGTTCTCGCACAACCGACTGAGCTGCGAGTCGGATGACACCTGGGGTCGCGGGCATTCCTCGAAAGTCCCCAACAGTGAATTCTGCAAGTAATTCGTCCTTCCCCGTCGAGCTCGCCGCTCTCGGCTGGGACGAGCATTTCTCGACCCTGTACACCGACCGCGCGTCCGACGACGAGCTACCAGCTCGCATCGTGCGGGTGGATCGCGGCGGGTGCGACACCATCACCGCATCAGGTCCGGTCCGCGCCATCCGCGGTGTCGGGCGCACTGCGGAGCGCGAACAGTCCGTGTGCACCGGCGATTGGGTGGTGCTGCGCCGAGACGACGGGCAGGCCCGGATCGTGCACCTGTTGCCGCGCCGGACGGCGATCGCGCGCGCGAGTTCGGATCGGACATCGGAACGGCAGGTACTCGCCGCCAACGTCGACACGGTGATCATCGCGGTGTCGGTCGCGAACAGGGTGAATGTCGGTCGCATCGAGCGCCTGCTGACGTTGGCCTACGACGCCGGCACCCGGCCGATCATCGCGTTGACCAAGTCGGATCTGGTCGACGATCCTCTTCCGGGTGAGGCGATGATCGCCGCGGTCGCTCCGGGCGCCGACATCGTGACGACGAGCACGATCACCGGCGCAGGCGTCGATCTCCTCGAGTCCACCATGACCGGCACCGCCGTCCTGTTGGGCTCGTCCGGCGCCGGCAAGTCGAGCCTGGCCAACGCATTGCTCGGTCGTGAACAGATGGCGGCCAATGAGATTCGTGCGGTCGACGGAAAGGGGCGGCACACGACGGCGCACCGCGAGCTGCTGCTCCTGCCGGGAGGCAAGGTACTCATCGACACACCTGGTCTGCGTGGGATCGGGGTACAGGATGTCGCCGAGGCGGCCGGCCGTACGTTCGCCGACATCGAAGAGCTGGCTCGTGAGTGCGCGTTTCGCGATTGCGAACACCGCAGTGAGCCGAGATGTGCCGTACAGGAGGCGATCCGGGACGCCCGGCTCGACGCCGGCCGTCTGGAACGCTATCGCAAGCTGCTGAGGGAGAGTGAGTGGTCGGCCGCTCGGGGCGACGCCCGACAGGCGAGCAAGCGGAGCAAGCGGGACAAAGCGATCACGCGAGACATTCGCGCGATGTACCGGTTCCGGGACCGACAGGGCTGACGGGCCCCTTCGTGACGCGCCCTCCGCAAGCTCCGGGCGCTCCTCAGGGAGCAAGGGTGGGTCGCCCTCCGCAAGCTCCGGGTGCTCCTCAGCGAGCGAGGCCGCGTTGGTCGTCGACGGACCCGTCGAGGTTGGCCAGCGCGGCCCGCGCGGCTTCGAGTTCCTGACTGAGTTCGTCGATGCGGCGTTGCGCGGCCGTTCTGGCCGATTCGATGACGGCGTCGACCGCGGCGATCGCGGTCTCGTCATCGAGCTCCCGCATCGCCCGGGCCACCCGGTCGGCGGTGATCTCGACGGGTTTTGCCAGCTTTCTGGTTCCGACCGCAACCGACAGCGTCCACGTGCTCTCCCCTGCCGCGGTGATGGTGACCGTGGTCGGCGCGGTCGGCGCCTTGGCCTTTCGCGACGACCTGGTCGTCGTCGCAGGCGCCGGCGCCGACTCCGCCGCCCTCGGCGGGGCATCCGTCGTAGGACGCGCCTTTCGGGACGGGCGGGCGGAATTCGATTCCTCGACATCTGTTTTCGATGACGACGTCGGTTGTGGCTTCGGGGGCGCCGGTTCCGGTGTGCGTCGACGAACCGCAGCGGTCGCAGTGGTGGCGGCCGCCGGTCGGTTACGTCGCAGTTCGTCGGCTTCGAAGGGCAACTGGTCGTCGACGCCCCTCGGGCTCACCGTCACTGTCGTACCGTCGATCGACACGACTCGCGCCGAGGCGCCGGCCTCCAGGTTCAGCGATGGCATCGCATCGCGCAGATAGACCGTGGCTCGCTTACCGGCCGCGAGTGCCGCGGACAGCGACTCCAGGTCGTCGGGACTCAAGCCGGCCCTCGTCTGTGAACTCACCGCGCCATTGTCGCACATGCGTGCGAATCCGCGTTACCCATCACTGCGTCGCGCCGTCGGCGCTTCACCGTTCGTGCAGTTGAAACCTAGTACTTGCGACCGTTATCGTTTCGTGACCCACAGCATCGTTGTGGCCTCGAACGTCGCCGGCGGGTCTCGGGTGAACGTTCGCGGCCCTAATGTTCTCGGGGACGGTAACGGGTCTTCGGAGGGACAACTTGTGACAGAGGCCAGCACCCCGACACGCACATCGTCGGTCAAGGCACGCGAGACC
Source organism: Gordonia sp. AC31 (assembly GCF_031844505.1). Taxonomy (NCBI): domain Bacteria; kingdom Bacillati; phylum Actinomycetota; class Actinomycetes; order Mycobacteriales; family Gordoniaceae; genus Gordonia; species Gordonia sp. AC31. The sequence continues at coordinate 16,032 of NZ_JAUZVK010000017.1, forward strand.
CCGATCGCCGATCACGCGTATGCAGGCGTCACGATCGCGGCGCTGCTGTGCGCGACCTCGGCAGCGACATTCCTGACGCTCTTCCCCTGAACCTGCCGTCCCTCAGACTTCGAGTGGAAAGCATCACAAGTGCTCATTGCCGGTGTGTCACCTGCGTCGACTTCGGTCCGCAGGTGGCACACACCACTTGACGATCGCATATCGGCGCCAGGAGGCCCGTCTTCAGCCCGCTGTCACCCGGGTGAGCTGTTCAGACACCGCCCACAGACGCGATGCCGCTTCGTGATCACGGAACGGTTGCCAGGGTTGCCGTAATCCGGGTGGCCCGCCAGCGTCACCGGGCCACTGTGGTCCGAAGAACGCATCACCGGGCGTCTCCGGCTGCGTCGCCGCCATCAGGGCTGGGAGGGCAGCGGTTTCGACGGTGCCCACACCGACACCGTGCCGCGACATCCACTCGATCACGCGCCGGCCGCTCGTCGGGGCGGTCCTGCCGACCTCAGGACGAGCGGCGAGAAGGCTGGTCGGGGCGACTCCCGGATGTGAGATCACGCTCGTCACATCCCAACCGGCAGCGCGGCTTCGGCGTCCGAGTTCGAGTCCGAACAGCGCGCACGCGATCTTGGACTGGCGGTAGGCCTTCATTGCGTCGTAGTGGCGCTCCCAGTTCAGATCATCCCAATTGATCGAGCCTCGTTTTGCCGCGATGCTCGTCTGCGAGACCACCCGTGCCTTCCCGGACTGGAGCAGCGGAAGCACCGCGACGGTCAGGGCGAAGTGTCCTAGGTGGTTGGTGCCGAACTGGACCTCGAATCCATCGCCTGTGGTCAGGCGTTTCGGCGGAGTCATGATCCCGGCGTTGTTGATCAGGATGTCGATCGGTGTGCCGTCCGCCCGGAGCCTGCCGGCAAGCGCCTCGACCGATGCCATCGATGACAGGTCGACGTCCTCCATCGTGAGTGTGGCGGCGGGGTGACGATCACGAATGCGCTCGACCGCCCTCGCCCCCTTGTTCGGATCACGCACCGGCACGACCACTTCCGCACCGGCGCCGGCGAGCGCATTCGCGATCTCCCACCCGATGCCGTCACTCGCGCCGGTCACGACCGCTCGACGGCCCGTGAGATCGGGGATGGACAGGCTGTATCTGCTGTTTCGTGTCATGCGGAGCTCCTGACGGACTCGGAATGTTTCTCGCTTCCAGTCTTGTGTCGGTCCGCACCGTTATCCACGGCCTGTCGATCCGTGGCTCCGCGGTTCCGGGCGCGCAAGAATGGCCGAAGGATCGATCGACCCGGTCTCGCTGACTTCCTTCGGGTGAGGCGTGCCGCCCTTCAGCCCGAGGACGTCGGACTGCCTCGCGGGCAGCGCCGTCGCACAGGTGGACTCCGTCGCGAAGAGGTGGCTGCCCTGTGTCACATGTCCGCCGACTACTACTCACGACTCGAACGCGAGCGCGGCCCGCAGCCGTCGCCACAAATGGTGGCCGCCATCGCACAGGGCCTCCACCTCTCCGTCGAGGAGCGAGACCACCTGTTCCACCTCGCCGGCCACCGGCCGCCCATGCGCGGACCCGACCGCGAGCACATCTCCCCGGGCATGATGCGGATCTTCGACCGGCTCGCCGACACCCCGGCCGAGATCGTCACCGAACTCGGCGAGACGTTGCGCCAGAACCGACTCGGGGTGGCACTGGTCGGCGACCTCATGCGGTTCGACGGGCCGGCGCGGAGCATCGGCTATCGGTGGTTCACCGATCCGCGGGCTCGCCAATTGCATCCGTCCGACGACCACGACTTTTACTCACGTATGTACGTATCCGGACTACGAGGAGTGGCTGCGCTACGAGGCCCGCAGTCGTATGCGGCGTCGCTCGCGGAACGGCTTACAGGCGAGAGCGAGGAGTTCCGCGAGATCTGGGCACGGCACGAAGTGGGTGTAGCTCCTCGCGAGATCAAGAGGTACGTGCACCCCGACGTGGGATTGCTCGAACTGAGTTGCCAGATCTTGGTCGACCCGCGGTGTTCGCATTCGCTGCTCGTCTACACCGCGACCCCGGGCAGTGCGAGTGCCGAGAAGCTCCGGTTGCTGTCCGTCGTCGCGGCACCCACGGCGACCTGACACCCGGCAAGCGAAGCCGAGTCACTCGGAGGGCGGCCGCTCAGAACCCCCCGAAGTCGCCACCGCCGAAGTCGCCTCCCCCGCCGAAGTCGCCGCCACCGAAATCTCCCCCGCCGAAGTCGCCGGAGTCACCACCGCCGAAGTCGCCGGAGTCACCGTCTTCCAAGGCGCCACCGTCGGAACCGTCGCCGGCGCCACTCTCGAAGGACTGCGCGTCATAGGGGACGCCCGCCATGCCGGAGAACATCGCCGAGAACAGGAACATCGATCCGAGTCCCCAGGCGCCGGCGACCAGAGCCGGTTTCCACCACGGCTCGGAGTACCAGCCGGCGGGTACCGGCCTGCCGGCGACGCGGCCACCGGGATAGTAGTTGGGCGTCTGCTCCGACGGGTTGGGCGATGCCGCGACCTTTCGTCCCTCGAACTCCACGGTCCGGTCCTCGGTGACCGCACCGGCACTCTTCTGCCCGTCGAGCTCGGGGATCGCCGGACCGGGGTCGAGATCCATGGCGGCCCGAGCCGCACGGATGTAGTAGAGCCCCTCGATCGCAGTCTGTTTGGCCAGCCGCGCCTGCACCGGCGAATTGGCCTGCTCGATCTGAGACCCCGCCGCGGTGTATCGCTCCCCCGCGTCGGCCAGCGCCTGTTTCGATGCCGGGCCGTCGCCGACCAGCATGAACACCTGGCCGCCCAGACGTTCGATCACCTGTCGTGCGTCGGCTTTCGCGTCCTCAAGGGTGCGGGCCGTGTTGGCGCCGGAACGCTGTTGGGCGAACACCACCACCCCGACGACGATCACGACGATGACGGCGATCAGGATCAGTGCTTCCATGCTTCCCTCCGGTTTCGCGAGTCCGCAGCCCGGTGGCGGTGACGTCAGGCCGACAAAACGGACACCACTGAGCGTACCGATGCCCGCCGACCCGATGCGTGTCGACAGATGGCGAGCACCTCCGGCCTCGTCCATTCTCCGCGAGGCCGGCGGTGGTCGCGGAGTTTCTGCGGTGCCGCACGCGCAGCCGCCGACCGTCATCGGTCACCCTGGGTGGGTGACCGGTCGACACGCGGTACGAATTCAACCTTCGCAGAACTCCCACCTTGTGGCCGAGCTCCGCTGGGAGTGGGCGTACGAAGACGATCGCTCCGTCGGGCCGTGGCTTGGCGATACCGCCTTCGCCGCCGCGGTTGCGAGTTGGTTGGACGATGAGCGACGAACGCTCTGGACCGCGGGCACGGACGACATGACCGTGGGAATGGTGTGCTTGACCGAACACGCCCGGATGCCGAGTCCCCGGCAGGGCGCCGGCGGCCGATGGGGCTATCTCGGTCATCTGTACGTCCGCCCGGCATTCCGCGGTTCCGGGATCGGACGTGAACTGGTCCGGCATACCGTCGCGACCGCGGACGGCCGTGGATACGCGAAGGTGGTGCTCAACCCGACCGAAGCATCGACAGACCTGTACAAACAATGCGGTTTCACAGCCGAGAACGACCTCATGGTCCGCCGCCCGTGATCGACTACCGCGGCGCGTGACCGGCCGCCGCGAGCCGCGAACTCTACGATGGCGGCGTGTTCTTCTTGTTCGGATATGGCCGTAGGCAGAAGCATCTCGGTGCGGGTCAGACCCGCACCTGTCCCCGCTGCCACAACACCACCCAGTGGGCGCGGATGCGTGAATACAGCCAGTTCAGCGTGTTCTTCATCCCGATCGCCCGGTGGAACCGGCGCAACTTCGAGGCCTGCGGCATCTGCGGCGCGGCGCTGGCGGCCTGATCGCCGTCCGGGGCGAGTGGGGTGGACACTCCTCCCTCGCCCCTTCTGCGCAGCCGGTTTGCCGGTCCGGAAACTGGTTACCCTCGAGGGGTGTCCGTCTCTCCCGATACTCCCGCCCGCACGAGCGCCGCGATCACCGGCTTCGAGCGCACCTTCGTCGACGAGCTGACGCCTTTCACCGTGCCGTGGCAGGGTGCCGAGACGCCCGACCCCCGACTGCTCGTCGTCAACGAGTCACTCGCCGACGACCTGGGCCTCGACATCGCGGCACTGACATCCGACGACGGTGTCGCACTTCTGTCGGGTGCGGCCGCGCCCGCCGATGCCGTCCCTGTCGCCACCGCCTACTCCGGGCATCAATTCGGCGGGTACACACCGCTTCTCGGCGACGGCCGGGCGTTGCTGCTCGGGGAGCTGATCGACCGCGGCGGTCGACGAGTCGATCTACAGCTCAAGGGTTCCGGGCGTACTCCGTTCTCCCGAGGTGGCGACGGATTCGCGGTGGTCGGGCCGATGCTGCGCGAGTATGTGATCAGCGAGGCCATGCACGCCCTGGGGATCCCGACCACGCGTTCGCTGTCGGTCGTGGCCACGGGGCGAGACATTCAGCGCACCGGGGCCGAGCCCGGCGCGGTGTTGGCGCGGATCGCCGCCAGCCATCTCCGTGTCGGCACCTTCGAGTACGCAATCCGGAACACCGACCTGACGCAACAACTCGCCGACTACGCGATCAGCCGTCACTACCCGGAGCTCGCGAAAGCGTCGGAGGCCGGCGACGGCAACCGGTATCTCGCGTTCTTCGAAGCCGTACTCGAACGTCAGGCCGCCCTGGTGGCCCAGTGGATGCTGGTGGGGTTCGTGCACGGCGTGATGAACACCGACAACACGACGATCTCGGGTGAGACCATCGACTACGGGCCGTGCGCGTTCCTCGACGCCTTCGACCCGTCGGCGGTGTTCAGCTCGATCGATCACGCGGGCCGATACGCCTACGGGAATCAGCCCGCCGTCCTGAAGTGGAATCTGGCGCGGTTCGCCGAAACCCTGCTCAGGCTCATGGCCCCGACACCCGATGAGGCGATCGCTGCGGCGTCGGACTTGCTCGCCACCTACGAGGCGCGGTACGAACACCATTTCGCCACCGGCATGGCGTCGAAAATCGGTCTGACAGAAGCGCTTTCCGAACCCGAACTGGTCGCCGACCTGTTGACCCTGATGCGTGATCATCGCGCGGACTGGACAGGCACCTTCCGGGCGCTGGCCGACGAACTCCGCGGAGATCAGGTCCCGATCATCAGCCTCATGCCGCGCGAGCAGATCGGTCCGTGGCTGAAACGATGGCGCCGTGAACTCGCCCGTCTCGGTCGTGAGCCCGGTGCGGTCGCCGAGGCGATGGACACCGTGAACCCGGTGTACATCCCGCGCAACCATCAGGTCGACGCCGCTTTGCGCGCCGCGACCGACGGCGATCGGGAACCGTTCACGCGGCTGATGGATCCCGTCACGCATCCGTTCGAACGCCGCACCGAATGGGCTCACTTCGCGGCGCCGGCCCCGCAGGCGTTCAGCGACAGCTTCCAGACCTTCTGCGGCACCTGAGCGAGACGACGTCGGTGGGCTCACGGTGACCTCGAGGCAGGATGACGAGTCGCGGGATGTGCTGCTCGCAGAACGGGAACGGACCGCCGCGCTGATCGAATCGTTGTCGTCCCGGCTGGCCGCGGTGCTCGAGGCGACCAGCGACGCGGCGGCCGACGACGAGCACGACCCGGAAGGTTCGACTCTCGCGGTGGAACGCGGCCATCTGGTTGCGCAGCTGGAACGGTCGCGAGTCCGGCTCGACGAGATCGGTGCCGCCCTGGACCGGGTCGGCGCGGGTGCCTACGGCCGGTGCGAGGACTGTGGCGAACCCATCGGTGCCGAGCGCCTCGAAGTCCTGCCGGCCACCCGGCAGTGTGTGCGGTGCGCCGCTCGGAATCAGTCGCGACGATGGTGACCCGGAGTCGCAGCGTTGTCCGGTCCACCCGTACTCCAAAGTGCATCCGGTCCTCTTCCGCCTCCGGCCGTCGTCTCGGCTGATCGACTCTGCCACAGGATGTTTGACGCACCCGCCGACACGCCCGGCACGCCGCGACATCGAACTCCGTGGTCCGTCCCGGCTTCTGATCGGCATTGTCCACCTGTGCCGCGGTTCAGCAGGAATTCGCGTCTGGTTTCCCGCCGACGTATGCGCGTGTCGCCATACGCGGGTAGACCGGAAGGCGGGAGAGCACGCAACGACTCGAACCGAGAGGTGTCCGGCATGAAAGCCATCCAGATCGTCAAGCCAGGAAGTCCGCCCGAGCTCCGCGAGGTCGACAAGCCGACACCCGGCCCCGGCCAGGTGTTGTTGAAGGTGACTGCCGCCGGTGCGTGCCACTCCGACGATTTCGTGCTCAACATGCCCGCCGAGGGTTTTCCCTATCCGTTACCCATGACGCTCGGGCACGAGGGAGCCGGTGTGGTCGCCGAGATCGGCAGCGGTGTGACGTCGCTGACCGAGGGAACCGCGGTGGCGGTCTACGGCCCCTGGGGTTGCGGGACCTGTCACTTCTGCTCGCGTGGGTTCGAGAACTACTGCAGTCGTGCGGCCGAACTCGGCATCACTCCCCCCGGGCTCGGCAACGAAGGTGCGATGGCCGACTACATGATCGTCGACGACGCCCGGCACCTCGTTCCGCTCGGCGACCTCGACCCGATCGCAGCGGTACCGCTCACCGACGCGGGGCTCACGCCGTATCACGCGATCAAACCGTCGCTGCCGAAGCTCGTCGGCGGCACCACGGCCGTCGTCATCGGTGCGGGCGGATTGGGGCACATCGGGATTCAGCTGTTACGGCATCTGACCCCGGCGCGCATCATCGCCCTCGACCTCAGCGAGGACAAGCTCGCGTTCGCACGCGAGGTGGGTGCCCATGAGACCGTTCTCAGCGATGCCGACGCCGTGGCGAATGTCCGGAAGATCACCGAAAACGTCGGCGCCACCGCGGTATTCGACTTCGTCGGCTTGCAGCCGACCATCGACACCGCGATGGGAATCGTCGGCACATTGGGCGACGTCGTGATCGTCGGCATCGGTGACGGTGTCGCCGCGGCGAAGGTCGGCTTTTTCACCCAGCCCTATGAGGTGTCGGTTCGGGCGCCGTACTGGGGTGCGCGGCACGAACTGATCGAGGTCCTCGACCTCGCGCGCGACGGTGTCCTGGAGGTCGCCGTCGAGAAGTTCTCCCTCGACGACGGGCTCGAGGCCTACCGTCGGTTGGCCTCGAACGAACTGCGTGGCCGGGCGGTCGTCGTCCCCGACTGACCTCGGAGCTACCCGGGCTGTCATGCGGAGTCCCGTTGCGGCACCGCGGCGCCGCAACCTACGGTACCGTAACTTAGGTGAAGGTCGAGCTGTCCGAGGCACAGGCGGTATACGAGCACTACCGGACCCATCAGCAGGACCGCGCCCGGGCGCGAATGATGTACGCGGTGCTCGCCGCCCGAATCCGGCCGGTCGTGCGCTTTCGTTCGCGGGAGGCGATCGACCGCACCGTGTGCAGCGGGGCTCCGCTGCTCATCGCGGCGAATCATGTCTCCGAGCGCGACCCGTTGGTCCTCGCAGCTGCGGGCTTCCGGTCACCGCTGCGGCGCCGGATAGGCAGCCTGCGTGTCCTCGCGAAGGACGAGCTGTTCCAAGACGCGGATCAGCGGAAGAAGATCGACACTCTGGGCGGAATCCCGGTGTTTCGCAGCAAGGACCACGGAGTGCGAGCTGCGGCCGACGCCGGGCGTCAGATGATCGCCGTCTGCGTCGAACGAATGGCACGCGGGGACAGCATCGCGGTGTTTCCGGAGGGGACCTGCAACGAGGGCGACCCGACGGAGGTTCAGCGGCTCGGCACCGGGATCGGCCACATCGCCCATCGAGCCCTGCGAGACGGTGTCGGACTGTGGTTGGTCTCCGCCGGGATCGCCTACCCGGCCGGTGGTGGCCGGCCCGTTGTCGCTCTGGGTGAACCGGTGGACCTCGGCGCCCGTCGAGACGACACACCCGCCGCCGTGACCCGCTGGATCCAGCGAGATCTGCAGGGGGCGGTCGACGACGCCTGCGGCCACGTGCGCTGACCCCACAGGTGACGGGTGCGCCGACGTCGGCCGGGTTTGGCTTGCGTGTTCGCCGGTTAAGCGCAGGGGATGAAACGAGATGACGCCGCTGAACGAGCGGACAAGGATCCGGCCTCAGCTGAACCGGACGTTCGCGACGACCCCGAATCGGCCGACCCCGATGATCCGCGCAAGCCGGACTCCCCCACTGACCTGACCAAGCCGTCCCTCCTCTTCGTGCTGAAGAAGACCGCGCGGGAGTTCTCGCGCGATCAGTGCACCGATCTGGCAGCGGCGCTCACCTATTACTCCGTGCTCTCGCTGTTCCCGGCGCTGCTCGCGCTGGTCTCGCTGCTCGGTGTGTTCGGCCAGGGCGAGAAGACGACCGACGCCGTCCTGCAGATGGTCGACGACCTCGGACCGTCGTCGGCCGTGGACACGTTGCGGGGCCCCGTCGAACAACTCGTGGCCGCCCCCAGCGCCGGTTTCGCCCTCGTACTCGGTCTGCTCGGCGCGCTCTGGTCCGCGTCGGGTTACGTGGGGGCGTTCGGACGCGCGATGAACCGGATGTACGAGATCGACGAAGGCCGTCCCATCTGGAAGCTGCGGCCGATCATGCTGCTCGTGACCCTCGTAGCACTCGTGCTCGCCGCTGCCGTGGCACTGATGCTGGCCGTCAGCGGACCGATCGCGAAATCGATCGGAGACGCCATCGGTTTCGGCGAGACCGCGCTGACCGTCTGGAACATCGTTCGATGGCCCATCCTCCTGCTGTTCGTGATCCTGATCGTCGCCATCTTGTACTGGGCGACCCCGAACGTGCAGCAGCCGAAGTTCCGGTGGATCAGCGCCGGTGCGGTGCTGGCCATCGTCACCTGGATCGTCGCGTCGGCGGCATTTGCGCTGTACGTCTCGAACTTCGGCAGCTACAACAAGACCTACGGCGCACTCGCGGGAGTCATCGTCTTCCTGCTGTGGCTGTGGCTGACGAACCTCGCGCTGCTGTTCGGGGCCGAGTTCGACTCCGAACTCGAACGTGGCCGACAGCTACAGGCGGGGATGCCGGCCGAAGAGCACCTGCAACTGCCGCCTCGGGACACCACGGCGTCGGACAAGAACGACGAGAAGGACCAGAAGTACATCGAACAGGCTCGGGCCCTTCGTAACTCGCAGGGGAAGTGAGCGACCGGCCGGCACCCCGTAACGTCAGTGGAACCGGCGGGGCACCAGCTCGGTCGAACGGCGGAAGGAACGTGGCGCGATGAGCCGCAATCAAGTGACCGGCGCGGTCGACCGCGCCACCGACAGCCCTTGGTTCGAACGCTTGGCGCGTGCCGGCCACGCCGTCAGCGGCCTGCTCCATCTGCTGATCGCCTACATCATCCTGCGCCTCGCCTTCGGTGGGGGCGGGAACGCCGACCAGTCGGGTGCGTTGGGGATCTTCGCCGACTCGTCCGGCGGCCGCGTCGTCCTGTGGGCGGCCGCGGTCGCGTTCGCAGCACTGGCGCTGTGGCGACTCGCCGAGGCCGTCGTCGGACCCCACGCCACCGAACCGGGCGAGGACAGTGATGGCGCCGAGCAGTGGTTCGATCGCGGAAAAGCGTTGTCGCTCGCCGTGGTCTACGTCGGGTTCGCCTGGTCGGCAATACGTTTCGCGACCGGCCAAGGGAAGTCGAGTGGTCAGGAGAACGCCGGACTGACAGCGCGACTCCTGCAGTCCGGTGGCGGGAAGTTCGTCCTCGTCGCGGCCGGCCTGATCATCATCGGCGTCGGCGTCTACCACGTCTACAAGGGAGCCAGCCGGTCGTTCCTCGACGATCTCAAGATCTCCGACGACAAGGCGGCGACAATCGCGGGCGTGATCGGTTACTGCGGCAAGGGTGTCGTTCTGGCCGGCACCGGCATCCTGGTCATCGTGGCTGTTGCGACTGCCGATCCGTCGAAGGCCACGGGGATCGACGGCGCGGTCAAGACACTGGCCGGCCTGCCCGCCGGGCAGGTGCTGATGATCCTGGCCGCGGTGGGTATCGCGGCCTACGGCGTCTACTGCTACTGGCTGGTGCGGTTCGCGCGGATGTGACTCAGCCGCCGTCCGGCGAGTCGTCACCGCTACCCGACCGTCGACCGCACCCGCTCCCCCGCCCGCGCGAATCGGACGTTGTCGTCGGCGACGTCACCACGGAACAATTTGCGGTCGGCGTAGTAGCTCATCGACATCACCCAGGGCTCCTCAGCTCCCTGCTTGGGCAGGGTGTCGAGGGCTCGTTGGACGTAGCCGGCCCCGAAGTCGAGCAGTGGCCGAGTCGGCATATCGGGGTCCGCGACCGCCCACACACTGTCGTATCCGTGAGAATCCATGTGCGCCAGAAGTTTGCAGAAGTATTCGCACAACAGTCCGATCTTGAGGGTCCACGACGCATTGGTGTAACCGATCGCCAGCGCGAAGTTCGGCACACCGGACAGCATCATCCCGCGGTAGACGACGGTGTCGGGAAGGGACACCGGTTCACCGTCGACGCTCAGCTCGATGCCGCCGATGATCTTGATGTTGAGCCCGGTCGCGGTGACGACGATGTCGGCCTCGAGTTCCTCCCCGCCCACTGTCCGGATGCCGTTCTCGGTGAAGGTGTCGACCCGGTCGGTGACGATCGAGGCCTTCCCGGAGCGGATGGCCCGGAACAGGTCGGCGTCGGGCACCACACACAGCCGCTGGTCCCAGGGGTTGTACGGGGGATTGAAATGCGTGTCCACCGGATAGTCCTCGGGCAGCTGAGATTCGTTGATCTTGCGGATCAGCCGACGAGCGACCGATGGGAATCGCTGGCACAGTTCGAAGAGCAACCGCTGCTGCGCGACGTTCTTGTGTCGGGTCAATGCGTATCCGCGTTCGGTGCCGAACACTTTCTTGAGGGTGTTGGCGATGGCGTCCTCGCGGGGCAGCGGGAGGATGTAGGTCGGTGTGCGCTGGAGCATGGTCACGTGCGCGGCCTGTTCCGCCATCGCGGGAAGCAGTGTGACCGCCGTTGCGCCGCTGCCGATGACCACGACCCGCTTGCCCGTGTAATCGAGGTCCTCGGGCCAGTGCTGCGGATGCACGATCTCGCCACGGAAGGTCTTGGTGCCGGCGAACTCCGGCGCGAACCCCGCGTCGTAGTCGTAGTAGCCCGAGCCACAGAAGATCCATCGCGCACTGATCTGGCTTCGCGTTCCGGTGTCGGTGTGTTCGACGTCGACCGTCCACCGCGCGGTGTCCGACGACCACACGGCCGCCACCACACGATGCCCATACCGGACCAGCGGAGCGAGATCGTTCTCGTCGATCGTCTCGTGCAGGTAATCGAGGATTCGCGGGGCGTCGGCGATCGCCTGTCGATCGGTCCAGGGCTTGAAGTCGTACCCGAAGGTGTGCAGGTCCGAGTCGGACCGAATCCCCGGGTAGCGGAACAGGTCCCACGTACCGCCGGCGGTATTCCGGGCCTCGAGAATCGCGATCGACTTGCCAGGGTGTTCGGTTCGCACCCAGCGGGCCGCACCGATGCCGGAGATCCCGGCACCGACGATGAGGACATCGACTTCGTCTGGGATCGTTGTCACCCGGCACTCCTTCGGTCGGTCTGTCGGTGATCGGCATCCAGGATGACTCGCCGGTCGTTGTCGGCGCCAGACCGGGTGGCGACACTACCCGTCGACGCGTCGCGCGGTGCTTTCGGTTGTCGGTCGCGCAGCTGCTGCGTCGTTCGCGACCGCTGCACCGAGCAGTTGTCCACCGCTGGTCAGCAACGCTCGACGCCACGGCGCCACGCCCTCGATCTCGATCTGGATGGACATCGACAACACGGTACGGATGAGCACGATGAGCCCGAGGATGAGCGCATCCTCGATCGACGGTTTGGACGTGATGGTGCGGATGAGATCCGCCGCGACCAGGACTTCCAGCCCCAGGAGAATGGCTGCTCCGAGTGTGTTGCGCAGCACCGAGAAGGCAGTGTTGCCACCCTCTCCCCGACGGAGCGAACGTGCGCCCAGCACGCACGCGGTGATCGCTCCCACGATCATCGCGAAGGCTCCGACTGCCTCGAACCCGACCGCTACCGCTGTGAAGAGTTCCTCACCGCTCATGCGGTGGAGAGTACGGGACCGGGGCGCAGCCGGTGTCCCGTGTAGTCAGTCGTTGTCGGACTGCCGTCCGGGTAGGAACTGGCGGATTCCCTGTCTGGCTGCGTTCTTGGCGACGGCCCATGCATCGTCGTCACCCTTGACCAGCGCCTCGCCGAGGGCGAGGACCTGCTCGCGGGTCGCGTGCGGCGGGACGGGAGGCGCCGTCGGGTCGCAACGCACGTCGAGCAACGCCGGACGATCGGCGGCCAGGGCGGTGTCCCATGCGGTACCGAGACCATCCGGGTCGTCGACGTTGATCCCGACGAGTCCGATACCCCGCGCGAAGGCCGCGTAGTCGACGTCGGGGAGTTCCTGTGAGGCAGCGAATTTCGGCGATCCTGACATCGTGCGCTGTTCCCACGTGACCTGGTTCAGGTCGTTGTTGTGCAACACCACGACGACGAGCCGCGGATGATCCCGTGACCCACGGCAGCGTGTCGGGGAGGACATCCAGCCCGAGAAGGGCTTTCGCGCAACCGGCGCCGAGGATGTCGGCAACCGTAATGAGCTCGGGTGCGCATCCCCGTGCGCCCTGGCCGACCAGCTCGTGGCGCGACTGGACGAACTGCGGATCGTCCTCCGCGCGAACCCAGGCCGACAGCAGGCCGTTGATGCCGTCGCCGGGGTAGCCGAAAACCTGCCGGACCCCCCACTTCCGAAGGCGTTGCAGCACGATGTCGGCGACGGTCTCGGACATCGGTTCTCCTCGGGACGACGTCCCGGACGGTGACGGAGACCGCCGGGCTGTCGCTCGACTACCCGGGGAGCCCGCCGACACCCGACGGGCTGGGCCGACCGAGCACTAGCCCGTGGGTCACCTCGATCCGTGCCACACGGCGTCGAACGGTGCGTTCGAGGCGAGCCGGCCGACGATGCCGTCGTGGGTGAACTGCTTGGCGGTCCGGATCGCGTCGAGGACCCCTGCGCCCTTGGTGAGTTCGGCGGTGGTGGCGGCCGCGAACACGCAGCCGGCTCCGGAGACCCGCTCGTCGCCCACCTTCGGGGCACGCAGGACGGTGACCTCGGAGCCGTCGAAGACGACGTCGATCGCCTCCTCGCCGGGGAGTCCGACCCCGCCCTTCACGACGACGACCTTCGGCCCGAGATCATGGATTCGCCGCGCCGCCTCGGCGAGGTCGTCGGTGGACGTCAGTTCGTCCATGCCGGCCAAGGTCGCGGCCTCGAACAGATTGGGGGTCACCACGGTGGCCAGCGGCAAGATCTCGGAGCGGAGGGCGTTGTCGGTGTCGAGTGCGGCGCCGGGCTCCTGGCCCTTGCAGATCAGCACCGGGTCGACGACGACGTCTCGCCACTGTCGGGAGCCGAGCGCCTGCGCGACCGTGGAGATGGTGGCCGGGGTGCCCAGCATGCCGATCTTCACGACCTCGGGTTCGTGCGCGGCTGTGGCCACCTCGATCTGATCGGCGATCACCCCGGAGTCGATCGGTACGAACCGATGGGACCACTCGTTGTTCGGGTCGAAGGACACGATGCAGGTGATGGTCCCGACACCATAGGTACCCAGCTGTGCGAAGGTGCGCAGGTCGGCCTGGATGCCCGCTCCCCCGCTGGCCTCCGAACCGGCGATCACATAAGACACCATTGACATCGACGATCTCCTCCCGAGGACTGTCCTGGATTCGGGTTCCTTTTCTACACCCCCGCGCGTGACACCGGTCTGCGCGCACCGCGCCGCCGGCGCGGTTAGTACCGCATTTGTGGGGTACCCGAACGCGCATGAGTCCAGACACGATGTGCGCGATGGTCTACCGCGGCCCCGCGGCCAAGTTCCAGCTGCAGGCGGGTCACCGATCGCCCTCAACTGGGCCATCGATGCGGTCCGCAAAGGCGGCACCGTTTCGGTCATGGGTGCGTACGGGCCGATGTTCAGCGCGGTCAAGTTCGGCGACGCCATGAACAAGGGACTCACCCCGAACATGAACCAGTGCCCGGTCAAACGGCAGTGGCCGAGACTGTTCGACCACATCCGCAACGGCTATTTCACACATTGTCACGCATCGAATTCCGCTTCGAGCACATCGCTGAGGGCTACCGCATCTTCTCCGAGGAGCTCGACGACTGCATCAAGCCAATCATCGTTGCCGACGCCGGCTGAGGAGGACCCGTGCCCGCTATCCCGCAGACCGCCCCCACGACCCCGACACCGCCGCACTGGTCGACCGCATACCCGGATGGGGCGTCGACCTGGGCCCCGCAAACCGCCCCGCGGTTCCGCGCGAACTGCCCGTCGAACCGGCCCCGGGCGTCCACTGGACCGTCCCCGAAGACCAGCCCGAGCGTCAGCCCCGCGAGCGATCGAACGAACATGCCTTTCTGCCACCGGTTTTCGGCACGTCCACGCTGCCGCGCGGGCTGTCCGGGGTGATCCGACGCTCCGCGTCCCGCTACAGCGAGGGGCGCGCGGCGCATTGGCTGATCCTGCTGGGCGCCGATCGCGTGGCGTCCATCGAGGCGCACCTCGCGTCGTTCGCGACCGGTCGGCCCCGACAACCCGGTGACCGAGACGGGCATCCGGTCCGAACTCTCCCACCACGGATGGTCGTCCCGCCGTGGCCGGAAACGCGTCGACGGCAACCACTCCCGGTTCGACCCGTTGCTGGTGGGCGGGCCGCGGGTGATCACCGGGGCCGCGGCGGGTGTCGCGGTGGGGTGGGCGCGCCCGGTTCGACGATCATGTTCATCGGCGAACAGCCCGGTGACCAGAAGGATCGTGCCGACGAACCGTTCGTCGGTCCGGCCGGCCGCTGTCGTGTGTCTGGGTGCCACGGCCGCACAGGCCTTGCTGGGCACCAACTTCCGGCTCACCCCACACCGTGGCGAGCGCTTCGATCTCGGCGCCGACGGAGACCTCGGCCCCGACCATTCCGAGTCCGTGGTGGCGACCGTGCACCCGTCGTCGATTCTCCGCGGACCCACGGATCAGCGCGAGCGGGCCTTCGACGCCTTCGTCGCCGACCTCCGCGTCGTCCGCGACCTCGCAGCATCGACCTGACTTGCGGCACCCGCTCCGGTGCGGTTTCGCTGACAAGCGTCTGGACTGGTGTCTATAGTCGGCGGCGACGGCCGGTCTCGGCGCTGCCACGACGGGCTGCCCGTACCGATACCGGTGGACGGGAGAACGATGGACCTGCAGGAGATCAGCGACCGGTTCGGCATCGCGGACACGTTGTACCGGTACTCACGAGCGGTCGACACCAAGGACTGGGAACTCTGGCGCTCGGTGTTCACCCCGGAGGCGGTGGTCGACTACTCGTCGACGCCCTACGGTCAGGCGGGCACTCGGGACGAGATCGCCGCGTGGCTGGAGGAGAGTTTCGCGTTCGTGTCGGTGAGTCAGCACTTCATCACCAACATCGAGTACACGTTCGACGGAGAACGGGCCGACGTGCGCGCCATGTTCTACAACCCGATGCGTTTCGTCGGCATGCCCGAACTCAGCACCTGCGGCGGCAACTACCACCATTCGATGGTCCGGACCGCGGATGGCTGGAAGAGCGCGGGCCTCCTGGAGGAGTGCCTGTGGTTCGAGAATTCGCCGGCGGGCGCGAACGACAGCTGACGGGCAGACCTGAACTCGACCGCCAGACTTCGATCAAGGTCTGGCTGTCGGATTCAGGTCTGGTGGTCTGGGTTCGGTCTCGGCCAAACGTGCCGTTATCGAATCGTGGCCACGGAGAACGATCCGGCACCGACCGCGCCGAGGCGACGGCGCCGAGCGGCTTCGCTCCATAGCCTGGGAGGAACACCCCAGAGCGGAGGAGTCAGGTGGACGAGTCGCGAACCTGTCTGGTCACCGGAGCGACCGGTTACGTCGGCGGCCGATTGGCGCCCCGGCTGTTGGCACGCGGGCACCGTGTGCGCGCACTGGCGCGGACACCGGAGAAGCTCGCCGACGCACCGTGGTTGTCTGATCCGACGGCCGAGGTGATTCGGGGTGATCTGTCGGATCGCGATTCGCTGGTCAAGGCCTTCGCGGGTGTGGATGTCGTCTACCACCTGGTCCACTCGATGAGCACCGACGCGGACTTCGCGGCCGAAGAGCGGCGTGCCGCGGAGAATGTGGTGGCCGCGGCTCAGCAGAACGGCGTGTCGCGCATCGTCTACCTCGGCGGTCTCCATCCGTCGGGCACCGACCTGTCCGAACATCTGGCCTCACGCGCCGAGGTCGGCGACATCCTCATCGACTCACCGATCGAGACCATCGCGTTGCAGGCCGGGACGCTGATCGGCTCGGGGTCGGCCTCGTTCGAACTCATCCGGCACCTCACTGAGCGACTGCCCGCGATGACGACGCCGCGGTGGGTGCACAACAAGATCCAACCGATCGCGGTCGACGACGCCCTGCACTACCTTGTGGAAGCCGCCACCGCCGCCGTCCCGTCGTCGAGGACCTGGGACATCGGCGGTCCCGACGTCCTCGAGTACGGCGACATGATGCAGGTGTATGCCGAGGTCGCGGGTCTTCGCCCCCGAGTCATGGTGGTGCTGCCGTATCTCACGCCGGCGCTGGCGAGCCGCTGGGTCCGGTTCGTCACGCCGATTCGCGGCAAGATCGCTCGACCGCTGATCGAGTCCCTCGAATGCGACGCCGTCTGTCGCGACCGGGCCGTCGACGCGATCATCGATCGTCCGGAAGGGGGGTTGACCTCCTACTCGGAGGCGGTTGCCCACACGCTCGAACGCTCGGCGCGCGGCGATGGCCGTGCCTCGTGGGCCAACGCGTCCGTAGACGTGTCGCCGGCCGAACCTCTTCCGACCGATCCACAGTGGGCCGGTGAGGAGATGTTCGAATCGGAGACCCGGGTCAGTGAGCGCGCGAGTAGTGCGACGGTCTGGGAGCGGCTCGAGCGGGATGCGCGGCACCGCGGTGAGATCGTGCTCGCGCAACGACCGGATCGAGTTCGTATTCGTCTGCGCGACAACCGGTTCGGCAGATCGTATCGCGAGTACCGCCTCCAGGATGCGGACGACGCGGACGGGTCGGTGACGGTCACGACCACCGACCGCTACTTCCCGCGCGGGCTGGCGGGGCTGGCCTATTGGCGTCTGGGAACACCCTTCCGCGCCCTCGGCATCCCGGGTTTCGATCCGTTCCGGTGAACATCCGATCCGATGACGTGTCCCGAATCGTCTCGTGCTCGGGTTAAAGTCGGCACGACCGTGGTACCCCCGGTGAACGACTCGTTCAACGGAACGGGGAACAGGCACGGTCCGGCGAGGAGAAGGATGATCGGGTGTCGTTGACTGAGCGGGTCGACCGTTTTCAGCGGCGTCATCCGGCGACCGGCTTTCCGCTTGCCGTCATCTACAAGTTCGTCGACGATCAGGGCGCCTATCTGGCCGCGCTCTGTGCCTACTACGCGTTCATCTCGTTGTTCCCACTGTTGCTGCTGTTCGCGACCGTGCTGGGGATCGTCCTGGCCGACAACCCCGACCTCCAAGACCGCATCCTGGACTCGGCGATGAGTCAGATCCCGGTGATCGGTGGGCAGTTGGGCGAACCCGAGAAGCTCAGCGGCGGGGCCACCGCCATCATCATCGGGGTTGTCGTGTCGCTGTATGGCGGCCTCGGAGTGGCCGTCGCCGCCCAGAACGCGATGAACACGATCTGGGCAGTGCCGCGCAACGAGCGTCCCGACCCGATCTTCGCCCGTTTGCGTGGCCTTCTGTTGTTGTCCACGATCGGTGTTGCGGTCATCGGCCTGACCGTCGTCAACGGCGTCTCGGCCGCCTTCGAACTCGGCATCGTCGGACGCTGGCTGGCGATCCTCGGATCGGTGGCGTTGAGCACGCTGGTCTTCACCGTGGCTTTTCGGATCGGCACGGCCCGCGACGTGTCGATCCGGGACGTACTGCCGGGCGCCTTCGGGGCGGCGGTCTGCTGGCAGATCATCCAGACCTTCGGCGCGGTCTATGTGCAGCACGTCATCGGTAACGCCAGCTCCACCAACGGCGTCTTCGCAATCGTGCTGGGCCTGCTCGCCTTCCTCTACGTGTCGTCGATCGTGATCGTCATCTGTCTCGAGACCAACGCGGTTCGCGTCGACCGGCTCTATCCACGTTCGCTGCTCACCCCGTTCACCGACAACGTCAGTCTGACGAAGGGCGACGAGGCGGCGTACTCGGCGCAGGTTCTCGCGCAGCGCAACAAGGGTTTTCAGGAGATCGACGTCTCCTTCGACAATCCGCGTGACGTCGAGTCCGGCGCTGAGGCGGGCCCGCGCTCCCCCGGTCCAGAACGCGGCTGACCGTCGGCGCTCGCGGCGCGACATCAGCGAAGCCGGAACTCAGTGCATCGCGCCCAGTTCGACGAGCAGCACACCGACGATGATCACCCCGATGCCGGCGACCATGCGTCGGTTGAGGCGTTCGCGGAACAGGAAGTGCGCGGCAACGGCCGTGGCTGCGACCCCGGCCGCCGCCCAGATGCCGTACGCCACACCGAGGGGTACGCCGTGCCGCAGCCCGAGGGTCAACGCGACGAATGCCGTCAAATACCCGAGGACGACGACTCCGTAGAAGGCCGGTCGACCGGTCGCGGCGGCACGCAGCGCGAGGGTCCCGGTGACCTCGGCGACGATGGCAGCGACGATGAAGACATATCCCACGGTCAGACCCCCGAAGCGGCGGAGTCGGTGCCCTCGTCGACGGGTGGCCGGTGGCCGGTCTCGACGAGGAGAACCCCGATCATGATGCACACGATGCCGATTCCCATCAGGAATCCGAAGGGCTCGTCGAAGATCCAGGTCGCCAGTACCGCGGTGAGTGCGACGCCCGACGCCGACCAGATGCCGTAGGCCACGCCGATGCCCATGCCGCGCTTCAGGACTGCGGCCAGGAGTATGAACGCGAACGTGTAACCGACGGCGACCACCGCGTACAGCATCGGTTCGGTCTGTGAACCCTTGAGTGACAACGTCGCCGCGACCTCCGAGGCGATCGCCGCGATCAGCATCAGCCAGGTCATATCTCTCATTCCACTCGACGCCCTGCTGGGACTGTAGGCGAGGACCGCGGACGGCGAACGCCCCGGTCCGCAGGGTGGGCGGACCGGGGCGCATGAACCGGGCTCCGGGAGCGGAGCGAATGGGTCAGCGCGAGGTGCCGACCAAGTCGCGCGACCGGGTGTCGTCGGCGGCGAGCCAGCGCAGCTTCGACCCCAGCACGGCGTCCACGCTGAAACGTCCGGCGCCGATCACGGCCAGCAGCAGTGCGCCGGCACCGAGGGCGAGCACGAACTCGTAACCACCGTCGGAGACCCAGATGCCGTTGTCGACGTGGGCGATGAACAGCGCGCCGATCATGTCCAGCGTGAACAGGGCGGCGACGATCGGGGTCAACAGCCCGACGATCAGGGCGATGCCACCGAGGATTTCGAGCCACGTGACGACGAACGCCGAGAAGGACGCGGCCGGAACACCCATCATGTCGAACCCGGTCTGCGGTCCGGTCCAGCCGTTCTGCTGGAACTTCTGCAGGCCGTGAGCCAAGAAGATGACGCCGAGTGCGACGCGTCCGATGAGGATGCCCGCGTTGCGGACGATGGGGTTGGTCATGACTGAGCCGCCTCACTAGATGATTGTGACTTGAAGTATCAAGTGAAGGCTAGGTGCTGACACTTGATGCGTCAACCTGATCACGGACGTGTTCACTTCGTATACACTGCGCAGATGTCCACTGCCCCAGAGCCGAACTGGCTCGACGACGAGGAAATGGACGCCTGGATCCAGGTGGCAACCGCGCTCGCCCGTCTCCCCCACGCCCTCGACGCCCAGCTTCTCCGTGACGCCCAGATCACCCACTTCGAGTACGAGGTGATGGCAGCGCTGTCCGAGGCCCCTGACCGCACCCTGCGTATGAGCCAGCTCGCCGAACTGTCCTACGGTTCGCTGTCCCGGCTCTCGCATGTGGTCGGCAGACTCGAGAAGCGGGGATGGGTTCGGCGCCATCCGTGCCCCGAGAACGGGCGATTCACGAATGCCGTTCTCACCGAGTCGGGTTGGGAGAAAGTGGTGGCCACCGCTCCCGGGTATGTGACCAACGTGCGTGAGCTCGTCATCGACCGCCTCACGCGTGCGCAGCTTCGCCAGGTATCCGCGATCGGGAGGCGGATCAACACTCGTGGCACCGGTTCGACATAGTCCCCCGGAGCCAGACGGTCAGCGCGGATCGAGTCCGAGTTCTTGTGTGCCGAGCACGTTGAGCAATTCGATCTTTCCCGCTGCGTCCGTTCGCGGCGCTGCCGTCAGCACGAGCAACACCTGGGTTTCGTCCTCGGTGAAGAGCGCCTGACAGTCGACCTCGATCGCGCCGACCTCGGGATGGATCAGGATCTTGTGGTCCTCGAAGCGTCGGCTCACGATGTGGGTGTCCCAGAGTGTGGCGAACTCGCTGCTGCGGCGTCGAAGCTCTGTGACCATTGCTCCGGCACGGGAATCGGCGCCCATGACGCCGTAAGCGGCACGGAGCGAGGCGACCTGCGCACGGCTCTGCCGCTCGTGATCGTCCGCCGGGTAGCGGCCGCGTTCCTCGTCGGGGTACACGAACCACCGGTAGATGGCACTGCGGTCCATTCCGACGAGATGGTCGATGTCACCGAACAGCGCTCGCGCGCAATGATTCTGCACCAAGGTCTCCCCCAGTGCCGAGAGGATGAGGGCGGGGGTGTCGGTGAGTCGGTCGAGTACCCGCAGGAGTCCGGGCGCGATGTGGTCCGAGGCCGCCATCCGGTCCGGCGCGCTGTGTCCGGCGACCCGGAACAGGTAGTCCCGCTCATCGGCCGTGAGGCGGAGTGCGCGAGCGAGCGCCGCCAGCATCTGGGTGCTCGGTTGTGGGCCGCGTCGTTGTTCGAGTCGAGTGTAGTAGTCGGTCGACATCGTGGCGAGCTGCGCCACCTCTTCGCGTCGAAGACCCGTCGTGCGTCGCCGGGCGCCGCCCGGCAGACCGACATCCGATGGTTGCAGACTGTTGCGTCGGCTCACGAGGAACCCGGCCAGCGCATCACGATCCATCAGGCCAGTATCACGGCGTCGGTACCGCGTTGCCAGGGATCGGCGATCCCCCGATGGTTGCGCTCTGGATGACTCGCCCGCCGGATCCGAGACTCGATGACATGAACCTCACCGGAAACACCATCTTCATCCCCGGAGCGACCAGCGGGATCGGCTTGGCACTTGCGACCCGTCTGCACGACACGGGCAACACCGTCATCGTCGGCGGGCGGCGCACCGAACTCCTCGACCGTATCCGTTCGCAACACCCCGGGTTGCACACCGTCGCGATCGATGTCGCCGACCCGGCCAGTGTCGAGTCCGCCGCACGGAAGGTCATCGCCGAACACCCGAACCTCGACGTGCTCGTCGCGATGGCCGGCATCATGCGGGCGGAGGATTGGTCGTCCCCGGCAGGTTTCCTCGATGCCGCGGAGGCAATGGTCACCACCAATCTCCTCGGTCCGATCCGGCTGATCGGCGCGTTCATCGACCACCTGCGGTCTCGACCGTCCGCCACGATCATGACCGTGTCCTCGGGCCTGGCATTCGCCCCGCTCCGGGTGACGCCGACCTACAACGCCACGAAAGCGGCGATCCACATGCTGAGCGAATCGTTGCGCCTACAGTTCGCCGATACCGGGGTCGACGTCGTCGAACTCGTGCCGCCGGCGGTTCGCACCGACCTGCTGCCGGGTCAACGGGACAGCGACTTCGCCATGCCCCTCGACGAATTCGTCGATGAGGTCGTCCATCTCATCGGCACACAGCCCGCCGCCACCGAACTGCTCGTCGAGCGGGTGAAGTTCCTGCGGTGGGGTGAGGCGCGCGGCGACTACGTCGACGTCGTGGCGACGCTGAACGAGCAGGACCCGCACTGAGGTGGGAGGAGCGCGACCCCTTCGCTCCCGATCACCCGAGCCGGGCGATGGTATCGACGGCCGACTCCTCGACGGCGTCGCGGTATCCGCTCCCGGCCCAGAGGTTGATCCCGTCGGGGTCGTTGCTGGCGGCGCGTCGGATGCCACCGGTCAACGTGTTGACGGCCGGGTACTCGGCCACCGCGGCGTCGGAGAACCTGTCGGTGAACAGGTTTCGCAGGGCGCGTGCCGGTCGGCCGCTGAACGCCCAGGTGACCACGGTGTCGGTTCGGTCCGGATCGGCGAGAGCCGCCCCGTGCGCGGGTTTGGTGCCGGCCTCGGTGGTCCGCAACAAAACCGTACCCACCTGCACCGCAACGGGTCCCGCGGATCGGACCTCGTCGGCCCGGGCCGACGTGGAGATCCCACCCGCCGCCACGATCGGCAGCGGCACCCGGTCGGCGACCGCGCGGATCAAGTCGTCGAGCGGCTCTGTGGGAGGAGGGGTCCGGCGGTCGAAGACCGATCGATGGCCACCGGCGTCGGGACCCTGCACGCACAGCCAGTCAGCACCGGCTCGACCGGCGATCTCGGCGTCCGTGGCCGTGGTGACCGTGACCCCGACACTGCACCCGTGCCGGTGCAATTCGGCGACGACCTCGGGTGCGGGACACCCGAACGCGAAAGACACGAGCGGGATCCGCTCGTCGCACACCAGCCGGATCTTGTCGTCGAAGTGGTCATCGTCCTCGCCCAGGTCCTCGACCTCGGGAAGCGTCACGCCCAGACTTCGCGCATACGGGACGAGTTCGGCGCGGTAGCGGGCGAGGTCGTCGCGGTTCACCGGCTCCGCCTCGGGAACGAAGATGTTGACACCGAAGACCTCGGTGCCGGCCGTCCGCACGGCCGCGATGTCGGCGCGCACCTTGTCGGGAGTCTGGTACCCCGCGGCGAGCTGGCCGACACCGCCGGCCGATGCCGCGGCCACCACCAGTTCCGGGGTGCTCGGACCACCGGCCATGGGGGCGGCGACGACGCGGCTGGAGAGCTCACGCAGATCGAACATTCAGGCTTTGTCTTTCGCCGCACGGACCGCAGTGAACTGCGACAGTCGCGCCTCTGCCACCGAATCCATCTGCTCGAGCTCCATCCCCTTGGTCTCCTCGACCTTCCGGAGGACGTAGAAGAACGAGGCCGCGGCGCAGAAGGCGAAGAAGCCGTAGATGATTCCGAGTCCGACGGCTTCGGTCATCGGCGGGAACAGCATCGAGATGGTGAAGTTCGCGACCCAGTTCACGGCCGTGCAGACGCCCAGGGCGACACCGCGGATGCGGTTGGGGAACATCTCCCCCAGCATCACCCACATCACCGGGCCCCACGTCGCGGCGAAGGCGACCACGAACAGGTTGGCGCCGATCAGTGCGACCACACCCCACGGGTCGGGCAGCGTGATGTTCTCGCCCTCGCCGATCTGCTGGGTGAACGCGATACACGCCATGAGCAGGCCGATGAACATGCCCACCGAACCGCCGAGCAGCAGTTTCCGCCGCCCGATGCGGTCGACGAACAGGATCGCCACGAAGGTCATGACGACGTTGATGACGGCGGTGATCACCGATGTCTTGAACGAGTCGGCCTCGGAGAAGCCGACGGACTGCCACAGCGTCGTCGAGTAGTAGAAGATCGCGTTGATACCGACGAACTGCTGGAAGACTGCCAGCCAGATGCCGACCCAGACGAGCGGGTGCAGCCCGAATGACGGTCCGGCGATGTCCCTGATCGACGACTTCGCCTCGCGCTTGACCGTCAGCTTGATCTCTTTGACCCGCTCGAGGGGGTTCTCCTCGCCCGTCACCTCCTGCAGGATCCGGGCCGCCTCGGCATCACGGTTGCGGCCCACCAGGTATCGCGGCGACTCCGGGATCAGCAGCGCCAGCACACCGTAGACGACGGCGGGCACGACACCGACGAGGAACATCCACCGCCACGCCTCGAGGCCCCACCAGAAGTCGTTCGACGCGCTGCCGGCGCTGTCGGCGAGCAGGGCGTCGGAGAGGAGTGCCGCGAAGATGCCCATCGTGATCGCCAACTGCTGCAGAGACCCCAGGGCGCCGCGGAAGCGGGCCGGAGCGATCTCGGCGATGTATGCGGGAGCGATCACCGATGCGATACCGATGCCGATACCGCCGAGCACACGCCACAAGAGCAGGTCCGGGATGGTCTGTGTGAAACCGGTGCCGATCGAGTTGATGATGAAAAGCGCGGAGCCGAGCAGCATCACGCGCTTGCGGCCCCACACGTCGGCCAATCGGCCCGCGAACCATGCGCCGAGCGCACAGCCGAGCAACGCGATCGCGACGGCGAAGCCGGTCATCAGCTTGCCGAGGGCGAAGTCCGCTTCGATCGAGTCGACGGCGCCGTTGACGACCGAGCTGTCGAAACCGAACAGGAAGCCACCGACCGCCGCGGCGACCGTGACACCGATGACCTTCGCCGTGTGTTGCTCGGCGACTTGCCGCTCCGCGTCGGTCATGACGCCGTCCAGAGCGTTGCAGGAGTCCACCGCAGAATGTGTGTCATGTCCGTGACCTCGCTGTCCGGTTGCATGGACGCCGGGTAATCGACGTGGCGATCAATCTACTCGCGTGCATCGCCGAGTCTGACGGTAACGGACACAGTCGCATGCATAGCGCAGATACGCCCCACGGTATGGCGTGGGACGCCTCGGTGACAGTGTTGGTCTGGCGCGGACAGGTCAGCCGGTCTCCCAGACACCGGGATTCGCCCGGATCCGGACTCCGGACCCGATCACGTCGGCCAGCGGGGCGGGACGCCCGAAGTGATAGCCCTGCGCGAGGTCGCAACCGACCTCGGCGACCGTGGCGGCCTGCGACTCCGTCTCCACTCCCTCGGCGACCACCCGCATCCCGGCCGCGTGCGCCATGGTGACGATGCCGGCGAGGATCGATGTGGCGCTCGGGTGCTCGTCGAGAGCGTCGACGAAGGACTTCGCGGTCTTCAGGACACTGACCGGCAGGCGGTAGAACTCGCTCAACGACGACGCACCGGTCCCGAAATCGTCGAGCGACACGTGTGTTCCGAGTTCGCGCACGTTGCGCAACAGGGTGAGCAGGTCTCCGTCGAGCGGGTCCAGTGCACTCTCGGTGATCTCCAGGCAGAACGCGGCGGGGTCCATGCCCGAGCGGGTGATCGTGTCCCGGAGCCGGTCGGGGAACTGGCCATTGGTGAGCTCCCGTCGGGAGACGTTGACGCACAGCATCACCCGACGGAGTTCGGCGACAGCGGCCACCTCGGCGGCCGCTGTCTCCAGCACATAGTTGCCCACCCGGTCGATGAGATTGGATCCTTCTGCGAGCGGGATGAACTCGGTGGGCGAGATCGACCCCAGTTCCGGGTGACGCCAGCGTAGAAGGCTTTCCAGGCCCACCAGGGCGCCGTCGACGGTCGACACGATCGGCTGATAGTGGATCTCGAGTTGATCGGTGTCGGTGTCGAGAACGCGCCGCAGTTCCTCTTCGATGCGCTGCCGGCGCTGCAGTTCCTCCCGATGCTGCGTCTGGAAGCGGACGTAGCGCGCACGAGAAGCCTTGCGTGCTTGATACAGCGCGATGTCGGCATCGCGCAGCAGGTCGGTGGCGGTGTAGTCGTCACCGGCCTTGACCGTCGCCACGCCGATGCTCGCCTCCACCTTGAGCGGTTCGGTGCGGGTGCTCACCGCGATCGGCTCGTACACCGTCCCCCGGATCTTGTCGATCTGCTGCTCGATCTCGTCGGCCGAACAGGCGATCCCCAGGGTGGCGACGAGAACGAATTCGTCCCCACCAATCCGGCCGACCGAGGCCTCGTCGGGCGTTGCCGCCGCCAATCGCTGTGCGACGGTGTGCAGCACCTCGTCACCCACGGCATGGCCGAGCGAATCGTTGACCAGCTTGAAATTGTCGAGATCGATGTAGAAGATCGCGACGCAGAAGGCGTTGTTTCCGTCGTCGAGTCCGGCCATGTGCGACTCGAGTTCGCGGATGATCCCCGAGCGGTTGTACAGACCGGTCAGCGGATCGTGTACGGCTTCCCACGCCAGCTGGGTGCGTTCGCGGTAACGGTCGGTGATGTCGGCGAACGACACCAGGACGACCACCTCGGCGCCGTCGTCGTCGATCGGCCGGCAACTGCACGAGAGCCAACGCTCGCCGGCGGGCGTGGTGATCGTCGCGGTCGCGTCGGTGACCGCCTCACGGGTGCGCAGGCAACGTGCGATCGGTGATTCGTCGCCGTCGAAGTCCAGCGGCAGTTCGTGGACCCGGGCACCCGGGACCGCCTCGGAACCGAGCATTGTCCCCGCGGCCGGGTTGGCGAGTTCGATGTCGCCGTCCTCGCGAACGACGATGACCGCCTGGTGCAGCGCGGCGAGGATCGTCCCCAGCCGCTCGATGAGGGGACGACGGGTGGGTTCGGCGACGATGAGGAAACCGTCATCCATCGTCGTCACCGAGGTGTGGGCGAGAAACGATCGCCCGGTGTCGGAACGGCGGTGCAACTGATCGACGGTGCCGCCCAACGACACCGCCGCGTGCGGGTCCACGTGCGCTCCGACGACGTCGTCGATATTTTGTCCGATCGCCTCGGACGCCCGCAGGCCGTACATCTGCTCAGCGGCCGGGTTCCAGGAAGTGACCGTCATGTGGTCGTCGACGGCGATCACCGCGTTGCTGACGTGATCGAGGAGCGCCGCCTGTCGTCGCAGGGCCGATTCGATCGCTTTCTGAGCTGTGATGTCCCGCAAGATCACCTGATACGCAGGCTTGTCCTGCCAGACGGTGCGCACCGACGTCACCTCCATGGGGCGGGTGACCCCGTGCGCGTCGACCATCACCACTTCTTCGGGCACGGTCGACGCGCCGGCCTCCTCCCCCATGCCGATGATCCGATCGAGCATATGTGGCAGTTCGTCGGGATGGACGAAGTCGGCGATGGACCGTCCGAGCATGGCGTCGCGTTCGTCGACGCGAGCGAACGCCAGCGCTGCCGAGTTCACGTAGACGATCAGGCCGTCTTGATGGACCGCGATGGCGTCCGGGCTCAACTCGAGGAGTAGGCGATACCGCTCGGCGACGGCGGCGTCACTGGGACGGGCCATGGGTTCGGCATCCGGCGCGACGAGTCCGGGCCGGTCATCGCCGTCAGCCCTCGGTCGTCCCACCGCGCCGCCCCCTCCGATCGTCATCCCCCCGATGCCCATCCTCCCCCACGCGGCTTCGAAATATGGGCGCTGCGTGATGCAAGTGTGCGCCAACTGGGTATTCGAGCGTCGAATACCTGCGTGAACTGGTCAAATGTCGGGTTTGCGCGGGATCCTGAGGGCGGGTCGCCCACGAGGGCTGCCGCGATGGATCTCACTCCATCGCATATCGCACAGAAAGTTCACGATCATGACGATTCAGCGCTCGACCATTTCAGGCCTGGGAGCCGTGAGTGGCTACGGATGGGGCCGCGATGCACTGTGGAACGGTCTCACGTCCGGGAAGTCGGCAGCCGCGTTGCACCACGGTTTCGGCTTCGTCGGCGGGCAGCCTTCCGAGACGCGCGAGGGCGTCGGCGAATCCGGTCGGGATGAGCCCGGGTGGATCGTGCGGGTACCCGACGGCGGCGACCCGTTCGACGGACGCACGCGCTTCTCACGCGCGATGCGTGCTGCCGCACGAGAGGCCATCGAGGACGCCATGGCTCGGGGCTGGAAGCCGGGTGTGCGGGTGGGACTCGTACACGCCTGCGTGCTCGGCGATCTCGACATGTATCCGATGGTGACCTCGGGCGTCGGCCGGTACACCGGACGGCAGTACCTCTCGGTGACCCCGTCGACGCCGGTCTCCCTGCTCATGCAGGAGTACGGATTTCGCGGACCCGCGATCAACGTGTCGGCGATGTGCACCTCGGGCTCGGCAGCGATCGTCACCGCGAAGTCGTGGCTGGACTCCGATCTCGTCGACGACGTCGTCGTGGTGGCCACCGATTTGTCGGCCAAGCCCGAGGTGGTCGCGATGTTCGTGCAACTCGGCGTGGCGATCACCGACACCGATGCGCTCAGCGCCTGCCGCCCGTTCCAGGAGGGCAGCCGCGGATTCACCTTCGGTGAGGCCGCCATCGCGTTCACGATGACGAACCGGTCCGGTGACGGATACGCCGACGTGCTGGGCGGCGCGATGTCCCATGACGCTTTCCACGTCACATCCATCGACCCGGAGCTGACCAACGTGCGGTCGTGCGTGGAGCAGGCGCTGTCGATGTCCGGTGTCGACGGCGCGAGCATCCGCTACCTCAACGCGCACGGCCCGGGGACCCGCCAGTGCGATCACGCCGAGGCCACCATCGCCGAGACCATGCTGCCCAACGCCGAGGTGTTCTCGGTGAAGCCGCTGGCCGGGCACTGTCAAGGCGCTGCCGGGGCCGTCGAACTCGCTGCTTCGCTGCTCGGATACGAGCGGGGTGAGGTACCGGCGACCCCGCGCACCGCCGACGCGATCATCCCGCAATTGCTCGACGGACGAACCGATCTGGTCAGCGGGTTGACCCTCAAGACCTCCCTCGGAATGGGCGGACACAACGCGGCGGTCGTCCTCGCGCCCAATGCGTGAATGGTGTGACGAACCGCCGACCTCGATGCGGCCCGGGCTCGCCGCTCGGGCCGCATCGAACCGGAAATGCTGCGGAATACCGCGTCGCGTCCCACAATTCAGCAATGAGCAACGAACCCGATCCTCCGGTGGGCGATTCGACGCGGACTGATCCGCCGCCGACGTCGGGCGCTCGTCGGGCACTGACCCTGTTCCTCAACTCGCCGTTCGCGGGTATGTCCCCGTGGATCCTGATGGCGCTGCTCGCCGGACCCGGTAGGTTCG
Source organism: Gordonia sp. AC31 (assembly GCF_031844505.1). Lineage (NCBI taxonomy): Bacteria > Bacillati > Actinomycetota > Actinomycetes > Mycobacteriales > Gordoniaceae > Gordonia > Gordonia sp. AC31. The sequence goes on from NZ_JAUZVK010000017.1 coordinate 44,998, forward strand.
AGGAAGCCGCGGCGACGGCATTCGCGCTGTCGCTGTTGCTGGTGATCGGCGGCCACAAACGGGGTTCGAGCGTCAAACTGCTCGAGGTCTTCGACGTCACGTACTTCGGTTCGATGGCGCTCATCGCGTTGTTCGCCTCCGACGGCGTCATCAACTGGCTGGAGCGGTGGGGCGGGGAGATGACGAACATCGCCCTCGTCGCGTTCGCGTTCGGCTCGATCGTGATCCGTCAGCCCTTCACGCTGCAGTACGCGCGGGAGAGCACCGAGAAGGAGTTCTGGGACAGCCCGCTGTTCATCCACATCAACTACGTCATCACCTGGGCGTGGGTCGGCGGCTTCGGCGTCGCCGCGATCTCGGGCGCATTCGGCGATCTGGTGCTCGACGACCCGAACAACTTCTGGACCGGATGGATCATCCAGATCGGCGGCACGATCTTCGCGATCGCCTTCACCGAGTTCTATCCCGACTACGCGACCTACCGGGCTGCGGTTCGTGAGGGTTGGGCCACCGACGAGAAGCCCGAGAGCATCATGCATCTGTTCGGTTGGGTGCCGATCTACGTTCTCGCGATCGGCATCTCCGGACTGGTCACCGACTCCCTCGGGACAGTTGCCGGCGTCGTCCTCATCGTCGCGGGCGTCGTCGCGATCAACGTGTTCAAGCGGATGACGGCCGCCATGGACGCACGACTGGAGGCGACGGCGGGACGACCGACACAGAGCTGACTCGGGTCGGACGCTTCGGCGCGGCCCGATCGCTCGATCGGTAGTGTCGACGGCATGAAACTCGACGGCGTAGGAATCTGGAGTTCACCGCTACGGTACGGAGACACCGGGGAGGCCGCCGAAGCGGCTGCCGAGCTCGACGACCTGGGATTCACGGCCCTCTGGATCCCCGATGTGGGGGGTCCGGTGCTCGACTCGGTCGAGAACCTGCTCGGCGCGACGCGGAAGGCCGTCGTCGCCACCGGCATCCTCAACATGTGGATGCACGAGCCGCACGATGTCGCGGCCGCGCATGTGCGCCTCACCGAGCAGTTCGGTCCTCGCTTCCTCCTGGGCCTCGGGATCAGCCACGCGCCGTTGATCGACGCCCAGGAAGCCGGTCGCTACCAGAAGCCGCTCGCGACCACCAAGGCGTTCCTCGACGGTCTGGACGACGCACCGCAGCCGGTGCCGGCCGATGCACGAGTACTGGCCGCCCTCGGGCCGAAGATGTTGCAACTCTCGGCCGACCGGACCGCCGGTGCCCACCCCTACCTGGTGACCCCGGACCACACCAAAGTCGCCCGGGAGACCCTCGGCGACGGTCCGCTGCTCGCACCGGAACAGACGGCGATCTTCGCCACCGACCGCGACGAGGCGCGCGCCGTCGGCACCAAGTGGCTGAAGGGCTACCTCGCGATGCCTAACTACGCGAACAACCTTCGACGCCTCGGGTTCTCCGAGGACGACCTGAGCTCGGTGAGCGACCGCCTGTTCGACGCTCTGATCGTCTGGGGCGACGACGCGGCGATCCTCAAGCGGATCGACGAGCATCGGTCCGCCGGCGCCGACCACGTGTGCGTCCAGGTGCTCCAAGCCGACCACCGGGGCTTCCCGCGCGAGCAGTGGCGTCGCCTCGCGGCGGCGCTGGGCTGATGCGTACGGTCCTTGCGGTGCGAGCCACCCTCTGCTCCCTCATCCGAAGGAACGACATGACCATTGCTCCCTGAGGTGCGAGGAGCGCCAGCGACGAGCCACGAAGGGCCTGGTGAGACAGGTTGCGGAGCCCTTCGTGGCTCGCTTCGCTCGCACCTCAGGGACCAGTTATTGGGCTCGCACTTCAGGGAGCAGCTGTCGGGCTCGCACATGAGTAAGGTGCGGCGTCTTCACGGGATGTCCCGCCGGCGGAAGCCGGCGAACCCCAGCGCGACGAGCAGCACCACGACGACCCCCACCCAGACCAGTCCCCACCAATCCGGCTGGGCAGCAGACACATCCGGTACGTGATGAAACGGGCTGAAGCCCAGCGCCCAGTCCGGGAGTTTAAAGCTCGGGCCCAGGATCGTGAGCACGAAAGACGCCAGGACGCCCAGCCAGATCGCGGGCCGCACGCGGGGTCGGGCGCCGATGACGGCGACGGCGATGCCGACGACCGCCCACACGGCGGGGATCGTGGCGATGGACTGGAGGAACACGTCGCCGAAGCCGAGGCCGAGATCGGCCGTGGCGGCGAAGACGCCGACGACCAGCCCGGCAATGGTCACGAGCGCGGCGGGGACAACGAGGGCGACACCGGTGACGGCGCCGAAGTACCTCGGACGGCTGACGCCGGTCGCGAGCACCGCTTCCGCGCGGTCGTCGAGCTCCTCGGTCCGGATGCGATTGACGATCTGGACCCCGGCCACGGATGCGATGATCCCGACCAGGCCGAGAATCGTTGTGACGAAGGCCGATACCAGGTCCGCGGGCGACGCCGCGCCGGAGGCGAAGATCTGGGCCATGGCGGGATTCGCGGTCAGCAGGCCGCGGACCGACCGGGTGAAGTAGCCGAAGATGACGCCGAGTCCGACGAACGCGACCGTCCACGCGACGATCGGCGCCCGGTTGAGGCGGATCGCCAGCGCCAGTGGCGAGCCGATGCGGCCCCGTGCCGGGCCCGGCCGGGCCGGTATGAGTCCCTGACCGAAATCCCGTGCACGCTGCAATGCGAAAGCCGCTGCGCCGACGACGACCGCGAACGCGACGCCGATCAGCAACGGCCACCAGTGATCGCCGGTCGCGGGTCTGGTCTCCTGAATCCATCCCAGCGGATTGACCCATGTGGTCCACGTCGGTGCGTCCACCGAGAACAGAAACCCGCGCAGCACGAACAGGACGCCGAGCAGCGACACGGCGATCGTGGTGGCGGCCCTGGCGTCGGAACCCACCTGGGCGCTGACCGCCGCGATCGCGCCGAACATCCAACCGGTGACCGTGAATCCGGCGCCGAGCAGGAACGACGACCCCCACGCCCCACCGCACAGCGACGTCGCGAGACCCGCCAGGATGCCGATGGCGATCGAGCACACGCCGGCCATGATCAACGCGGTCGACAGTCGGGCGGCACGTCCGAGCACCCCCGCGGCGAGAAGTTCGGCCTGGCCGGAGTCCTCCTGTCCCCGTGCGGCTTTCACCACGATCAAGATCGCGCCGAGCGCGGCGATGAACCCGCCGAGTGCGAGGCTGCGCCACGCGACGAATCCGTCGACCGTGGCCAGGTCGTAAGCGGGTCCGAAGATCAGCCCGAGTGCGGGATTCGAGCCGATCGTCGTGGCGAATGCGGCGCGTTCTGCGGCGTCGGGAAACAGTAACGGGTAGGCGATGACCGACGACACGGCCAGTGCGGTGGGCAAGACGATCCACGGCGCGAAGCTGCGACCTTCATGGTGCAGGGAGGCCCGTAACAGCGGCGGCGTACCGATCGTCGATGCAGTCATCGCCTCACCGTTCTCCGGCGGACACGTCGTTCTTCTCATACAGCGACAGGAACAGGCTTTCCAGTGAAGGCGGTTCGACCGTCAGCGATCGCAGGCCGCAGGCGGTCAGCGCTGACATCACCGGACCGATCTGATCCGAGTCCACGGTCGCACTCAGTCGGAGCCCGCCGGAGTCGTGGTCGTGCGAATCGATATCGTGCACCTCGGCGTTGTGCAGTTGCGCCACGAGGTCCGGGCTCGGCGCCGAATCCAGCTCGGCACGAACGGAAGTGCGGGTGTGACCCCGCAGCTCTGCCAAGGAGCCGGTCGCCACGACGGCCCCGTCGCGGATGATGCTGAGCCGGTCCGCCAGGGTCTCCGCCTCGGCGAGGATGTGACTCGACAGCAGCACGGTGGTACCGCGGGCGGTGGCCTCCCCCACGACCTCCTGGAAGACGTTCTCCATCAACGGGTCCAGGCCCGACGTCGGCTCGTCGAGGATGAGCAGCTCGACATCGGATGCCAGCGCCGCCACGATCGCGACCTTCTGCCGGTTTCCCTTGGAGTACTGCCGTCCACGTTTGGAGGTGTCGAGCTCGAACCTGGAAACCAGGTCGGCCCGGCGCCCCTCGTCGAGTCCGCCGCGCATCGAGCCGAGCAGATCGATCATCTCCCCGCCGGTCATCGTCGGCCACAACGCGACGTCGCCGGGTACGTACGCCAGCCGGCGGTGCAGCTCGACGACGTCACGCCAGGGGTCGCCGCCGAGGAGTCGGACCTCTCCCCCGTCCGCGCGCAACAGACCCAGCAGGACCCGGATCGTCGTCGACTTGCCCGCGCCATTGGGCCCGAGGAAGCCGTGGACCTCCCCTCGCGCGACCTCGAGGTCGAGTCCGCGAAGCGCCTCGAACCTACCGAACGACTTACGCAGACCCCGGACGTCGATGGCGGGCTCGGTTCTCTGCGGGTTCTCGGAACGTTCGACGCTCATGCGTACCTCCGGCTCGACACGACGTGATGATCGTTCCACAGCGACTGTTGCAGCGGAGAAGGTTTGACCGTCGATGTCGGCGGGGCACACTGCCGCCATGGCGATCAAGAAGAACGACACCGTCCGCTGGAACACCTCTCAGGGCGAGACCGAGGGCACTGCGGAAGAGAAGCACACCAAGGAATTCACCTTCGAGGGGCAGAAGTTCAAGGCCAGCGAGGACGAGCCGTACTGGATCGTCAAGTCGTCGAAGACGGGCTCGAAGGCAGCCCACAAGGAGTCGTCTCTGTCGAAGAAGTAGTCGGCCCACGTCGGTCCGAGGACTCCTATACCTAGAACTGCTATGCTCATAGCAGTTCTAGGTATAGGAGTGCTATGTATATCGAGAAGGACCTGGTGGCCGCGTCCGCGACCCCGCTGGTGCTGGGAATTCTCGCCGAGGGCGAGTCCTACGGGTACGCCATCCTCAAGCGGGTCAGAGTGATGTCCGGTGGTCGGATGGAGTGGACCGACGGCATGCTCTATCCCCTCCTGCACCGTTTGGAGCGCGCCGGCCACGTCGAGGCGAGCTGGGGCAAGGCCGAGACCGGGCGGCGTCGCAAGCACTACTCGATCACGGCATCGGGGTTGGCCGCGCTCGCCGAGCGGAGGTCGCAGTGGGAGGTCGTGGCCGACGCGCTCGACCAGGTGTGGCGGACGGTCGCCCTGCCGCCGACCGCGGAGGGCCTGGCATGACCGCGGAGACCGAGCTCGAGAGCCAGATCGACCGATGGCGCGGATACGTTCTCCGACACCAAGCCATCGCCACCACCGACGCCGACGAGATGGAAGACCACCTCCGCGGGCAGATCGCCGACCTCGCCGCCGGTGGCCTCGACGACGACGAAGCGTTCCTGGTCGCCGTCAAGCGCATGGGCCGCGTCGATGCGCTGTCGCGTGAGTTCGCCCGCGAGCACTCCGACCGGTTGTGGAAGCAGCTGGTGCTGACCGCGGAACCATCCGGCGATCTGGGCCGACGACGTCATGAACTCGGAGTCGTGATCGGCCTCGTCGTCGCGGCCGCCACGACCGTCCGCGTCGCCGTCGAGGTCATGCCGGAATGGGTACTCGTCCGCAATGCCGCGTTGCTCGTACTTCCTTTCATGGCACTGTATTTCGGTTGGAAGCGCCGCGTCTCGACGCGAACCGCGCTCACGGTGATCGGTGCATTCGTCGTGACCGGAATCGTCGTCAACGTCTACCCGTTCGTCGACGACGGCACCACCCAGGCCATCGTCGCGATCCACGCGCCGATCGTCCTGTGGTTCCTCATGGGGGTGACCTACGTCGGCGGCCGCTGGACGTCCGGACCGCGTCGGATGGACTTCATCCGGTTCACCGGCGAATGGGTCGTGTATGCAACGCTTCTCGGCCTCGGTGCGGGAGTCCTCACCGGCCTGACCGCGGGGGCATTCGGTGCGCTCGACATCGACGTCGACACCGTGATCTCCCAGTGGCTGGCGCCCATCGCCGCGCCCGGCATCGTGCTGCTGGCGGCATGGCTGGTGGAGGCGAAGCAGAGCGTGGTCGAGAACATCGCACCGGTGTTGACGAAGGTCTTCACGCCCGTCACCGCGGTGATGCTCGTCGTGCTGCTGATCGCGATGGTGACCAGTGGCGACGTCGTGGACGTCGACCGTGAACTGTTGATCCTCGTGGACCTGATCCTCGTCGTCGTGCTCGGCTTGCTGCTGTACGCGATCTCGGCGCGCGATCCGCATCTGCGCCCGGAACTCTTCGACCGCTTGCAGCTGATTCTGGTCGTGACCGCACTCGCGGTCGACGCGGTGATGCTGACGATCATGGCGTCGCGGATCGCGGAGTTCGGGTTCACGGCCAACAAGACGGTGGCGCTCGGTCTCAATCTCGTCCTGCTGGTGAACTTGTCGTGGGCGGCGTACCTGCTCTTCGGTTTCGTCCGCCGCCGCCGCGGGTTCGATGCGACAGAGCGGTGGCAGACCGACTACCTGCCGGTGTTCGCACTCTGGGCGGCCGCGGTCGTCGTCGTGGTACCGATGCTGTTCGATTTCGCCTGACCGCACCAAAATGCCGCGCCGACTAGGCGGCGCCGGGAGCGAAGCGGGCGGGCCGAACAAACCGCCGGCGCCGGGAGCGAAGCGAGCGGGCCGAATACATAGGAGCCGCGTAGACTCCGCGACCATGGCGATCGTCAACCGAGGGTTCGTGGGGCGCCGCGACCGCGACGCGCGGCGTCTCCCTCCCGGCCAGTACACGACACTCGATTTCCCGGTCCTGTCCGCGGAGCCGACACCCGCGATCGTTCCGAATGACTGGATGCTGGCCGTGCAATCCGCGGACCACCGGGCCGCCACGTTCACATGGGACCAGTTCCAGGAACTGCCGCACGACGACATCACCACCGACATCCACTGCGTCACACGGTGGTCGAAATTCGACACCCGGTGGCGCGGGGTCTCGTTCGACACCTTGCTGCAGGCGCTGCCGTGGGAACCGGCCCCGTTCGTGATGGCGCACTGCCACGGCGGATACACCACCAACGTGCCGCTCGCCGATCTCGTCGACGGCCGCGGCTGGATCGCCGACACCTACGACGGCGAACCCCTGTCCGCCGAGCACGGCGGCCCGGCTCGCCTCCTCGTGCCACACCTGTACTTCTGGAAGAGCGCCAAATGGGTTCGGCGACTTCGTTTCATGGCCGAAGACGCGCCTGGATTCTGGGAGGAACGCGGGTACCACATGTACGGCGACCCCTGGCGCGAACAGCGCTACTCGTGACGACCTGGCATCTCACGACGGTCACCGCGGTCGTCGACCTCACCCCCACCGCGCGAGCGCTGCGCCTCGCTCTCCCCGAGGCCGTCCACGCATTGCCCGGCCAGCACGTCGACATCCGGTTGACCGCCGAGGACGGCTACTCCACCGCACGCGCCTACTCGTTGTCCGACGTCCGCGAGACCCGGTCGATCGAGGTGACCGTCGAACGACTCGAAGACGGTGAGGTGTCGCCCTACCTCGTCGACATGGTGGAGGTCGGCGACCCGTTGGAGATCAGCGATCCGCACGGATACTGGTTCACCTGGCCGTCCGGCGACGACCGTCCCGTCCAATTGATCGGCGGTGGCTCCGGGATCGCGCCACTCATGTCGATGATCCGCAGCCGCGAGGTCGAGGCGCCGCAGACCCCCTTCTCCCTCGTGTACTCGGTCCGCAGTCCCGAACGCGTCTACTACCGCGATGAGATCCGGCAGTTGATCGCGCACCGCCGCATGGATGTTCACCTGATCCACACCCGGGTGGCACCCGACGACGCGACGCGGCCCGCGGGACGTGTCACCGCCGACGAACTCGCCGCGCTGACCATGGATCCGGCCACTTCGCCGACCGTGTTCATCTGCGGTCCGAACCGGTTCGTCGAGAACTGCGCACAGTGGATGGTCGAGGCCGGACACGACCGCACCCGCATCCGGACCGAGCGATTCGGTGAGTGACCCCGCGACGCTTCGACGATTTTCCCAAGCAAGTGCTTGATCGGCACGTAGCGTAGCGGCATGACCTCTGTGTACGACTTCACCGCCACCGGCATCGACGGCGATCCCGTTGAACTCTCGCAGTTCCAGGGCTCTCCCCTGCTCATCGTGAACACCGCCTCGCAGTGCGGGTTCACCCCGCAGTACCGCGGTCTGGAGGCACTGCACCGGGATTACGCCGATAAGGGTCTGCGAGTGCTCGGCTTCCCGTGCGATCAGTTCGGGCACCAGGAGCCGGGCGATGAGGAGGAGATCAAGAACTTCTGCTCGCTGACCTACGACGTGACCTTCCCGATGTTCGCGAAGGTCGATGTGAACGGACCCGACGCCCACCCGCTGTTCGCGTGGTTGCGGGACCAGAAATCCGGCGTGCTCGGCGGCCGGATCAAATGGAACTTCACCAAGTTCCTCATCGGACGAGACGGGTCCGTCGTCGCGCGATACTCGCCGACGACCAAGCCGGAGAAACTCGCCGGATCCATCGAAGAACAGCTGTGATGGAGACGCCCGTGAGCACCGACAGCACCATCAGCCGAAGCGGTTCGTTCGTCCGCGTGACGATCGCCTACGTGCTGGCCTTCGCGGTCGCCGCCGCCTGGCTAGTCTGGGGTCCGGCCACCGCCTACCTCTGGCTCGACACCTTGATCGCCGATCTGCTCGCCACCCTCGTGATCTTCGCGTTCAGCCGGTTCTACGGGAATTCGAGCTTCTACGACGCCTATTGGAGCGTCGTGCCGCCCGCGCTGTTCATCTACTGGTGGGCCGCCGGTGACGTCGGGATCGACGCGGTGCACTGCTGGGTCATCGCGATCGTCATCGGCGCCTGGGCGATCCGTCTGACCGCGAACTGGGCGATCGGCTGGCCGGGTCTCCACCACGAGGACTGGCGCTACCCGATGCTGAAGGCCGGTGCCGGCCGGGCGGAACTGCCCGTGGACCTGATGGCGATCCACGTCTTCCCCACGATCCAGGTGTTCCTCGGAATGATCCCGATCTACGTCGCGGTCACCCACAGCGGCGGCGTGCTGGCCTGGCTGACCGCGGTTGCGGCCGTCGTCGGACTCGCCGCGACGGCGCTCGAGTACGTCGCCGACGGGCAGCTGCGACGGTTCGCCGCTCACCGAACACCGGGCGCCGTCCTCGACACCGGAGTGTGGGCCTGGTCGAGACACCCGAACTACTTCGGCGAGGTCCTGTTCTGGGTGTCGATGGCACTGTTCGGGCTCGCCGCCTCGCCCGGCGACTGGTGGTGGCTGTTCGTGGGCGCGGTCCTGATGCTGGCGATGTTCCTCGGCGCCAGCATCCCCATGATGGAAAAGCGCAGTCTGGAGCGACGTCCCGGATACCAGGACGTCATCGACCGGGTGCCGCGCTTCGTCCCCCGACCCCCGCGCTCGGCCGCACATCCGCCGGATCAGGTCACTGCGTGAGCCGACCACGCGTCGTCGTCGCCGGTCTCGGTGATTCCGGCCTACTGACCGCGATCCATCTCGCCCCGCATGCCGACGTCGTGGGCATCTCGTCGAAGCCGGGCCTGGTCAGCGGCCAGGAACTCGGGCTGCGGATCAGCCGACCCGATGCGTGGGCGCGCGATTACCGGATTCCGTTCGGGCGCTTTCGGAAACTCGACGGCATCCAGACCGTCCACGGCACACTGACGGGTGCCGACCTCGGTGACCGCACCGTCACCGTCGTCGACGCCAACGGCTCCGAGAGGGTCGAGCGTTTCGACGCGCTGGTCATCTCCACCGGCGTGCGGAATGGGTTCTGGAGACATCCGGAACTGCAGTCGGAAGCCGACGTCGACGCCGAGTTGCGCTCGGCTCATGCGCGGTTCGCTGATGCCGAGACCATCGCGGTGATCGGTGGCGGTGCGGCGGCGGTGAGTGCCGCCGCCAACCTGGCGCAGACCTGGCCGGGCAAGCGAATCGACCTGTATCACCCGGGCGAACGTGCTCTGCCGCAGCATCATCCGCGGACATGGGCCATCGTCCTTGCGCGGTTGCGCCGGCTCGGCGTCGGCGTGCACGGCGGCCATCGTGCGGTCGTGCCCGACGGATTCGCCTGCGACGAGATCACTCCGGGGCCGGTGAGGTTCTCGACGGGGCAGCCGCCGGTGGAGGCCGATGCAGTGCTCTGGGCCATCGGCCGGGTGAGACCGAACACGGAGTGGCTTCCGCGAGAGGTGCTCGATCCGTCGGGCTTCGTGCGCGTGACGGCCGAACTGCGCGTGCCCGGTGCGGATCTCGTCTACGCGATCGGCGACGTCGCGGCGACCGACGACCTCCGCAGTTCCGCTCGGAATCGTGCCGATCGTCTGCTCGCACACAACATCCGGTCCGACCTCACCGGGCGGCCGGGCCGTGCGCGGCGCTACGCTCCCCCACGGCGGCGCTGGGGTTCGGTGCTCGGTGTCCAGGCCGACGGTCTCCAGGTGTTCGCGCCCAACGGGCGCCCGTTCCGATTCCCGGCGTGGTCGGTCGACACGATCCTGCAACCGTGGATCGTCCGTCGCGGAATCTACGGCGGCATCCGGAAGCCGTGAGTGCACGGGGTGTTTTCCGGGCGGACGGGCAGCGGTCCGCGCATACACTCGGCCCATGAGCAACGAACCGTTCTCTGCCAATCCATCCGGACAGCCGCCGACCCCGGGCGGGCCCGGACAGACGCCCTCCGGCGCGTACCCGTCGGGCGCGGTGCCGCCCGCCGCGCCGCCACCGGAAGCCTCCCAGTATTCCGCCGGAACCACGCCCGGCGTCGCGCCGATCGACTCGACGGCCGATGGGACGACCCCGGTCAAACCGACCGCCGCCGAACGCGCGAACTCCGTGGTGAAGAAGGTGGTGATCGGGCTCGTCATCGCCGCGCTGCTCGTCGTCACCTACTTCATCCTCGAGGCGTTCCTGCCGCGCTGGTGGGCCGGTCAGATCGGGCAGCGCGTCGAAGGGTCGTTCAGCCGCGGCATTGGCACCGGCCTGGTTCTCGGCATCGTGTGCACCTTTTTGCCCGTGCTGTTCTTCACGTTGGCGTTCGTCAACCGCAGCCGCATGAAGAACGTCCCGACGATCATGTTCGCCGTTCTCGGCGTGCTCGTCGCGATCCCCAACCTGCTGACCCTCACGGTGGTCGCCGGCGGTGGGAACGGCGCACATGCCGGCGAGCGCATCTTCGACGTCGAAGCGCCCGGCTTCCGCGCCGCCACCGCCTGGGGCGTGATCATCGGTGTCGTTCTGGCGATCGGCGTCGGCTACTTCATCTGGCGCTACCAACGCCGCGGACGTCAGCTCCGCGAGATCAAACACACGCCCACAACAGATCGGAAGTAGATACATGGCCGAGCAGCGGATCGTCGTGGACATCGACGACGCCGGTGTCGCCACAGCGACGCTCAACCGAGCCGACAAACACAACGCGCTCGATCCGGCGATGTTCGAGGCCCTCATCGATGTGACGGGCACCCTCGCCGAGGACAACCGCGTCCGGGCTGTGGTGGTACACGGTGCGGGCAAGAGTTTCTGTTCCGGCCTGGACGTGTCGAGCCTGGGTCAGGGTGGCGGAGTGAACTCGCTGCTGGAACGGGAGCCTGGCGTGCTCGGCAACCACGCGCAGCGGGTGTCACTGGACTGGGGCCGCATCCCGGCACCGGTGATCGCGGCCATCACCGGCAACTGTTTCGGCGGTGGCCTGCAGATCGCGCTGGGTGCCGACATCCGCTATTCGACCCCCGACGCGCGCCTGTCCATCATGGAGGTCAAGTGGGGTCTGGTGCCCGATATGGGCATCACCCAGACCCTCCCGCGACTCGTGTCCGCCGATGTGGCAAAGGAACTCACGTTCACCGGACGCATCGTCGACGGCGCCGAGGCCCAACGACTCGGTCTGGTCACCCGCGTCGTCGACGATCCGCTCACCGCCGCACTGGATCTCGCGCACGAGATCGCGTCGAAGTCGCCGCACGCGGTTCGTGCCGCCAAGCGTCTCTACGACGAATCGTGGGCGGGCACCGATCCGGCCGCGGCGCTGATGCTGGAGAGCGAACTCCAGGTCGGACTGATGGGATCCCCCAATCAGATGGAGGCGGTACACGCCGGGATGGCGCGACGCGAAGCGAGCTTCGCCGACCCGGAGTGACCTCCCCCAGGACGCCGGTCAGTTCGACAGGCCGGCGTCCTTGCTGCCGTAAGCATCTCGGAGCCGTGGCTTGACGACCTTCCCCCCGGCGTTGCGTGGGAGTTCGTCGATGATCACCAGGTCCTTGGGGTGCTTGAACCGCGCGAGGTTCTCGTTGAGGTGCGGCTCGAGATCGGCGAGGGTGAGGTCCTCGACGCCTTCGGCGAGCACGACCACGGCGACCGGCACCTCGCCCCACTTCTCGTCCGCGCGACCGATGATCGCGGCCTCGGTGATGCTCGGATGGCCGAACAGGACGTTCTCGACCTCGGCGCAGTAGATGTTCTCGCCGCCCGAGATGATCATGTCCTTGGCGCGGTCGACGACGTAGAGGAAACCCTCCTCGTCCTGACGCACCAGGTCGCCCGAGTGAAACCAGCCGCCGCGGAAGGCTTCCGCGGTCGCCTCGGGCTTGTTCCAGTAGCCGATCATCATGTTGGGCCCGCGATACACGATCTCGCCGACCTCACCGGGCTTCACGTCGTTCATGAGCGGATCGACGATGCGCGCGGTGACCGCCGGGACGACCTTGCCGATGGAGCCGAGCTTGCGCAGTGCATCCTTGCCCTCGAGGATCGTCGTCACCGGTGACATCTCGGTCTGACCGAACGCGGTCATGTTGGCGGCCTCCGGGAACGATTCGTTCATCGCGTTCAGCACGGTGTCCGACGCCGGGGCCGCGCCCCAACTCATCGTGCGCAGCTTGAGCTTCCGGGGACGCGCCTTCTGCGCGGCACACACGGCCTGCCACTGAGCCGGGACCATGAAGACCGACGTGACGCCTTCGCGCTCCAGCGTGTCGAGCATGGTGTCGGGATCGAACGCGCCGAGCGGGTGGAGCACCGCGCGGACCCCGCGGTAGAAGATCGGTGCGAAGCCGCCGATCCCCGCGATGTGGAACAGCGGCGGCACGATCGAGGCGACGTCATCGGAACCGGACTGTGCCCCGGCCGTGGCGATCGTCGTCACCGCCTGCGCCTGGATGTTCTGATGGGTGAGCATGGCGCCCTTGGGTTTTCCGGTGGTGCCCGAGGTGTACATGATGGCGGCGACGGTGTCCTCGGGCACGTCGACCTCCGGCAGGTCCGACGCTCCCTCGGCCAGCAGGGTCTCGAAGTCGAGATGGTCGGCGTTGTCGCTGCCGTCGACGACGATGATGGTCTCGATCTGACCGGTCGATCCGGCGACCGCGTCCGCGATCGGCGCGAGGAGGGTCTCGGTGACGACGACCTTCGCACCGCTGTCGGTGACGAGGTAGGCAACCTCGGCGGGGCTCATGCGGATGTTGACCGGTACCGGGATGGCGCCGATGAGAGTGGCCCCGAGAATCGCCTCGATGTACTCGGTGCGGTTGAGCAGGGCCATCAGGACCCGGTCACCGAACTGGACCCCCCGGCGGTGAAGCGCGGCTCCGAAGGCGCGCGACCGGTCGTCGAGTTCCTTCCAGGTCGTGTTCTTGTCGAGGTAGGTGATCGCCGTGTTGTCCGGGGTCATCATGGCGTGCCGGCGGACCTGGTTGTTCCAGTGATTGCGGCGCGAGCGGTACGGCTCGGTGGTCAGATCGTTCGTGACCTCGGCACTTGCAGTCATGACTGCCTCCATTCGTCGAGCGAGGCTCGACCCGTTGTGAAGCCCTCGGTGAGGGTCCGGCACTGTTGTGTCCCGAGTCACACATTAGGTCGTCGGTGTTGCCAGAATCAGGCATTCCCGCCGTTTGGTGTCACCCGGCCGGCGCCACCCTCGACCGTGCGTCGCTTTCCGTCGGGCACGCGACGATCTCTACACAATCTCGCCGCACGTCGTCGCAGATACTCCCGCGCTCGCTCGTCGCCGGTGAGCTCGGCGGCCCGCTCGAAGTGCTCACGCGCCGCGTCGGAGTGCCCGGCCCGAACCAGCAGATCTGCCTTCGCCGCGTGGAACGGGCCGAAACCTGTGGCGTCACCGACAAACTCGTCAAGCAGGGAGAGTCCATCTGCGGGAGAACTCGCCCGTCCGACGATCGCAGCGTGGGCGATTCGCGCACCAAGCGTCGGCGCCACGGCCACGAGCGCGGACGACAGCGTCTGTAATGCGGCCCAGTCGACGACACCGGTGCGTGCGCGGTCGGCATGGACGGACTGCATGGCCGCTTCGAGCTGGAACCGACCGTGCGGCCGGCCGAACGCCGATGCGCGTCGGAGCATCGCTTCCCCGTCCCGGATGAGCGCGGCATCCCAACCGGCCGGATCCTGCTCGTCGAGCGGGATGAACGGGCCGGTCCGTGCCGGAGCCCGCGACAACGACAACGCGATCAGCGCGGCGAGACCCCACGCCTCGGGATCCTCGAGCAGTGCGGCGAGCGTGACGGCCAGGTGCAGCGACTCCCCCGCCATTGATTCGACGGTGTCGGGATCGGTCCCGTCGGCGTCGTTCCACGCGATCGCGAAACAGCCATAGACCGCTTCCAGCACAACGGGGAGTCGCTCCGGCATCGCCGTGCGATCGGGAACGACGAACGGTATCCGTGCATCGCGGATCCGGCGCTTGGCTCGCACGAGGCGCTGCGACATCGTTGCCGGCGCGACCGCGAAGGCGGTGGCGACGTCGGCGGCCTCGAAGCCGAGCACCGACTGCATCATCAGTGGCGTGCGGACGGCTGCGTCGATGGCCGGATGCGCACAGGTGAACAACAATTCGAGGCGCTTGTCGGGAATGGCGTCGGGGTCCACATCGTCGAAGGGGGTCACGGTGGTTGCTCCGGGAGAGATGGTGTCGTCGAGGATCTTCGACGTACGGTGCGCCGCCGACTTCCAGACGTCGCGCTGCTGGTTGCGTGCGACCGTGAGCAGCCAGCCTTCCGGGTTTGCGGGTACCCCATCTGACGGCCACGAGGTGAGTGCGCGTTCGAAGGCGGTCGCCAGTGCATCCTCCGCGAGAGCGAGATCCCCCGAGGCGGCGGCGAGAAGCGCCATCAGCCGCGAATACGACTCGCGGGCAGCATGTTCGGCGGCAGTGTGCGCTTCTCGTCGGGTCATGCGTTGGGTGTCCACGCACCATCGACGGTGTAGGTCGCGCCGGGCCTGATCTCCACGACACCCCACTCGATCGGCGGTGCCTGACGCGCCCACTCGATGGCGGCGTCCAGATCGTCGACATCGATGACGACGGTTCCGCCGAGCTGTTCCTTGGTGTCGGCGAAGGGGCCGTCCTGAACGACGAGCCGGCCGTCGACTTTGCGCAGCGTCGTCGTGACGTCCGAGTGCTGTAGGACTTCGGCACTCACGAGCACGCCGGCGTCCTGGAGCGCCGTCGTGTAGGCGGCGAAGGCGGCCTGGCCCTGGGCGATGGCTTCCTCACCGAGGGTCGATGCGTCCATTTCCGGGTAGTGCAGCAGCAGCGAGTAATGCATGATCTGGCCTCTCGTTCAGCGGGCCGCTCGTCGGTCCGTGTGCAGTGATGACGAGCGTGCCGGACGCCGTTCGACACCTTTCGCAGACTATTTCTCAATCATCCTGTCCGCCCTCCGTGCGGAGGCGGTCGACCCCGTTCCCTGAGGCGGCCCGGAGCTTGCGGAGGGTCGTCACGAAGGGTCATCAGAAAGGGCCACCACTAACGAAGCCGGTCAGCGCGGGACGCGGCATCGGGCCACATCGGAGGGCATGGGAGACCGGGTACCGTCGCGAGCTCGAAGTGCCACCACTCGTTGGCGAAGGTTCGGCACAGACCCCAGCGGTAACCGGTTCGTTCGAGCCAAGCGGCGCCTTCGCGAGGGCCGACGTCGACGGCGTGGCCGCTCACATGTGGCGATTGTTCCGCCGGCAGGACCCACCGTCGAGCAGCTTCCGGGCTGCCATAGGTCGCGATCGCATCGCGCCACATCTGACGCTGCTCCGCGTCTGTTCGCTTACCGGACGTGATCCACAACGAGACCCCCTGTGCGCCTGCGCTGTTCGACGCCTGCTGGTAGGCCGTCGCCAGCGCTGGATCGAGGCCGGCGGTGGGCGGCGCGGCATTCGCCGGTACGCCGCCGAGTCCGGATAGCAGCAGGGCCCCGAGTACGGCGGTACAGATGACCGTGATTCGCCGGGCCGCGATGTCGATGAACCTCATGACCGCAGTAAACCGTACGACCGACGCCTATCGCATCGAACCGTCGGAGCTACTACCGTTTACTGCGGGTGGGCCGCGTGCGAGCCTGTGGAGGGTCGGAGAAATGAAGAAGCGTCTGGTGGTGTGCTGCGACGGCACGTGGAAGTCGTCGAAAGACCCACGAATTTCGAATGTCGAGAAGATCGCCCGAGCCGTCACCACCGATGCCGACGACGGCGCTGTGCAGCTGGTCCATTACGTCAACGGCGTGGGAACCGGCTCGGGATGGTCCGACCGCGTCATCGGCGGGGCGTTCGGTCGCGGCCTCGATGCCAACCTGATCGATGCCTACCGGTTCCTCGCTCTGAACTATGAGCTCGGCGATGAGATCTTCGTCTTCGGGTTCAGCCGCGGCGCGTACACCGCGCGGAGTCTTGGGGGCATGATCTGGCAGGTCGGCCTGGTGTCACCGCTCGAACTCGCGGAGCATCCGACCGAGAACCTCTTCGAAACGGTCCTGCGGTACTACCGGATGAAGCGGGAGGATCGTCCGGCGAAGACCCCAGGCGCCCCGGTGCCGGTCAAGTTCATCGGGGTCTTCGACACCGTCGGTGCCCTCGGCGTTCCCGGCATCACCCGCGTCAAGCACAAGTTCCACGACGTGAAGCTCGGCAAGAACGTCGCCGTGGGCAGACAGGCGCTCGCCATCGACGAACGTCGGCTGACATTCGATCCCTGCGTCTGGGAAGTCGACAAGGCGGATGAGGGCGAGATCGACGTCAAACAGGTGTGGTTCGAGGGGGTCCACTCCGACATCGGCGGTGGTCTGGCGGTCGCTGAACCTTCGGAACTGAGTCTGTCCTGGATGGTGCGCGAGGCGGAACTTGCCGGCCTGCAGTTCTGCTACGAGCGATTCACGCCCATCAGTTTCCCCATCGACCCGTCGAACGAGAGGTACACGACCAACAAGTCGATGAACGCCGCCTACCGCATCGTCAACATCGTCAAGCTCGCGTTCGGCCCGCTGCGGATGCGCGGAGAAACCGTGCGTCACAAGGGTCAGTCGCGATTGCTCGAGGCGAACAAGAATGATCCAGCAAGGCCGCTGTACATAGCCGCGCCTGCGCTCACTCGGTGGACTGACAACGTCGGGTCACGCAAGAAGAGGGCGACGAACATCGGCGAGTGGGAGAAGCTGATCGAGGACTTGTCGGTCCGCGCGATCGAGATTCCTCCGCTCGAGGCGCCGGTGACTACCCGACAACCGGCATTCCCCGCGTCTGAGTCGCTGCTTCCACAGCAATAGTCACTGCGGGGCAACGTCTTTCGTTGCAGCGATCTGGATCAGGTTGCCGCACGTGTCGTCGAAGACCGCGACGACCGCAGGTCCGATATCGGTCGGTTCCTGGGTGAACTCGACGCCGAGGCCGCGTAGCCGCTCGTACTCGGCCTGAACATCGTCGACGGCGAACTGCGCCAACGGGATTCCGTCTTCGTTGAGCGCGTCCCGGTAGGGCTTGACTGCGGGGTGGCCAGACGGTTCGAGAAGGAGTTCCATCCCCTCGGGATCGTGAGGGGAAACGACCGTAAGCCACCACGTGTTCTCGCCCATCGGAATGTCATGGCGAGTCGTGAATCCGAGTATCTCAGTGTAGAACTCGTGCGCCTTACGCTGGTCGTCGACGAAGACGGACATCAGTGTCATTCTCATGGCAGGTCCTTTCGATGGGCGGGCCACCGCTCGGCGATCTCGCCGAGCGGTGTGGGGTCGAAGTAGTGGAATTTGGAGCGTCCGCGTTTCTCGGTGTGGATTAGCCCGGCCGTCTCCAGCACACCCAGATGCTGCGAAATCGCTTGTCGGCTCAGGTTGAGCCCACGCCGAGACGTGAGACGACCGCAGATCTCGAACAGCGTCTGGCCGTCCCGTTCGACCAACTCGTCGAGGATTGCTCGCCTCGTCGAGTCATCGAGTGCATGGAACACGTCGGCCACACCTGACAATAGGCAAGTCGCTACTTGCATGTCAATGGTGGACGCATCACTCCCGCCTTTGCTCCCTGCACCGATAGGACCGACCCCCCCATGCTCCCTGAGGAGACTTCCATATGCTCCCTGAGGTGCGAGGAGCGCAGCGACGAGCCTCGTAGGGCTTGGTGAGGCGCCTCGCGATGACCCTTCGTGGTTCGTCGCTTTCGCTCCTCACACCTCAGGGAGCGAAGGGATCTGCCTCAGAGGCTGTGGGTGGCTCGCCTCGCCCCTTTGTGGCCTACGCCCGGGCACTCCCGAGGTACGCCTCCTCGATCCGCCCGATGTCACCGGCAAGCGAGGCCGCGGAGTCCGTCAAAGCGATGTCGCCGTGGACCAGCACCACCGCCCGATCCGCGATCCCGAGCGCCAACCGAACATGCTGTTCGACGAGAACCACCGCGGTGCCCTCGGTGTCGGCGACATCCCGCAGGACGGGCAGGATCGACTCGACGACGATGGGTGCGAGTCCCATGCTGAGTTCGTCGATCAGCAGCACTCTCGGCTGCTGCAACAGCGCACGCCCGATCGCGAGCATCTGCTGCTCTCCCCCAGACAGCTCGCCCGCGGCGACCTTGAGTCGGTCTCTGAGAGCCGGGAAGTGGTCGAGCACCCTGTCGACGGCGCTGTTCCGAGCCGCCCCGCGTCGTCGTATGGCCAGCTGGAGGTTCTGTCGGGTCGTGAGTTGCTTGAACAGCGACCGGTCGTCCGGAACCAGGACGAGTCCGGCACGCACGGCCGCGCGCGCATCCCCCGCCCGAACCGTGTGACCGCCGACGCTGACCTCGCCATCGAGGCGCGGAAGCAGACCGGCAAGGGTGGTGAGCAACGTCGTCTTTCCGGCTCCGTTCGGTCCGAGCAGGGCGACAATCTCTCCCGCCTCGACGGACAGGTCGAGACCGTGGACGCAGGCTTTGCCGCGTGAGTACCCGGCGTCGAGACCGCGGCATTCGAGGACTGTCACGGCGTCATCTCCTTGGTCGTCGAATGTGGCTCGGAGACAGCGCTGTCCGGTGGCGAATAATCGTCGGACCCCACGACTGCCGACGACGGAGTGCCGAGGTAGGCGTTGACGACTGCCGGTGAGCGTCGAATCTCGTCCGGGGCGCCTTCCGCGATGACGGCTCCGAGGTCGAGGACGATGACCCGGTCGCACAGGCTGAGGACGAGATCCATGTCGTGGTCGACGAGGACCATGGAAACCCCGTGAGCGCGGGCTGCCCGCAACCTGTCGCCCAGCCATCGACTCTCGGTGCTGTCGAGTCCGGCGGCCGGCTCGTCGAGCAGCGCCACTTCCGGCTGGCCGGCGAGTACGCGAGCCACCGCGACGAGCTGACGCTGACCTTGCGAGAGATCAGCGGCCACAACATCACTGAGATGGCTGATCTCCAGCATCCCCAGGACGTTACGGACGTTCTCGGCGGTATCCCCCGGCGCACGGCGAGCGGCGATCGCCAGGTTCTCCGCGACAGACAACTCGCCGTAGAGTTCGATGTCCTGGAACGTCCGGCCGAGGCCTTCGCGGCTGCGTCGATGCGGTGCAAGGCCGTTGAGGGTCGTGCCGCCAAGAGTCACTGTTCCGGACGCGGTCGCAAATCCGCTGATGGCGTCGATCAGCGTCGTCTTGCCGGCGCCGTTGGGTCCGATCAGGCCGACGATCTCGCCGGAGCGGAGGTCGAAGCTGACGCCATCGACGGCGGTCACCGCCCCGTAGCGCACCGTGACGTCGCGAGCCGAGAGCAGAACCTTGTCACTGGGCGGTGTGACCGGCGGAGTCGGCGCGGCCTGAGCGTCGTCGTGGGCCGATTGTGGTGCACGTCGTCGAGCCGGCATCGGGATCTTGTGCAGATACCCGATCACGCCGTCGGGACTGGTGACGACGGTGAGCACCAGAAGGACTCCGCTGACCAGCATGTAGTAGTCGCCGAACGACGCGTACTTGTCGGCGGCGAAGTACATCAGCCCACCAGGCGCGATGATGCCGGCGAGGATGGCTCCGGAGATCGAGGTGACGCCGGCGATGTAGAAGACCGCGAACAGCCCGATGCCGGCGAAGACGGCATAACTACCGGCGGTCGCGAGGGTCTGCTGGTACGCCAGCAGCGATCCGCCCAGTCCGGCGAGGAACGACGCGATAGCGAAGGCGATGAGTTTGGTTGCGCCGACGTTGATCCCGGCCGCGGCTGCGGACCGTTCGTTGGCGCGCACGGCCAGCATCGACGCGCCGAGTCCGCTGCGACGGAGAAGTGCCACCGCGTACGCCACCAGGGTCAGCACCACGAGGCACAGGATGCCGAAGGCGATCCGCGGATATCCCTCACCCGCACCAATTCCCAGATCGATGCCGAAGATCGACGGGGATTCGACTGGCGCACCCTGCAATCCGCCGTTGAGCGACGGGTTGCGGAAGCAGAACGCCTCGCAGAACACGGCGAGAGCGAGCGTCGCGACCATGAGCGGTAACCCGCGCACCCGGAGAGCGGGCAGGCCGACGATCACGCCGATGACCATCGCCGCGCAGGCTGCGAGCAGCGGGGCGAGCGGGAACGGGATGTTGAGGTCATCGGTGAGTCGGCTGAGCGCGTAGGCGCCGACGCCGGCGAGCGTCAGTTGCGCCAGCGACACCTGGCCCGCGTACCCGGTGACGACGACCTGGGACAGCGCGATGATGGCGTAGATCATCGTGGCGATCACGGCGAGCCGGAGACTGCCGGAGGTGGTGACGAGTGCCAGTACCGCAACGACGACACCGACGATCCCCGGTATCACCAGACGGTTCGGACGCGGTGACCGGCCGAGGTCGTTGCGGGTGACCGCGCCGCGGCCCGGCACTGGGCGCCCGCGGATGAGGAGAAACCCGATGATGAGGATCAACGGGACCGCCTCGGCGACACCGGCGTCGGGCATCCAGTCCCAGGTGGTCTGCAGTTTCGTGGCCTCGGACTGCAGCATGCCGATGACAAGCCCGGCGCCGACCGTGATCGATATCGCGGTGAAGTTGCCGACCAGCGCCGCCGCGAGGGCCGGCACGATGAACATAGTGTACGCCACGGGATTGAGTGGAACGATCGGTGCGATGAGCACGCCGCCGAGACCGGCAGTTGCCGACGACAACGCCCAGTTGGCGACCGCGATGCGGTCCGGTGAGAGGCCGGTGACCAGCGCACCCTTCTCGGATTCGGCGGCGGCCTCCGTCGCCACGCCGAAGCGGGTGTAGCGCAGAACGAGTCCCGCACAGATGGCGAGTCCGACGATGACCACGGCCAGCATCAGACGGTCCGTCGGAACTGCGCTGGATCCGATCGTGAACGTGTCGACCTCGAAGATGGGTCCGACGCTGGGCGCGTTCTCGCCGACCCGCAGCGCGATGAGCGCCTGGATGACGAGCATGAGGCCGATCGCAGCGACCGCCTTGGCCAGCGCCGGGGCGGCCCGCATCGGGCGGAACACCAGTAGGTACAGGATGACGCCGAGGATCGCGGCGACGACCACGGAGATGAGTAGCGCTGCAGCGACTCCCAGTTCGGAGCCGAGTGAGATGGTCGCAGGAAAGCCGGGGATGGGGTTGAGGAGTTCCCCCTGGCGCAGAAAGGCGTACGTGTAGGCGGCGTACAGCGCCACCGCGCCGGTCGCGAAGTTGACGACGCCGGAACTCTTGAACGTCATCACTAGCGCGAGGCCGAGAGCGGCGAAGACGGCTCCGTTGCCGAGGCCGAGGACCAGGAAGGCGAGATGGTCGGTCATGGAACTCCCACTGGGAAGTGCGGGGATCGGGGGCCGCGCGGACGCGACCCCCGATCTGGAGAGGAACTAGTTGTTGGTGACGACGGTGTTCTCGAGCTTGGCGTCGGCGGTCACGTCACTGACCAGGATCGCCTTGCTGCACAGCGACGTCAGCGGCGGGAACGCCTTCCCGTCGCAGGTGAAGGTGATGCCGGGTGCGGCCGGGAGCGGAACGTCCTTGGCCTGTGACAGAGCGGTGGTGAACGCTTGAGCGTCGACGGTGCCCTCGAGACCGTTCAGCTCGCCGAGCGCAGTCATGACCTGATAGCCGATGTAGGCGAGGCCGGCCGGGTCGGTGTCGGGCGCGTATTGCGCCATGACGCTGCGGTATTGGGTGACGCTCGGGTCGTCGGAACTGAGGTTGACCGTGGTGAACGCCTTGGCGCCGGAGACCGCGTCGTTGCCGACGGCGTCGAGGACGGGCTTGTCGAGGCAGCTGGCGATGAGGTACTTCGAGGCGTCGGGTGCGACGGTCTGCAGCGTCTTGAGGACCGAGATGCACTGGCGGGTGTCGCCGAGGATGCTGACCGCATCCGGGTTGTCGGCGAGACCGGCGGTGATCTGCGGTGTCAGGTCGGCGGCACCGACCGGCACGGTGACGACGTTGAGTGCGACGCCGGCACGCTGGAACATGGGATCGCCCAGTGCTTTTACCGACGCGGCCGCGTCACCGGAGTCACCGATGATCAGGGTGACCTTCTTGAGTCCGTCCTTGGCGGCGGTCGCGGCCTGTCCCGCGAGGACGGCGACGATGCCACCGGACAGCATGAACGATCCGGGAGTGGCCATCTCCGCTTGTGACACCGGAGCCTGTGCGACGAACGGGATCTTGGCGCCGGCGATGATCGGCAGCATGACCGCACCCTGCGCGCCCAGCGGCGAGACCACGACCGAAACCTGCTGCTCCACCATCTGATTCGCGCACTTGGTGGCCGAGGCGGGTTCTTCCTGCTGCTTGCACACCACCAATTCGATCTGGTGACCGCCGATGCCGCCGCCGTTGTTGTTCAGATACTCGACCGCGGCTTCGCTGCCCTCGCGCACCATCGGCGTCGTCACGGCACCGCCCTCGGGCACGATCAGGCCGACCTTGACCGGGTCGCCGGTGGCCGGATTGCTCGGGAGCTGGCTGGTCTCGCCGGCGGTGGAGCTCTCCGAGCTGTCGTCGGCGCAGGCCGTCAGCGCTCCGAGCGCGAGCACCCCGGAACAGCCGATCACCGTCGCGGTCCGAAGCACACGCCTGAGTGCACTGGGTGATTTCATGCGATCCCCTTCGATCGTGATTCGACAAGTCGCCGCCCCGCTGCGGAGACGGACGAAATGTCGGATTTGCTGACTCGGTGGCGACTGTAACCCGCAGGTCGCGGTCGTCGGTCGGATTCGAAATATTCTGTCCTGCAATGAGTCTCGGCTTAGGTAACGACTGGTGCGCATGGCAGCACAAGTCGTCGGTCCGGCGCCGGAAGATCCCCCCGCGGTCGACTCGCGTGACGTCGTCTCATGGAGCGACGACCTCACACTGGACTCAGAGCAAAAAGTTAGACGCCCATCCAAACTTTGGGGGCGGAATGCAAGAATTGGTCGGTCGGGGTCGCCCCGCCCGTACGGAAGGCACCACTTTGACCGAAGCTCCGGCCATGGGTCGGCGGGAACGCAACAAGCAGCAGACGCGCGAACGCCTGCTGATCGCTGCGCGCGAATTGCTCGCCTCCGAGGGGAGCGCCGCGACGGTCGAGTCGATTGCTGAGCGCGCCGAGGTGTCGCGGGCCACGTTCTTCAACTACTTCCCGAGCAAAGACGACCTGCTTACCGATCTGTACGCCCAACTGATGGGGACGTTCTCGCACGTCGTCGACGCGATGCTCGACAAGCCGCTGAGTACGTACGAGCGCGTGGTGGGTGTGTTCGTCGACTTCGCGCGGTCGTCGGTCGCCGACCCGGACTACATGCGGACGGTGACCAGCGAGATCGAACGGATTTCGTCGATGTCGGGGACGCTCGGTGAACGCAGCCACGTGTTCACGTCGGAGGTCTTGCGGCTCATCGAGCGCGGCGTCGAACAGCAGGATGTGCGGACCGATCATCCGCCGGAGTTCCTCGCCCAGATGGTCGCGGCGATCTACGTGTCGAGCATGCGGTACTGGCAGATTGATCCGGGCTTCGAGGTGAGCGAGAGCTTCGAGCGCGCCGGCCGCTATGCCGCGGAGTCGCTGCTGCCGCGGTAGGGCTGGTCAGTCGTCGGGTCGGGCGACGTCGGTCTCCCACCGTTCGCGGCGTTCGTCCTCGGTCTGCTCCCACCATGGGGTGCCGCGCTCTCCCAGGGCGACCTTCGCCGCCTGGACGCCCCGACGTGACTCGGGTGCGCCTTTCGTCCGCTTCACGTCCCGACGCCACGCCATGAGGATCGACTGCAGTTCGGACCGCCGCTCGTCCGGAATCAGCGGGTCCGTCGCCCGCCACTTCCGGCCGTTGACGACGATATGGCGGCCGTCGGGCGTGTGTTCGGGCTCGGGCATGGATTACACGGTGCCACGCGGTTTCGACGCCGTGTGTGACCGGGATCTCGTTTGGGGTCTCACCTGGGGCTTTGCGTAAGTCCTGGGAGTCCTGGGCTGACTCTCAGTGTCTGCTTATGTCAGAAAAGGTAACTTCGCCGTGTCCTTGCCGATACCGAACTGTTACCCAATCTGAGATGGACAACGCTTTGCCTCTTCACCGACTGAACGCCGACTCTTCGACGCGCCCCGCCACTCGCGCCCTGCTCGACTCGACGTCGCGCACCCGGCGTCCCGGACGCCATCGTGCCACGTCGCACTCCACCGCCCGCACGGCCCTGCGAACGGGCGCGTTCGCCGCGTTCGTCGGTGCGGTCGGCCTGAGTGCCGGCACCGCCGCGCAGGCAGCGGCGCAGCCCGCTCCCCCGTCTGCGCCGAAGATCGCGCTCCCCGAGAACGTGAAGCTGCCGGCTGGCGTGGTCCTGCCGCCTGAGCTCGACGACTTCGCTCGCGACGTCCTGCCGCCGTCGGTATTCGGCCCGGGCAGCTCCGACCTCCCCGGTATCAAGAAGGCAGTGAAGCCGGTCAGCGGCACCGTGACCTCGGGCTACGGCCCGCGCTGGGGCACCCACCACAACGGAGTCGACATCGCCAACAAGATCGGAACGCCCATCTACGCCGTGACCGACGGCGTCGTCCTCGAGTCCGGCCCGGCATCCGGCTTCGGCCAGTGGGTCCGCGTCAAGCAGGACGACGGCACCGTCGGCGTCTTCGGACACGTCAACGAGAGCTTCGTCCACCCCGGCCAGCACGTGCGCGCCGGCCAGAAAATCGCGACCGTCGGCAACCGCGGCCAGTCCACCGGCCCCCACCTGCACTACGAGGTCTGGGATGCCAACGGCACCAAGATCAACCCCCAGGCCTGGCTCAACAAGCGTGGGGTTCATCCGTGACGGATGGTCGCCCTCGCTATACGACGTCGGTCCTGTCGCAGGAGAACAGACAGCGAATCTAAACGTCGCCGGTTCCAGGTACCTAGACGTCAGCCTGACTGCGAGTACTGCTCGTCGCCGGGAAACGTGATGCAAGGCGACAGGGAGGTTACTGTCCACGGGGGACCATACGAAACAATTGAACGAGTGAGGACGACGGAGAACCTCGTCGTTCGTAACCTTTCGTTCGTCCGCCGAGTCCTTTTGCGCAATCTCAACAGGCTCGTACCCGCGCGACTCACGTACGGAGAAGCCGCGGTCCACCTGTGAGCGCGTCGTCGGTTCGTTGTAGTCGACGTTAGTCTCCGACCGAACACTCCACGGCGGCCCGTCGGCGAGCGAGTTCTCGCCGGTGCTACATCCGCGAAGCTTTTCCGGATGCGTTGGCGTGTCCCCCGTGAACCGGTCCGGGTGGTTCTAGAGTCCTGATTGCCCTGTTGAGGGCGGAGAAGGGACGATAGGGATCATGGCGGGACGGAAGCGTCACTCGGCTGAGGACATCGTGCGCAAGTTGCGCCGAGCCGATGAACTGGCGGCCGAGGGCAAGAACGGCGAGGAGATCGCCGCCGACCTCGAGGTGTCGGCGGCCACCTTGTACAACTGGCGCCGCCAGTACGGCGGTATGGACGCTGATGCCGCCAAGGAACTCAAGGAGCTACGCGAGCAGAACGGCCGGCTCAAGCGCCTGCTCGCCGACGCCGAGTTGGAGAAAGACGCGCTGCGGGAGATCGCCAAGGGAAAATTCTGAGCCCGACCGCCAAACGCGCCGCGATCGACATGCTCAAAGACGTGAAGAACATGTCAGAACGTATGGCGTGCAGGGTTGTTGGGCTTTCACGGTCTACCTACCGGCGTCTGCCGTTGACTCAGACACCGGCCGACCCGGACGCTGGTATGCGTGCACAGCTACGCACCTACGCCCGCAAGCACCCGCGACACGGGTTCCGGCGGGCGTGGGCGCACCTGCGGTTCGACGACGGTATCGAGGTGAACAAGAAGAAGGTGCATCGGCTGTGGACGGAGGAGGGCCTGCAGGTGCGCCGGGCGCCGCGGCGCAAACGAGCCGGGCAATCGTCAGTGCCGATCGTGGCGGCGGATGCGCCGAAGGTGGTGTGGGCATTGGACTTTCAGTTTGACTCGACCGTGGATGGCAAGAAGGTCAAGATCGCATCAATGGTCGATGAACACACCCGGATGTCGTTGCTCAACATCGTGGATCGCTCGATCACCGCCGACCGGTTGGTCGAGGAATTGGAGAAGACCTTCGCGATCTGGGGTGGCCCACCCATGGTGCTACGCATGGACAACGGCCCTGAGTTCATCTCAGAGGCGCTCCAGGCGTTCTGTGCAGGGTCGGTAGGCATCTCCTATATTCCGTCCGGCACGCCGTGGAACAACGGGTTCATCGAATCGTTCAACAACCGGCTGCGCGACGAGTGCCTGAACCGCAACTGCTGGCCCACCCTGCTCGAAGCTCGCGTGTGATCGAAGATTTCGAAGACGACCACAACCACCGGCACCGCCACTCGGCGCTGGGCTACCAGACCCCGGCCGAGTACGCTGCCCGATGCACCCACCAGCACCACCCTGTGGGCTGCGAGATCGACTGACCGACAGCTAGAAGAAACTGGCTCTAGAACTGCCTGGACCGGCTATCGGGGACCTGCCAGCGTCATCGGCTGCTCGGGAAAAGGAAGTGCGACTGCCATTCAGGCACAAGTTCGCTGAGGTTCTGGTTGACCATTCTCCAGGCCACGTCGACGGGCATCTCTAAAGACGACTTCTCGGGGCGGATCGAACCTTCGGATCCGCTGGTGATTCCGATCAGGCCTATTGCAAGAGTAGCCACTGCAGTGATTGCCCTCAATCTAGGAACCTCAACGGAGTCCAAACTTGGGGTCAATGGCGTGACTCGTTGATTTTAGTTCACGAGTATGGTCAATTCGGCGCTTTAATTCTACGAGCGACTTCTTTCAGATCCGCACCATTGGTCGCCTTCGCTTTGTTTGAGAAGTCGGTATTGGGAATGACAAAAAAGCGCACCCACCCTTGGTGATACCGTCGGAGGACGCTCGTCGTCTCGAAGTCCAGTTCCTCTCCCTCAATGGTGAGGGTGAACAGATCGCTGTCCAGGGTCGTCTCGGTGGGCATGACCGTGAACCCCCAGCCATACCCGAGATCCGCGTGGATACGGTTCTCAGGGAGCGTGTCGACTGAAACAAGTTCAATGTACGAGTCGAGCGCCCTTCCTCTTGGGACGTCTGGCAGTTCCATGTAGATCGGCGTTGACGTCGAGTACGTGTTGAAGAACTGCGTCAGTGCGTCAATTGCTAGCTGACATTGATTCTTGCCCATGACTGCACCTCTCTGACCATGAGATCGCTCTAACGAATCCAAGAATTGGGAATCATCATGCCCGGCGTGAAGACTATCTGATTTCCACCGCCGAGAAGCACGCCTCCTGCATAGATTTCCTGAGGCGCGACAGCTCCCTCGAAGTACTTCGTGCCAGCCGGAACTTCAATCCTGGTCACAGCTGTGGCTTGATTCATCCACTCCGGGTTCAGTGCGCTATCGATACGAGCCTGCAAAGGGCCGCTCGGTTCAGTCCGAGTCCAGAACTGACCAAGAGGACGTCCGCCTTCTGTGTACGTCCTATATAACGTCATCGGACTCGTCGACACTCTTTCTGTATAGCTGCCACCTCGGAATGTTTCGGCCAACCACTTTTCCAGGGGCCCATCTACGTGAGGACCGTATCTCTTGACCGTCTCATCGCCAGAGCACGGGGTGAGGCCGAGTGGGTCGATAGTCGCGGTCGGGTTGGCGGGATAGGTATGCGGATTGGGAGCAGGCGTTAGTCCCAGCGGGTCCGGGTTCAGATACCGTCCGGTCCCAGGCTGGTAGTACCGGTAACGGTTGTAGTACAGCCCGCTCTCGGAGTCCGCGTACTGACCGGGAAACGCCCACGGCGTCGACGAGCCCACCCACGTGCTCTCGCCGTAGAGAGTTCTCGCTGAGTGCCCGGCGACTTCGCCAGTGTGCGGGTCGACGAGCGCTGTCGGTGTCGCGATCTGATCAGTGACGATCGCGAAGAACTCTCGATCGACTTCGGTCTGGGTCCACTTGACGGGCCTCGACGGCGCGACCCCAGGTGAGCCGAGGTTGAGGCTCACGTCCGCGTCGGGTGCGCTATTCCTTTCTTCAGGACTGTCCGACGCCATTATCGTTTCTGTACTGCGCGTCTGCGCCAGAGGTGTGTACGCGTAGGGCGCGAACGTCCAGGTAGTCGCCGTGAGGCCCGCGTTGGTTCCGGCGTCCGATGCATCCGGCACTGACTCTGTCTGTTCAACCAGCTGCTCGCCGTGCCAGTGGAACCGAGTGACTGCCCCGGTTGCCGTGTTGGTCTTGCTGAGGCGTCGCCCGAGGTGGTCGTACGTGTACGTCCAGGTCGTCCCGTCGGGAGTGGCCACGCTGCGTAGCCGATCGCGAGCGTCCCAGACGTGATGCCACACATCGGGTTTGCGCGACAATCGCCTGCGACTCATCGTGGTGAGGCGGCCCGCGGGGTCGTACCGGTACGACGTCCGGCCGTCGTCAACGAGCAGGGTGCCGGAGTATCGCCAGCGGGGACCCTTCGAGGCTCGGCTAGCGCCTCGCACCTCAGGGAACGGGGGCTGGCTACCGCCTCGCACCTCAGGGGACGGAGACTGGCTAGCGCCTCGTACCTCAGGGAGCGGGGGTCGGCTTGCGCCTGGCTGGCCAGGTGGCGGGGGTTGGCCGGAGTCTTGCGCACCGGGAGGCCTGGTCTCTGAACGCGAACCCGAGATCCCGTAGTCGGTGATGTTGCCGGTCGCGTCGTAGGTCAGTTGCTCAGTGCCACTCGGACTGACCGCAGCGGTGATCCGCCCGAGAACGTCGACCTGGTAGTCGGTCCGGCCACGATCAGCGAGCGTCGTCGTCGAAGCGGTCAGGATGCCGTCGGCGCGGTAGGTGTACTCGGCTCGTGCTACGGTGCGTTCCGGTCTCCCGCCGGCCGATCCACTCGAACCGAGGTTAAGCGTCGAAGGATTGGCAGAGACCGTCGCAACCGACCGGCCCACTAACCGACCGACCAGATCCCACGACGAATCGATGGCCGTGCCGTCGAATTGTCGACGCTGCTCGCGACCGGAGGCGTCGGTGGTGATGTCGCAGGTACGTCCCGCGGTCGAGATGAAGTCGAGCACGCCGCGCGGATCGTAGCCGTAACGCGTGTGCACTGCGGTTGGCGTCGTCACCGATGCCGAACGGCCCGCGCCCGTCCAACCAGACTCGATCACCCAGTCGCCGGTTCCGTCGTTCACGCCGGTCAGTAAAGGCATGCCCGCCGCCGTATACGTCGAGTGCCACCGTCCGAACGCGCCGACGACACTCTCCGGCCGCCCGGCGAGGTCGTAGCTGTACTCGGTGACCTCCCCGTCGAAGACGGGGTTGAGCGGGTCGGAACTACGTTCGGCGACAACACGACCGGCCGCGTCGTACTCGAACGCTACAGTCTGCCCGGCCGCGTTCGTCCGCGTAGCGAGCCGTCCGCCCGCGTCGTACGCGTAGGTCGTTGTCGCGTTGTTGAAGTCGACCTCGGACTGCAACGACCCGTCCGCGTTGTACGAGTAACTCCACACCAGACCGTCCGGGTTGGTGACCGCGACGAGTCGGCGGGCGGTGTCGTAGGTGAACGCGGTTCGCGACCCGTCCGCGTCGATCCGCGCGACCGGCAGGTCGTAGTGGCCGTACTCCCAACGCGTGGTCGCGCCGACGGGATCGACGTAGGCGGCGCAATTGCCCTCGCCGTCGTACTCCCACCGCGACTGTCCACCATCGGGAGCGACGAGACTGGTCCGATTCCCCATCGCGTCGTACCCGACGGTGATTCTGGCGCCCTCGGCGTCGACGACCTCGACCGGCCGCCCGAACGCATCAAATCTGATCCGCGTCGTGTTGCCGAGCACGTCGACGATCTCGGTGGGGAGTCCGGCCGCGTTGTTGCGGTAGCGAACCATCACGCCGTCGGGGTCCGTGAGCGACGTCAGTGCGCCGTGTTCGTCGTAGGTGTACGACGTGACCGCGCCGGCGTTGTCGGTCACCGTCAGCGGACTTCCATTGTCGGTGTAAGCGATTCGCGTGGTGACCGGACCCGGTTCGACGATTCGGTCCGGCCGTCCTGGACCCGCGTAACTCACTTCCGTCGCTGCACCGTCGGGTCCGACGATTCGCTCGACATCACCGAAAGCGTTGTAGTGCAGCCGTGTCGAGAGTCCATCTGCACCGGTGAGCACCATCGGTTGCCGACTGTCGTTGTAGTCGGTCCGGGTGATCCGACCCAGCGCGTCGATTTCCTGCCGCACCCGATTGTCTGCATCGATGCCGTACAGCGTCGTCGCGCCGACGGCGTCGGTGTAGGTCGTTATCGACCCGGGGCCCGCCGTCCGGAGCTGGTAGTCGAACCGCCCGGACCACACTCCGTTCATGCCGGATTGAATGGTCACACGGCCGAGGTCGTCGTACCGGTTCCAGTACTCCATCCCGATCGAGTCGCGCCACCAGGTCATCCGCCCGGCGTCGTCGTAGCCGAAACGCGTTGTCGCACCGACGGCGTTGGTCGACGCGGCTAGATGGCCGCGGTGATAGGTGAATGTGCACAGTTGCTGGTTGGCCGGAACGCCGTTCACCCCGGCAACCAAGCGGTAGCCGAGGATCCGAGCGCTGTCGCACTGCACCTCTATGCGGTAACCGGCGGAATGCTCTACCGCAGAGGGTCTTCCGTGCTCGTCGAACACGAAGCGGATGCGGTTGTGATGACGGTCGGTCATCGCGGAGACTGCGATGCTCCCGGCCGTGACGTCGACGCCGTCCAGTTCTGGGATCGGGATGAAGAACCAGCTGACGAGCGTGCGGACATGGGTCAGCTGGTACCCGTCCGTCGCTGTTGCTCGCAGTTCCCAGTCGGTGTCGTTCACGCTTCGCGACTCGGAGTCATCTTGCGGCTTCGGGAAATTCGTCATCGTGCCGTCGGCGTCGACGATGGTCACCAGGTCGTCGCCGACGATGGCGCGGGCGTCGAACGTCGACGGCGTGGTCGGCCCGAGCCACCGTCCCCAGCGGTATCGCGAGCGATGTCGGTGGGTGAGCCGCAGCGGTAGGACGCCCGGGAGGTCGACATCGGTCAGCGGAAGGAAGTACTCGCCTGTTGCGACGTTGACCGGCTCGCCGTTGCTCCGACACTGCTCAGGCGCCTCATTGCCCTCGCTGGTGTCGGCGCGATCGGTCGAGCCCGCGTCGGTGCGTTCGGGGTGGGCGGGGTCGATCGGTTCGCCGGTGTCGTTGTCCGGGGCGGAGTTATCGACGTCTGGGTTGTCGCCGTCAGGTCGATTACCTGGGGCGGGGTCGCGCGGCGATGACGGTGCATCGGGACTCGCCGGACGCGGGCTGGCCGGCGACGGGCGTTCCGGTGTGAACGGGCGGTCGGGAACCACCGTCGGCGGGATCGGACGGTCGTCGGGTCCAGTGCGCGGCGGGTTGGGTGTTGTGTCCGGCGTGTTCCGCACGGTGGGTTCGGGCACGTGATGGGTGTTCGACGGAACCGGACGGCCGCGGTCCAGGTCGCGCGGTGTAGTCGACTCCGGTGTGGTGCGCGCGGGCGGCGTGCGGTCCGGGGTGTGATCGGGTGCGCGCGGAGGCGTCGCAGGAGCATCCGCACGCGCCGGGGCGACGGGACCAGCCGACGTCGGAGCGGGTTTCGATTGCGCGGGATCGGGTGTGGCATGTGGCGTCGAAACCGGGTGGTGGCCGGCGACCGGCCCGACGGGTCCGGTTGCGGGCGTGTCGGTGTGCTCATGTGTGCGCGTTGGGGTTTCGACGACGTCTGGTCGAGTCGTCGGCGCGTCGGGATGGATCGAGGCCGGCGTGGGGCGTGGACCAGGCGCGTCTGAGTCGGGTCGCGTGTGAGGTGTTGTCGGACTCGCTGGTTCGTCGGCTTTGGGTGGGTGCTCGCTCGTCGGTTCATCGTGCCGGGTTGGGGTCCGGTCAACCACGGGCTCGTCGGGCTTGGGCGCCGACGGTTCATGGTGTGTCGGGTTCGGTGCGCCATCGCGGTCGACGGCGTTGTGTCCGGGAGTGGACTGGCCGGGTGAATGGTCGCCACTGGGTGCGACTGCGGGAGTGGTGGTGTCGCCGCGGCTGGGTCCGGGCGGGTCGTCGTCGCCCAGGTTTCGTGGTCCAGAGGGATTGTCCGTGGGTCCCGGCGTGGGTGATCCCGGTCCGTCGGAAACGGGCGAGGGAGTGGGCTCGGGATTCGGAGTGGGCGCGGGGGTCTCGGGACCGGGTGTGTGCGGGCCGGGGCCGTCTACAGGTCCGCCGGCGACGGGCTGATCCGGCGACCCGGCGTCGGGGCGAGGTGTGGGTGGTTCAGGTGCGCCCCCGCTGGGCGGTGAGTCGACAGCACCCGACGGCGGTGCCGGAGCCTCGGGCGTGGGAGCCGGATTCGGCGAGCCGGCGCGCGACGGGGGCTCGGCCGCCGGCACGTCCGGCGCGGGACCGTCAGCTCTGGGGACCGGAGGCGCATTGTGGTCGACTGCGAGGTCGGGACCCTGTCGCCCGGGCAACTCGGCACTGGGACTGGCAGCAGGCGTGTCTGGGGTCGATCCGTGCGGCGCGGGGGACGGGTGTGGTGACGCGGGCGGGGCGCCTGGGTGACGTGGTGTCGGGTTGATGTGTGGAGTCGGTGAAGGGGTCGGTGCGTTGCGTCCTACCTTCGTGAACCCAGTCAGCAGGCCGCCGCCCTTCGGCCCCGGCGCGATCATCATCACCGTATTGCCGATGACGTTGCCCAGCGCCTGGGACGGATCCGTCGACCACCCGGATCCGGCGAAGTTCCGGACGAACTCGTCGGGATGGGCGACCTGGTGCACGATCCCGGTGGCCATGGTCGCCGAGTTGCGCATGTACTGGTGAGGGTTTGCGATGTTGTACGGGTTCTGCGGGAGCATCATGTTGAGCCCCTTGACAACCTCGGTGACCGACCCGATCAGACCTGCCTCGAAGTGTGTGAAGCTCGTGAACGCGGCGGTCCCGACGTCGCTGGCGGTCATTCGCGCCTGATCGAACGCGGACGGCATCGGCGGCGCCATGTTCGCCGCTTCGCTCAGCTCGGCCTTGACGCCCGGGGCCGACGAGTTGCGATGGTCGCGGCCGACTTTGAGGACTCGCTCCGCCTCGGCTTCGTATCCGGGCCAGGGGTCGGGTCCGGGATGTGTCGGCGGGGTGTCGCGTCGATCGTGCTTGTAGTCGTCGAGTTCGTCGTTGTAGATGTTGGCCTTGGTGACCCACTCGGCGTGTTTGCGCTCACCCTCTTCCCAGATGCGCACGGCTTCGGCGGCTTTCTGCTGCGCGAAGGTGACGACGCCAGCCCAACCAGCGAGTGCTGCAGCGGCTTTGGACGCGGCGTCGCCTGCTGCGAACCACTGCGGAACCTGTCGTCCGGATGCGTCCCGAAACTCCACGGCGCCGGTGCCGGACCAGTTGCCGACCGAGATGCCGCGCAGCCCTTCACCCGCCGCGACGAAATTGCCGGCGAAACCAGTGAATTTGTCGGCAAGAGCGGTGATACCGGCGGGGTCGCCGAGGATCAGCTCCTTGGGGTCTTTGGTCTCGTCGAGATTCTTCTCGTCGGGCATGGCGCCCAGCGAGTTGGCGACGTCGTCACCAAGATCTTCGACGTTGGTGGCAATACTGTCGAGGCCGACGGCCCGCAAACCGCCGCCGAGGAGCTCGGTGGCGCCGTCGACGAGTCCGCCGACGACCTCCTTCCCGCCCTCGAAGACGTCGAACAGGCCCACTTACTTCGTCTCCGGCTTGTCAGCTGGTTTGCTCTCGGCGGTGCTCGGTGAGGGGGCGGTGAACCCGTCGCGTTCGAAGCCGTCGATCGTGTCGGTGACAAGCGACGACGGATCGACCGAATGGCGTCCGATGGTCTCGAGGTCCTCGACCACCATCCCTCGGAGTTGTTCACCGAGCTCCTGGTGTTTCCGCATCTCTTCCGGCGTCAGGGCCCACTGTGGGTCGGTGATTGCGTTCTTGTTGTGCTCCCACAGATCGCCCCACGACATGGTCTTGAGGTCTTCCGGGGTGAGGCTCGGGTCGCCGATCACGTCCATCGTGAAGTTCTTGAGCTGGTCGCCCGCCCACTTCTCCTCACGTTCGTAGTGGCTCGCTCCGAGTCCGAGTCCTTTCGAGATCTCAGCTGCGCCGGTGACCAGCGCGCGAACGCCCCATTCCCAGCGGTCGCAGTACTCCTCGAGTCCGCTCTTCGGGTCCGCGTGACCGATGGCTCGGCCGTCGAGGTCAAGATCGCCGTAGCCGCGACCGATCGCGGCGCTGTAGTCCGAACCGACCCCGGTGTCGGCGAGCCCGTCGATCACGCCGTTGATGCCGGCGCTGGCCTTGACGAGGTCGGCGGGGTCGACTTTCAGATTGTCGGTCATCGGACTACCTCGCCCTCGTCGTCGTAGTAGCAGTGCGGCGTCAGCTCGCGGGATGGCGGGAACGTCATCGTCGACGGCGTTGCTGGGTCGACGACGAGGCCGGTGGGTTCGGGGGCTTGGTCGAGGACTCGGTCGATCAGCGCATGACCGGGAACGTCGAGGTAGCGGATCTCGTCCAGGTCGCGGTCGGTGAGTTCGGCGAATTCACGCAGGCGTTCCGGCGTCGTAAATGCCAGCATCCACGGGATACCGGCCTCCACCAGCGTAAACAGGCGTCCGTGGAGGTCGAGAGGAACAGCGAGGGTGGTATCGCGGAGGGCATCGTAGAGCCGAGGTGGATCGCCGAAACCGGACAAATACGCCCGCACCTCATCGACATATGTCGTCATCACCGGACTCCCCCGCAGTCATCACCGTGTGCCGGCTGATGCTAGATCATGAAGCTGGGGTTCTCGCGGTGGTGTCCACAGGTCGGTTGAACCCGTACTCGCGGTCACGCCAGGTTGAGCGCCGTCCGAGCCTAGTCCACGTAGACTACGGAATCTCGTTTCTAACTTGAGCCCCTGTGTGGGGTGGAACCAGAATCCGCCACTACGCACTTGTCGCGAGTTCGTCCACAACTCGGCGGCCCCCGTCACACATACCCCGCGTCGTACTAGTCTGTTCGACGAGTCGGCCCCAGCACGGGTCCGTCACCGGGAGGGGGACCCATGAGCACGCCATTCGCCGACGACTCTCTGCTGCCCCAGGCCGTCCCGGAAATGCCCGTCAGCCCGCACGGTCGAGGAACTGTACTGCGATCAGAGCGTGCTGACTGGGAGCGTCGCGCCGCTGTGGCTCGGGACACGCAGGAGGCGATGGCAGCCGCTCACACCCTGTTGGTCGGCGTGGCTGAATCGAATTACTTCGGTGATTGCGTCGAAGGAGAACGGTTCTATGGGTTGCTGGTGTCTGCAGTCGCATCACTCGCTGACCAGTGCAAGCGACAAGCTACGCTTGCTCGGGCTCTCCGCGAGCAATGCCAAGTCGCAGGTCAGAGGATCGACGAAATCGATGCGCAAAGCGCTGCCGATCTGAAGGCGTAAATGTATGAACCGGAGTGTTCGTATCTTGCCGACCGCCTTCGCGCTCGGCGCCTGCCTCGCGGGGTGTACGACCCCTGGGCTACCTCAATCGGAATCGATTTCCTCTCAAGTGCAGTCGACGTCGACTCCCGCGGTCAGGCAGACCGACGACGCTGGTAGAGCTCTGCCCTTCGAAACGGAGTTTCCCAACCGCTGGAGCATCAACAATGACGGGTCACCCTACGAGCCCTGTACTCAGGTTTCGAGTGAAACGCTGCGTCAGTTCGGTCTAGTTGCAGATTCTGCAGTTGACGTGGCCGGGTCCGACTTCCAGACGGCGAGAGGATGCCGATGGAAGTACGGCGACGACGACATGTCCTTCGTTGCACAGTTCGTGGGTGACATCATTCGTCCCGCCGAAGGGTTGACGGGGCACAAGAAGTTGAATCAGGCAGGCAAGACCTGGTTCCCAGATACTTTCCTGAACGGGCGACGAGTCCTTGTGAGTTCGATCGGGGCCGGAGCTTGCTCGGTCTACATACAGTCGGGTAGTGCGGTAGTAGTAACTACGGTTAGCAGGTTCGATCTGGAACCGCCTCCTACACAGGCCTTATGCGAAGTCGCTACAGACTTCCTAAGCGCAACGGTGAACCAGATTCCGCGCTAGCGGCCCTGGTGTTCAGAGCCTGGGCGCGAGTGGTCGCTCTGGCGGCAGTCAGAACTCGTGCGCACACTGGCATCGCCCTTCTCCATTACTGTCACTCCTCAACCTCCACCCCGTGTCGTATTGCGAACTCGGCGAGGCCGTCGTCGTAGCCCTGGCCGACTGCGCGAAAGCGCCACAGGCCATTTCGTCGATAGATCTCGGCGACGATCATCGATCGTTCAGTCGTCGCGGCGTCTAAAACTGCTGTTGCGAAGGTGAATTCGGCTGAGTCAACCGTTACTGAGATAGCGCCGACATCCCCGAAGGTTGCGTCGCCGTCGATTGCGGCTCCAACCGTGATTCGCTCTATCTCGTCTGGAGCCGCGGCGAGGTCGATGCTGACGCCTTGCTCGCGGTCACCGTCGATCGAAAGTCGTGCGACACCATCTGGACTGGCCGGTTGGTTGTAGAAGATGAACTCGTCGTCTGACGGGACTCTCCCGTCACTCGCCAACTCGAATGCAACGACATCGACTTCGGGGTCGTTGGACGGGTCGCTCTTCGCAGATGTCCACGCAACGTTGACCGTGAATCTATCCATCCCGTTCGGAATGTCGACGACGGCACCAGCGGGCAACGACGTTGGCGCGGGCCTCGTTTCCGCGGTGCCGTCATCGACGCCCTTCGGTTCAGTTACAGCTGGTTCGCTGGCGTCCGCGACACTCGAGACATGATGGGCCTCAAGGACCGGGAGACCCCGGTCACGGGCTTTTGCAAAGCGCCCATCGGCTTCTCCCCCGCTCAGCACAAGAACGTGTGTGACTGCAGCAGTCAAGTTGATGGCAGGCACCGCACCAAGCTGGACAAGGCGTGCCCGCACCGCCGTCGCGTCGCTGTGGAGTCCTCCCAGCACGAGAACCCGTCGACCGGACCATGGCAGTGAACTCGACGCCCGTCGCGGGGGTGTCCCGCGAGTCCGGGCCGGCGAAGGAATGACCTCTATCACCGGAACTGATTTCAGTGTGCCGGGCACGACGCGCTCGGACAACGAGACCGCAGTCGCTTCATCAACCAATGGGATTCCCAGTTCTTGGGCGCGCTGCAACTTGCGGCTGTCCGGTGCCCGGGATTGGCGACTAGCAACCCCGTCTTGCCGCTCACCGCGTTCATCACGTCCAATCCTGCATCGGCCAGACGGCGAGCCAGCTCGAGGCGAGGCGCATGCGTCGGTCCTGTGATCACGACTTTCGTGCCCTGGATCAGTCCCACAGCCGAGTCATGACGGCCGGGGTCGGTCCACGGGCAAGGCACTCTGGTGACCTTGTCTGGATACGCGCGAGTCGCAGCACCGCACGCGACGACAGGCAGTGGCAATCCCAAAGTGCTTGCAAGACCGGTACTCCGTCGAAACACCTCCAGCAAGGTCCGCACGTCATCGCCGGCGTCGTGGGCGGCTCGCTGTGGGACCGACCAGTGTTGAGCAAGTGTCGAGAGTTTCGCGTTGGGGACGTCCAATTGGAGCCGCCGCGTCAAGGTGATGGTGCACAAGCGATGAGTGATCGGGAGAGTAACCCCTGCTCGTCGCGCCTCTTCAACGAGAAAGCCGTGGTCGAAGACCGCGTTGTGCGCAACCAGCGTCCGACCTTCGAGCAGTTCACGTAGGTGCTCCACTGCAGAGTCAAAGGTCGGCGAACCGTTGAGACGCTCGCGTGTAAGGCGATGGATGTGAACGGGACCCGGATCGCATCCGGGGTTGAACAACGACGAGTACTCGCCGACAACGTGTCCGTTTGTGTCCAACGCGATCGCGGCCAAACTGAGTACACGGTGCTGACGCGAACTCAATCCGGACGTCTCGACGTCGACAAGCGTCCAACCTCGCCCTACAGATGACACAGCAACCTCGCATTCGACAGCTCGACCGGTGCATCCGGCAGGCGGATCCTCGGCCAGCGGACGGGCCCTGGGCGCAAGGCGCATCCGGACAACTCGGTCACTGTAGCGGTTGGCCAACCGACGGGAGGCAAACCGAGGATTCGAACCACAAGTTCGGCATCGAACTCGATTCGTCTGCGTGCCTACTGCTTCCGAGACCTGGTGACGGGTGTCCATACCAGTACGCGAGGCGTTGTAGTCCGTTCGGACCAACCGCGACGGTGTCGGCCATGTCCGATACATTCGGTTCGTTCCCACGCAGATGGAGGTCCGATGTCCAACGAACTCGTCCAGGTACCGGTGTGGACGCTGGCCACAGATGAGGCGGATATTCCCGCTGTCCTGAGCGACACGGCGCTGACTCCTGATCGACTCGCGGGGCTTCGACGTGCGCTCGCAGAGCTCAGCGAGACGCCCCTCACGACGTTAGAGGCTCATACAGTGCCGGACTCGCTCGACCGTTCGAAGGGCATCCATCTGCACGGAGTGAGCCCGTTGGCGCAGCAGTTGTCTCAGCTGGTGAAGAGTACGCCCAAAGTCGTTACGGACGGCGGTGAAACGCTGTACCGCATGGTCCTGCCAACCAAGGTTGCGGCACAGGTAGCTGGCGGCATGGTCAAGCCGATGGCGTCGTCGACCGTCGCGGGCGGCGTGCACAGCGCGCTCACGAATGGGTCCAAGATCGCCGCGCAAGCATCCTTCGTACCTGTGACTGCGGGAAAGGCCGCCGCGGCGGGTGCCGCGACAGGCTCGGCGACGACGGCGGGAGTTGCCGCCGCCGGCGCCGGTGCACTGACCGTCGCCGCTCCCCTGGTCTTGATGGCTGTAGCTGTGGGTGTGAGCGCTTACGCCGACCAGCAGCGCCAAAAGACCCTCGAACGGATCACTGAACTACTCGAGAAGCTTGTCGCCGACAAACTAGAGTCCGAGCGGCACGCGTTGGAGGCCTGCCGGGGTGCTATCCAGAAGGCGACCTCGATCGTGCTCGACGAAGGGCGCATCGGAGTGACCCTGGGACTGGACTCCGCGGTGTTCGCGATCGAAAACGCCGTGTCGAAAGCCACATCCCGAATCGCCAAGTGGGAGAAGGCCCTGCAGACGTTCGACAGTGACAAGGTCGAACTGAACCACCTTGCGAAGGCGATCCCGGGTGTCGAGGCAGCAGACAGCGAGTTCTACGTCCACGTCGAGCTTGCCCAGCTTGCGATCGCGATGAAGCGGCGCGTCATCGTGCTCCAAGCGGTCGAGCACGCGCAACTGTCGGAAGGGAACCCGTTCGAGCGCTTCGCTGCGTTGCTGCATAAGGAGCAGCACGACATCGAAGCACTCGATCGCCGCCTGGATGGCGTTCTCCTCCGCCTGTCAGCGCTGCAACTGGACAGGTCTCACGGCATCCGCGACGTCGTCTTCTCATCGGGAGAGGTAGACAAGCTTCTGAACACAACTCGTCGACTTCGCGATCTCGGGCAGACAGCACAACTAGCCGGACGGCAGTCGGAGGTCACCATCGACATGGTCCAGGAGAAGGACGGTTCGGTGATCGTCTTTCCCGCAATCGCCTCGTAGGCTGCGATCTTGGGCACGGTGAACGGACGCAACGCGGACCCGAGCGTGGTTGCGGCGAAGATGGCGCGGATTCGGGAACCCCACGTAGCGCCACTCAACGAACTCGCCGATCGGGTAGCCGACACCGAAGGCCTGCGTCGCGGTGAGGTGCCCTACGTCGACCCCGACACCGGCGGTGTCAACGCTCGGATGCTCGTGCTACTCGACAACCCGTCGACCAAGGCCGAATCGACCAGCGGCTCGGGCCTTTTGAGTTTGGACAACAACGACCGGACCGCGCGGAACTGCCGCGAGGCGTATGCCCGCCACGGAGTCGACTGGGGCGATGTCGTCCACTGGAACGTGGTGCCGTTCCCGGTTGCCGGTGTGAAGAACGGCGGATCGACCCCGGCGGAGCGGGCGCGCGGGGCCCGTTGGACCCGGGAAGTGGTAAGTCTGCTCCCAAATCTCGAGATCGTCCTGCTTCTCGGTGGTTCCGCTCGCGATGGCTGGCGTCGTGCATCCATCACGCGCGCCGGCATCTACGTGCCGGCAGGCAAGATTCCGCACTGTTCGATGCGCGGCTTGAACACCGCGGGCGGGCGCGAGCGGTTCGAAGCCGCGATAGCCAACGTATCGACGAGACTCATGCTGGCCTGAGCACCCACTTGGAACGGATGAGGACTGCGGTGACGTTCTGCCACCGGCGTGCAGTCGTAGCTTCGGGACGCCCACACGGTTCCCACCAGCATTGGGCCAATGCGCTGTGCAGCAGAATCTCTCGCTGCCGTCGAACCGCTCTATTGTCATCGCATGACGACTGACACGCATGGTGCGCAACGAGTGTTGCGAACACGCTCCGCGTCCACACCGTCCACGGTGTGGCTAGCCACCGGACTGATGATCACCGGAGCGAGCATCCAGCTCATCGGCATGTTCCACGCGCTCTCGTTGGTCGAGGCAGTCAGG